>DBFEIO010000001.1:0-19945 GCA_048330275.1 Collinsella sp.
TCGCCGCCGACTCGGAGCCGTGGCCTCGCTCGAAGAGCCCGATCGCCGCCCTCCTGGCCTCGATGTCGTGCTTCACCCTCAAGTCGACACGCATAAAAAGCCTCCCATTTCTCGTGTCCAAGAAATGGGAGGCAGTTCACAAGGGGGAGCGCGGGGGTTTCTTCTGTTCCGGCGGTGATGCGCCGGGTTGCAAGGACGATGCGATTACAGCGCGAAGTCGCCGCCGACGAGCGTGGAGACGGGCTCCTCGTGGTAAACGGCGGAGATGGCCTGAGCGAACTCCTCGGCGACCGAGATGGTCTTGATTTTGCCGCCGACCTCGACGGGGATGGCGTCGGTGACGACGCACTCGACGATGGGGGCGTCGTTCAGACGCTCGATGGCCGGACCGGAGAAGATGCCGTGGGTGGCGCAGACGTAGATGTCGCCAGCGCCCATAGCCTTGAGCTCCTTGACGTTGGCGCACAGGGTGCCAGCGGTGTCGATCATGTCATCGTTGATGATGCAGGTCTTGCCCTTGATGTCACCGATGATGCCCATGACCTCGGCGGCGTTGTGGCGCGGACGGCCCTTGTGGGCGATGGCCAGGTCGCAGCCGAGCATGTCGGACAGCTTCTTGGCGGCCTTGGCGCGACCCACGTCGGGGGAGACGACAACCAGGTTGTCGGTGTCGAAGTGCATGTCGTTGTAGTACTGGCCAAACAGCGGCAGTGCGGACAGGTGGTTAACCGGGATATCGAAGAAGCCCTGGATCTGGCCCTGGTGCAGGTCGAGGGTGATGATGCGGTTGACGCCGGCGCGCTCGAGCAGGTTGGCGACGAGGCGGGCGGTGATGGGCTCGCGCGGGCCGGCCTTGCGGTCCTGGCGGGCATAGCCGTAGTGGGTGATAACGGCGGTGATGGAGCGGGCGGATGCGCGCTTGGCAGCGTCGGTGGCGATGAGCAGCTCCATGAGCATGTCGTTGACGTTGCCGCCGGCCACGGACTGAATCAGGAAGACGTCGGCGCCGCGGACGGTCTCGTCGTAGCGGGCGTAAATCTCACCATTGGCGAACTGCTTTAGCGTAAGGCCCGAAAGCTCGACCCCAAGGTACTCAGCAATCTTCTGAGCGAGGGGACGGTTGGAGGAACCGGAATACACGCGGATGGACTTGCGCATATTCTCCGACTTCTCGGGATCATTAATCGGCATTACCCTTCTCCTTTATACATCGAATGCCATATAGATGCCTTGTTGCATTGTAACCGCGCGGCGGGGTTTATCGGGTCCTGATAACGTCTTTACCGCCAACGGACACGAACCGACCACTCATCCGGTTGCGCAGGTCACGATAGAAAAAGGAGCCGCCCCCATGGGAACAGCTCCTTAGATGCTTGGTAAAACGTTATACCTCGTCGTCCTCGTGCAGGCGGCGGTAATCGGCGGCCCAGCCCTCAATATTTACCTGACGGGCGCGGCCCAGACCGAGCGCGTCTGCCGGGACCGGCTCGGTGATGACGGAGCCAGCGGCCACGAGCGCGCCGTCGCCGATCTGGGCGGGCGCGACCATCATGGTGTCGGAGCCAATGAAGGCGTCCTTGCCGATGACGGTCTTGTGCTTGTGCACGCCATCGTAGTTGCAGGTGATGGAGCCCGCGCCCACGTTGACGCCGGAGCCCATGGTGGTGTCGCCGATGTAGGACAGGTGCGGCACCTTTGAGCCCTCGCCGATCGTGGACTTCTTGATCTCCACGTGCGTGCCGGCCTTGGAGCCGTCGAGCATGTGGGTGCCCGGGCGCAGGTAAGCGCGCGGGCCGCAGTCGACGCCGTTCTCGATGACGGCCTCGATGGCGATGGTCTCATCGATGGTGCAGCCGCTGCCGACAGTGGTGTCAGTGAGGCGGCTGTTGGGGCCAAGCTGGCACTCCTCGCCCACGGTGACGTGGCCGATCAGGTGCGTCTGCGGCCATACGACGGTGTCGCGGCCGATGGTAGCGTCGGGGCCGATCCAAGCCTGCGTGGGGTCGATGAACGTGACGCCCTCGGCCATCCAGTGCTCGTTGATGCGGTCGCGCGCGATGGCGGTGAGCTGCGCGAGCTGGATACGGCTGTTGACGCCCAGACCGTCGCGGTAGTCGTCGCAGTGGAAGATGGAGACAGCCTGGCCGTGGCCTTTGAGGATCTCGAGCATGTCGGGCAGGTAGTACTCGGATTGCGCGTTGTCGTTGCCGATCTCGTTAATGTGGGCGGCGAGCTGCGCGCCGTCAAAGGCGTAGCAGCCGGCGTTGCACTCCAGCAGCGTGGCGGCCTGCTCGGGCGTGCAGTCCTTCTGCTCGATGATGCGCTCGATCTGACCATCGGCGCCCAGCTTGATGCGGCCGTAGCCAAAAGGATCGGGCGGGGTCATGGTCATGACGGTGCAGGCGAGCTCGCCGGTGGCGACGGTTTGCGCGAACTTGGCGACGGTGTCGGCGGTGATGAGCGGCAGGTCGCCGTTGAGCACCACGACGGGGCCTTGCGTGATGCCACAGGCCTCGAGCGCGACCTTCACGGCGTGACCGGTGCCCAGACGCTCGGTCTGCTCGACGCACTCGACCTTGGTGGCGCTGTTGGCGTAGGCGCCGTCGATGAGGGCGCGCATCTCGTCGGCGTGGCTGCCGATGACAACCACGACGCGGCTGCAGCCGGCCTTGATGGTAGCGTCGACGATCCACTGGACCATGGGCTTACCCAGGATCTTGTGCGAAACCTTGCAGTGGTTCGACTTCATGCGGGTGCCCTCGCCGGCAGCGAGGATAATTGCGGTTGCGTCCATGTGATCTCCTGTTACGTTATAGAGACGTGTGTTTGGAAACGATACACGGCGCAATATGATACCGCAGGCATATGACGAGCGCGTAACGATTGGTTTGCGGCGGTTGAGGCTTGCGCCGCCGGCGTGGCGTTTGCACTGCGTACGTGCGGCGTTGGCGGTGCTGCGGAGCTGTTGTTTGAGCGAGGGGACGGGGGTGCCCGTGGACAACATACGAGAGGAGTTTGGCGGCGAGCCCGTCGCGGCATTCTCGATGTCGCATCCGGCTGTGCCGGCACTCTATATAGTGCTGACGCTGGGGCTCACTATGTTCTCGATGCAGCCGGTACTGATTGCGCTGTCACTTGCGGGCGGGCTGGCGTATGGATTTGCGACGCGTGGGGCTGCCCGCACGCTGGGCGCACTCCGCTGGCAGCTGCCGGTGATTTTGATCGTCGCGGTGCTCAATCCGCTGTTTAGCGCCTCGGGCTCGACGGAGCTGTTCCGTATTGGCATGCGCGCGGTGTATCTGGAGAGCATGGTATACGGCCTGTGCATGGGCGGGCTGTTTGTGGCGAGCGTGCTGTGGTTTGAGGCGGCGGCGTCGATGCTCGAATACGACAAGGTGCTCGCGCTGCTGGGCAATGCCGCACCGGTGATTGCGCTCATGATCTCGATGTGCATGAGGCTTATCCCGCAGTTTTTGCGCCGCGGTCGTACGGTGTTGGCGGTGCAGGATGCGATTGATGTGCCGGGCCGCGCGCCGGCCGACCCCGTGCGCTCGCGCTTGCGGGCGTCGAGCGTGTTGATGGGCTGGGGCATGGAAGATTCGCTGGAGCGTGCGGACGCGATGCGCTCGCGCGGGTGGGGTGCCGCGACGCGTCGTACGACGTATGCGCGGTATCGACTGGGGTGCAGCGACGTTGCCGCGCTGGTCGGGCTCGCGCTGCTTGGTGCTGCCGCGGTGGCGGTGGCGTGGACCGCGACGACGCAGTATTCGTTTTACCCGCAGCTTTCGGTGCCGGCGCCGTGGCCTGGCTATATTGTGTACGCGGCTTGGATGGTGTTGCCCTGTGTGCTGCACGCGATTGACGAGAAGAGGTTTGGCTGATGACCCGGTTGGATAACTGCTCGGTAACGGGCGGGGCGTGCGGCTCCGATGTGCCTGCGATTGAGGTGCGGGGCCTGAGCTTTACCTACCCCGGGGCTGAGGCGCCGGTACTCGACGAGCTCGACTGGTCTGTTCCCCAAGGTGCGTTTGCACTGCTGGTTGGTGGTACTGGGTCGGGCAAATCGACGCTACTCTCGCTGCTCAAGCCCGAGATCGCTCCGGCGGGCGAGCGCACTGGTGATGCGCGCGTGCTGGGCGAGAACGTTGCCGACATGGACGTGCGGGCATCGGCGGAGCGCGTGGGCTATGTGTTCCAGGATCCCGAGAACCAGATCGTGTGCGAAACCGTGTGGCACGAGATGGCGTTTGGCCTGGAAAATCTGGGTATGTCGCGCGACGAGATGCGCCGTCGCGTAGCCGAGACCAGCTATTTCTTTGGGCTGGAGGATTGGCTCCACCGCGATACCGATACACTTTCGGGCGGACGCAAGCAGCTGCTGTCGTTGGCGGCCGTGCTGGCCTTGCGCCCGCGCGTGCTGCTGCTCGACGAGCCCACGTCCCAGCTCGATCCTGTTGCCGAGAAAAATTTTCTGCACGCGCTGTTTCGCGTGAACCGCGAGCTGGGTTGCACGGTTGTTGTGGCAACGCACCAGCCGCGCCCGATGCTCGAATATGCGACGTGCGCGTATCGGATTGAGGGCGGCCGCGTGCGCGAGGTGGCCGACATTGCCTCCTTGGGGCATCGCGAAGAGCTGTTTTCTGGCGAGGTGCCAGGGTGGGGTGGCTCGCGGCGTGCAAAAAACGGAATTTTCAGCATCGCTGGTGGCCGGCAGGGCTCTTTAGACCCGCACGCGGACGTTGCGGGTGCGAAAAAGGGACCGAAAACGGACAAATCGGCTAAATTTGAGGCGCAAATCCTGCCGCAGGACGACTCGGGGGCGTCATCGCGCGCCGGTGGATGCAGAATATTCCCAAAAATGTACGCTGGCTCGGCCACCACCTTGACAGGAAGCTGGTTTCGCTACGATCGGGCGTCCGGCTGGGTGCTGCGCGGACTCGATGTGGCGTTTTCGACTGGCGCGGTGCATGCGATTGTGGGCGGAAACGGCTGCGGCAAATCGACGATGCTCTCGATTCTGGCCCGAACGGCTAAGCTGCAGCGTGGGCGCATGGTGCGCGGGGCGGCTTCGGCGGCGCTGCTGCCGCAGAACCCCAAGGCCCTGCTGGTCGCCGAGACAGTGCACGACGAGCTGATGGAATGGGCTTCGACCTGCGGATACGACGAGGACGCGGCCCAGGAGCGCGCGGCGCAGCTGGGATTGGACGGCCTGGATGCGCGCCATCCGTACGATCTTTCGGGCGGCCAGCGTCAGCTGCTCGCGTTGGCAAAGCTGCTGTTGATTGGTCCGGAGCTGTTGCTGCTCGACGAGCCCACGAAGGGGCTGGACCTGACGAGCCGCCGCATTATCGCCCGCGCCCTGTGCGAGCATGCGCAAGCCGGCGGCACCGTCATCATGGCCACGCACGACCTGGGCTTCGCCGAGCAGGCTGCCGACGACGTTGCCATGATGTTCGACGGCGAAATTGCCTGCATGGAGCCGCCGGCAGACTTCTTTGCCGACAACGTGTTTTATAGGGCGTGATGGAATGGTGGATTATCGCGTCTCGCGCCTACTTGCAAAACTGGAGATTCCGCTGTTGTTGGCGGTGCCGGCGGTAATGGCCGCAGCATTGCTGACGGGCATTGAGCAGACAGCGCTTGCCATGCTGGTTGTGGTGGCGCTGGTGCTCGCGCTGTTCTTTGCGGGCTACGAGGCGTCGCGACCGGGCCTGCGCCAGATTATGCCAACGCTGGTTCTGGCGGCGTTGGCCGCGGCGGGGCGCATCTTGTTTGGCCCCATTCCCGACTTTAAACCCGTGAGCGCCATCGCCATTATCGCCGGTGCGACACTCGGCCGTCGTAATGGCTTTATGGTCGGTGCGCTGGCAGCGCTGACCAGCAATTTCTTTTTTGGGCAGGGTATGTGGACGCCGTGGCAGATGTATGCCTGGGGTCTGGTTGGCTATGCGGGCGGAGCGCTGGCGCGCGCGGGGGCGTTTGACCGTGCGGATGGAACCGTGCGCATGCCGGCGTTGGTCGCGGCTGGCTTTGCCTCGGGCATGCTCTACGGCGCCATCATCAACGTTTACGACATCGTGGGCTTTGTTCAGCCGCTGACCTGGGTGGGCGCCGTGGCCCGTTTGGCCACGGCCGTGCCGTTCGATGCGGTGCACGGACTCTCGACAAGTCTCTTTTTGGCGGTGCTCTACCGCCCCTGGTGCCACCGTATCAACCGCGTGGTGCGCAAATACGGGCTGTAGGAACGCTTGGCATAGTTTGAACTCTCTCTAAACTTTGAGTCGAGGAAGTTGCTCGGCTTGAGACGCTCTCGCCTGTGGGCGGCGGGCGTCTCCGCGCGAACGGTAGCTGCCCTAATTATGAACGTTAGAGACGGCATGGCTATTTACCTGCGCAAATATGCGTTCTATCAATCGAAAGTTTGGACAAACCCATCCCACGATACATGGCGTAAACCGCATAATGACCAATACACTCTTCTGCGAAATCCAGTTTTGCAATTGGATGTGTCTGCAGAAGGGAGTCTATCGATGTTCGCAGATACTGTACTAAAGGGAAAGGTGTTCACCTCCAATCGCGCTGCGCTTCGCGCCGATGCCGCGGCCATAAAGGACGGCACCTTTGTCTACGTGGGCGATGCCCAAGGGGTCGAGGAGTTTATCGGGCCCGATACCGAGGTGCTGGAGTCTGGGGACGGCATGTTCATGCCGGGCTTCTGCGACGCCCATATGCACTTCTCATCGGGTGCTGGCCAGTTTGCCTACGAGATCGATATCGTGGGCTTGGAGACGGTGGACCAGTACATCGACACCATCCGTGAGTACGTGGAAAAGAACCCCGGCCGTGAGTTCTACAAGGGCATGGGCTGGGATAACGCCGTGTTCGAGAACGAGGGCAAAACGCAAACCAAGGAGCTGCTCGACGCCGTGTGCCCGGACGTCCCGATGCTCATCGGGTCCTATGACGGCCACTCCTACTGGGTCAATAGCAAGTGCCTGGAAAAGGCCGGTATCGGTCGCGGCTTCGTAAGCAAGGAAGCGGGCACTATCGTACTCGACCCCGAGACGCAGGAGCCCACCGGCTTGGTACGCGACTGGGCCATGAACGATGTCTTCCGTGCTATTCGCCCCTACACCGTCGAGGAGTTCAAGAAGGCTATCCTCCCGCTGCAGGACGACCTGATCGCCGTTGGCCTTACCAACATCTACGAGCCGATCCTGCGCGACGAGGAGACGGCCCAGATGGCGCTCGAGGAGCTCGACATCGAGCATAAGCTCAAGCTCAAGGTGACCTCCGGCTTCTATTGCAAGCCCGAGAGCGAGACCCTCGAGAAGATCGACCGCTGCGCCAAGGTCCGCGACTCCTACCATGGCGACCACTACCAGTGCAACAACATCAAGTTCGTGCTCGATGGTGTGATCGAGTCCGGTACCGCCTACCTCAAGGACGAGTACACCGATAAGCCCGGCTTTACCGGCAAGCCCAACTGCACGCCCGAGGCCTATAACGAGATGGTCAAGTATGCCAAGGAGCAGGGCTTCCAGGTGCACGTACATGCCATCGGCGACGCCGCTATTTCCATGGCGCTCGATGGCTTTGAGTACGCTCAGGCAACCGATCCCGTGGAGGACTGGCGCCCGACCATCACCCACCTGCAGGTCATGAGCGATGAGGACATCGACCGTTTTGCCGTCCTTAAGGGCATCGCTGCCGCCAACCCCACCTGGCATTTCAAGGATCCCGTGTGCTATGAATCCCTCGAGCATGCTCAGCTGGGCGATCGCGCTGAGTCCGAGTATCCGTTGGGCAAGTTCTGGGACCGCGGCATGGTCGTTACCACCGCTACGGACTTCCCTGTTTCCAATCCCGACCCCATGGAGGGCCTCGAGGTGGGCGTTACCCGTTGCGCTCCGGGCGATGTCTCCGAGGAGACGCTGCTCGATGCGAATCAGCGCGTGTCCGTTGAGGACATGATCTGTGCCGGCACCATCAATGGCGCCTATCAGAACTTCCTCGAGGATCGCATCGGCTCCATCGAGGTGGGCAAGGACGCGGACTTCGTGCTCATGGACCGCGACATCACCGCGATCGACCCCCACACCATCCACGAGGCCCAGTGCCTCATGACCGTTATCGACGGCAAGGTTATGTACAAGAAGGAGGTTGAGGCATAAATGGCCGAGACCAATGGAAACAAACTCGCCAGGAACTACACGCTGATCGGCTTGTTCCTGTTCGCGCTGCCCTCTGTCCTGCTCCAGCTTTGGACGGGCATCTATCAGATCTTCGATACGGCGATCGCCACCAACTTCAACAGTACGGCCACGCTTTCTGCCATCAACATCGTCTACCCGGCACAGGCTGTGGTCGAGGCCGTGGCGTTCCTGTTCTCCGGCGGTTCTGCGGCCCTGCTGGGCAAGCTGCTGGGCGAGAAGAAGGGCCTGGAGGCAAACAAGACCTTTACTGCCGTGCTCGTGATCTCTACCGTCATCTCTACCATCTGGGGCTTTGCCATCAGCTTCATGGGTGATCAGGTATGGTACATGCTGGGCGCCGATGCCGAGCTCGCTCCCTACTGCACCCAGTACTGGGATATCCACCGCTTCTTCATGCCGTTCTACAGCATCCAGCTGGGCTTCCAGATGTGGCTGCTCACGGCTGGTAAGCCCACGCAGTGCATGGTCATCACCATCCTGGGTGGCCTTGTGACCCTGGGTACCGACGTCATCTACCAGGGCACCCTGCACCTGGGCACCGCCGGCGCCGCTCTGGGCTTTGGCACCGGTGCGGCCTTTGGCGCCATCGCCTCTGCGCTGGTCATCTTCTCCAAGACGAGTACGCTGCACTACGCCTCGCCTAAGTGCCCCGGCAAGAACATCGCCGAGAGCTGCAAGATCGGCCTGGCAGACTTCATCTACAGCGCCGCTACCGGCTTCATGACCGCCATCTACAATATCCAGGCTATGAAATTCTTCGGTGCCGACGGCGTTGCGGTCGCAGCTATCTTCCTGTACGTCCAGTTCCTCTTCCTTGGGCCCTTCATCGGCTTTGGCAAGGGCGCCACGCCCATCATCAGCTATCAGATCGGCGAGAACGATCCCAAGAAGATCCACAGCACGTACGTCAAGTACCGTCGCCTGGGCATCATCATGATCGTTGTCATCGCAGTGCTCGGTATCGTCATGATGAACCCGATCCTCGTCGTTTACGGCCAGACCCCGGGCGATCCCGTGTACACCCTGGCCTCTCAGAAGTGGATCCTGTTCACCTCTTGCGCCGGCCTCATCGGCATCAATATCTGCATCCAGAACATGCTGACCGCCTTCAACGACACCACGATGCCGCTTGTCATTTCCGTGCTCCGCTCGCTCGTGCTGCCCATCGCCCTGCTGTTCGTGCTCCCCATGATCATGGGCGGCGACGGCGTGTGGCTGGCGCTGACCGTGGCCGAGGCCATCACGGCCGTGGTCTCGCTCTTCTTCCTCAAAAAGGGTGCCGATAAGTACGGCTACAACACCGATGAGGGCGTTGAACTTCCCGAGGAGGTGCTCGAGGCCGCACGCGCTGCGGCTGCCGAAGAGGCGTAAGCGTCGTTGCTGTCCGTGAACCGCTGAATTTGGCAACGGCGTCATGGCATCTTCTGAGGCGGCATCGCTTGCGAATCGAGCGGTGCCGCCGTTTTTATTGACGATGGGAGTCTTGTGAAACTAACGGAAAGAAAGCTTGCATCCCTGTGGAATGCGGTGCTCAACCCGCTATTGCTCTGCATGTTTCTTCCTATACTCGAGGGTAAGCCAGCGCTTTCATTTGAGGGAGTTACGGGGTTTTGGGGGCAGCTTGCTCTAGCCATGGCAATCGCCCTCGTGCTGATCCAGCTGCCCGCATTCGGTCATCTGGTAGAGTTTTGCTCCGAGAGCCTGGGCGCGAAGCCGGGCACGATGGGGGCTAAGCTTCTGGAGACAATATTTGGTGCAACGGCATTGTTTTTGATTATCGCTCTGGGTGAAACGGCCCTGGTATCGGGTGTTGGTCCCGTGGGCGATACCACCTTTATTTCGCGCTGGCAAAAGCTCGTCTTGACGGGCTGGCCGCTGGTGGTCTGCGGCGGAGTCCTGCTGGAACCGGTATCGCTTGCACTGGGAAGGGCGTGTGCCCGTGCTATCGGTGTGCCCGTAGACGAGCTCGAGGCCGCCGGCTGCGCCGAGGTTGAGGTGTGAGATGAGATGGTTGGTGTAAACTGACCCATGCTTTATTGCCTCTGACGCGGAAGGTACGCCCCATGGGCTTCTACATTTACCTTTACAACGTCCTCTTTCTTTGCCTCTTTGCCTGCGCTGCGTTCTATTGCGGCGTGGTGCGCAGCGTTACCGATAACCGGAACTTTGGTTTTTTGTCTGCCTTGATGGTGCTTCTGGCACTGGAAGGCGTGGCAGACATGGGCGCGGCCATTATCGATAGCAACTTCAGCTCGGGACTATTTACCGGGGCCTCGGTCGGTCTCTCCCCTCTCGATATCGCTAAGTTGATGTTTCAGCTGGGCGAGGAAGCCGTCTTTTATCTTTTGGCATGCGGACTGGACGGTCTGTCGCCGCGCGTGCTTCCGTTCATCGCGTTTCCTCTTGTTGCGCTCGCGCGCTGCGTGGCGGGCATGGTCGGCGGCTCCGTTGCATGTGACCTGCTGTATCTTCTTGCCGACCCTGCGATTATCGCTGGTTTGAGCGTCTGGACGCTTAAGGGGATGGCCGGCAAGAGTGGTGATGAGATCTACCGTTGCCGATTTGTCCAGATCACGATTTTCATGTGCCTGTGCGCCTACCTTGGATCCATTGCGGAGAGCGTTATCTATGCCGTGCTCTATGTCACGCGGGGTAGCGCTCCGTTCTTTGTTGGAAAGATCAGCATCTTCGAGGACCTGCTTTGGGCTGGACTCTCGGTAGCGTGCATCGTTTACGCGCGCAGTTACCAAGATCACGTGATGCTCAAGCGCACCGAGCTTTTGGTGAACGACCGTCTCGACATGTACAGACTTGAGATGGAGCGCCGCGAGTCTGAGGAACGCGCCGGCGATATAGCAGGCTTTTGCGCGCTTTATGAACTCACGCCGCGTGAGCAGGAGGTGCTTGCGCACGTGTTGGGCGGCTGCGCCAACCAGGAGATCGCTGACGAGCTGAGTATCTCGCTCGGTACCGTAAAGACGCACGTTCACAGCATCTACCGTAAACTCGCTGTCTCGCGTCGAAGCGAGCTCATGGGCATGTTCTATGAACGCTCACATGCTGGGCCTGGTAGGGAATAAGTGAATCTCAGGGCTCTGCAAACAAAATGAGGGGGCCAAAAGTCCGCGGTAGAGATCGTTTTGATGCTCTAATGCGGACTTTTGGCCCCCTCAATCCCTGTGGGGAGTGTCGGTGGCGGGCACGCTGCCGGCGGCTGTCCTGCTGGAGGCCGCTAGTGCTCCTTCTTTGCTGCGAGCGCGTGCGTCACGTTGAGCAGGATCAGGCCGAGTAGGCTGGCTGTGACGCTTGCGGCGAGCACGGCGCACTTGGCCACGAGCTGCTCGGTGCCAGCGGTAAACGAGAGCCCGCTGATGAGGATGCACATGGTAAATCCCACGCCGCCGAGCACGCCCACGCAGAGCATCTGGCCCCAGTTGGAGCCCTCGGGCAGCGGCGAAAAGCCGATGCGCACGAGCAGTGCCGTCACGGTCAGGATGCCGAGCGGCTTGCCCGCAACGAGGCCAAAGTACACGCCGAGCGCCACCGGATCGGTGAGCACGCTCGCCATGTCAACGCCCACCAGGCGCAGCTGCGCGTTGGCAAAGGCAAAGAGCGGCAGGATCAAAAAGTTGACGGGCGCGGCGATGGTGGCCTCCACGCGCTGGAGCGGCGGGGTCACGCGGTGCATCACGCGCTCGACGCGCTTGGCCGTGCGGGTAAACTCGTGCTGACCCAAAACGTGCTCGTCGGGGTCGTAGATGTCGTCGAGCTCGGAGCCACGGGCGGCGAGCCAGTCCTGCACGTGGTCGAGGTTGATATCGGAGCGCGCGGGTAAAAAGAACGCCAGGATCACGCCGGCGAGCGTGGCATGCACGCCGGAGTTGTACATGCAAAACCACAGTACCAGGCCCAGCAGGATGTACCAGCGCGCGCGGTAGACGTCGAGCTTGTTAAGGACGCCCAGCCGTGCATGGCGCCGCCCCAGTTGAGCGCGGCGTAGATGGCGGCCGGCGCCACCACGCCGCCGCACGCGGCGAGGATGGGCATCATGGCCTGGCGCGGGTTGGTGAGTACGCCCGCCGTGAGCTCAAACTTGAGCTCGATCCCGACGGTGAGGAAGAAGATCGCCATAAGAAAGTCGTTGATAAAGCCCTCGAACGAGATCTGGCCGGTAAAGGCGCCCACCTGGATGGCGAGCGGCGCCTCGAGGAGCTCTTTGACGGGGTAGTAGGCGTTGGTGTTGGCAACGATCACCGCGGCGATGGCGGCGAGCACCATGACGGCTGCGGCGATGGTGCCGTTGCTCGTGATGCGCTCGAGTGCGGGGCGGCGCTCGATACGGCGGGTCACGGCGGGCACCGCGACGATCTTGTTGGGCGAGGCCGACCGCGCGGCCTCGTTTGCGGGTGTGGATTGGTTCATGTTGCTGACGGGCTCTTTTTTCGCCGAAACTGGAGAATTGGTCGTTTAGAGGGCTGATAAAGGCTTTCACTCGGCCGAAACTCCAGTTTCGGCCGAGGGTAGGGGCCGCGGAGGGCAGGGCTTGCGTGCGGGCCTGGCGCGCCTGGCGATCCCGGCCGGCTAAAGCTCCAGCGTGAGGGTGACGGGGCAGTGGTCGCTGCCGAAGATGTCGCCGCGGATGCCGGTGTCGCGTACGTTGTCGGCGATTGCGTCGCTTACCAGGAAGTAGTCGATGCGCCAGCCGGCGTTGTTCTTGCGGGCATTAAAGCGATAGCTCCACCAGCTGTAGACGCCCTCGACGTCGGGGTTTGCCGCGCGCCAGGTATCGGTAAAACCGGCGTCAAGCAGCTCGGTAAACTTGCCGCGCTCTTCGTCCGAAAAGCCTGCGTTGCCGCGGTTGGACTTGGGGTTCTTAAGGTCGATCTCCTCGTGCGCCACGTTAAAGTCGCCGCAGGTCACGACGGGCTTGCCGCACTCGTGCTCAAGCGCGTTCAAAAAGCCGCGGTAGGCGTCGTCCCACGCCATGCGCACGTCGATGCGGGCGAGTTCATTTTGGGCGTTGGGCGTATAGACGTCGACAAACCAAAACTTGTCGAACTCGAGCGCGCAGACGCGGCCCTCGGTTACGGCTTGGGCGACGAGTGCGGCCGCCTCACCCTCGCCGGCGTAGGGTAGCAGCGCGTCGGCGTGCAGCACGCGCAGCGGTTCCTGGCGGCTAAAGACCGCAGTGCCCGAATAGCCTTTACGCTCGGCGTAGCTCCAGGTTTGGTGATAGCCGGGCAGGTCAATATCGACCTGGCCTTCTTGCAGCTTGGTCTCTTGCAGCGCCAGGATATCGACGTCGAGTTCTTGCGCGATCTGGATAAAGCTCGGGTCCTTTTTGAGCACGGCGCGCAGGCCGTTGACGTTCCACGAGGCGAAAGTGTAAGTCTGAGGCATGGTGTCCTTTCGACGGGGTTGGCAGGCTTAAGATTAGCGCAACAGGGGCGGGGTGGGCTCCGTGGGCGACGGCGCAATCGCAGCCGCCCCGACCAACATGGACGGAGGACAAACATGACGCAAGCGATAACAGATCCCAAGCAGGCCTCCACCGCGCTGGCGGAGCTGTTCAATACCCACGGGCGTGTGGTGTTCTTTGGCGGCGCGGGTGTTTCCACGGCGAGCGGCATCCCCGATTTCCGCAGCGTGGACGGCCTGTATCACCAGCAGTTTGCCTATCCGCCCGAGACCATGCTCTCGTACAGCTTTTACGAGACACATCCGGCGGAGTTCTTCGACTTTTACCGCACCAAGATGATCGCGCTTAACGCTAAGCCCAACCGCTGTCACACCAAGCTGGCCGAGCTGGAGCGCGCCGGCAAGCTTGATGCCGTGGTGACGCAAAACATCGACGGCTTGCATCAGATGGCGGGCTCGCAGCGCGTGTTCGAGCTGCACGGATCGGTCCATCGCAACATTTGCCAGTCGTGCGACGCGGTCTATAGCGCCGAGTGGATTTGCTCGCGCGAGCACGAGGACGCCGCGGGCGTGCCCGTGTGCCCCGCGTGCGGTGGTCGCATCAAGCCCGATGTGGTGCTCTACGAAGAGCCGCTCGACGAGCATGTGTTGACCGGTGCCGTTGCCGCCATTGCCGCGGCCGATGCCCTCATTGTGGGTGGGACCTCGCTCGTGGTGTATCCGGCGGCAGGCCTTACGCGATACTTTACCGGCGATACGCTGGCCATTTGCAATTTGGCGCCCACCGATCAGGATGCAAATGCCGACCTGCTGATTTCTTGCGACATCGCGGCCGCGTTTGCGTTCTAGCCCGCGCGCGCGGATACAATAGAAAGACTGATTGCAAAGCGACCCCGCCGCCAGCGCCCGAGCGCGGCGGCGTGGGCATTTTAGGAGGATGTTCATGGCGAACGACAGCAAGACATGGCGGTGCGGAAAGTACGAGCTCAGCTTTGACCGTCCGCGCATCATGGGCGTCCTCAACGTAACGCCCGATTCGTTTAGCGATGGCGGGGAGCACTTCGACCCGGATGCCGCCATCGAGTATGGCCTGGCGATGCTCGACGCCGGCGCCGACATCATCGACGTAGGCGGCGAGTCCACGCGCCCTGGCTTTACCCCGGTCAACCCCGACGAGGAGGCTCGCCGCGTGCTGCCCGTGGTGCGCGCGCTGGCCAAAGAGGGCGCCATCGTCTCGATCGACACGCGCCACGTGGCGGTTGCCAAGGCGGCCGTGCGCTGCGGCGCCTCGATCGTCAACGACGTGACGGGCTTCACCGACCCCAAGATGGTCGAGTTTGTTAAGACGAGCACCTGCGGCGTCATCGTGATGCATGCCGGCGAGGTCGCCGCGCCCGCCCGCACGCACGCAACGGTGCAGCTCGATACCTCGGCTGCGGCGTTTGTTGCCAAGAAGGCGCGCGAGGCGGCTGCCGAGGCCGCGCGTGAGGCTGAGAAGCCGGCTCGCCGCCGTCGCGGCAAGTTGCTGGGTGAGCCTAAGCCGGAGGCCAAGCTTCCGGGTGGCGTGGTGCAGCCCTCGTTGCCGTTTGGCGAACCTGAGCCCGCGACCGAGCCTGCAAGCGAGCAGGAGACGCCGGCTGCCGAGCAGGCTGCTGCCGCCGAGACCGTCGCGCCCGCGCCCGAGGCCACCGAGGCCGCATCGGAGCCCAATGACCGCCTGGCCGCCATGATGCGCCGCAGCGCCCGCCGCGAGGAAGCCTACGTGCCCACCTCGCAGCTCCGCCGCTTCACCCTGCCCGATTCGGCGCCCATCATGCGCCGCGTCATGGGCTTTCTGTCCGACCAGGCCCGCGCGCTCATCCACGCCGGCGTGTCGCGCGACCGCATCTGCATCGATCCCGGTCCGGGCTTTGGCAAGACGGCCAACGAGGACATCGTCATCCAGCGCGAGACTGCCAAGATGGCGTCACTGGGCTATCCGCTCATGTGCGCCGTATCGCGCAAGCGCTTTGTGGGCGCCGTCTCGGGCGTGACCGAGGCCGCCGAGCGCGATGCCGCTACGTTTGGCGTGTGCCTGGGCGCCATCCAGGCCGGTGCCAACATCGTGCGCGTGCACGACGCCGCGGGCTTTGCGCAGTTCCTGAACGGCTACTGGGCGGTTGCCAAGCCGCAGCCGCGCCGCGCGTTTGTGGCCGTGGGATCCAACTTGGGGCATCGCTGTGACAACATCCGCGCCGCACGCGACATGATTGCCGAGATTCCACTTACCTGCGTGTCCAACTCCTCCAAGATCTACGAGAGCGAGCCGGCCTACGAGACGCGCCAGGACGCGTTTGCCAACGCCGTCATCGAGATCAAGACCGAGTTGGCGCCGCTGGTGCTGCTCGACGAGCTCATGAAGATCGAGGCCGAGCTGGGCCGCGACCGCTCCAAGAAGGCCAAGGCCAACGGTCCGCGCACCATCGACCTGGACCTGCTGTGGATGGACGGCGAGACCCACGGCGGCAAAAAGCTGCGCCTGCCGCATCCACTGATC
This sequence comes from Collinsella sp., assembly GCA_048330275.1. Lineage (GTDB taxonomy): Bacteria > Actinomycetota > Coriobacteriia > Coriobacteriales > Coriobacteriaceae > Collinsella. Next base: position 16,171 of record DBFEIO010000001.1, read on the forward strand.
GGCGAGCGCGACTTTGTGCTGGTGCCGCTTGAGGACCTGATGCACGACCCGGCGCGGTTCTTCCGCTACAACGGCGTCGAGGTCAAGGAGCCCGAGGATCGCGTGGGCCATATCGTGGGCGAATTGGGGCGTATGTAGATGATCGAGATGAATGCTGTTGCCGCCGGTACCGAGCTCGACGCGGCGCGTGACGCGGGCCGCGAGGGTGCGTCCGCGGGCCGGTGCGCGTGGAGCGCGGGCGAGGCGTCGTTGACGTTTTCGCTGGTCGTGCGCCCGGACGTGAACATGCACGCCTTCCACGGCCTGCCATTTGTAGCTGCAATGGGCATGATGGACGCGCTCGCGGGCACGGCCGCAACGCCGGGCCTGGGGCTTGCCGGCAAGGTAGGCATCCAGTGGCCGAGTGACATCGTGTGCGGCGCGCCTGCGTTTGAGACGTCGCTCGCGCGCGTCGCCGTCAACGGCGGTGCCGGTGCTGCGGGCATGTTTGCCGCGGTGACGGTTGATATTGAACGTGCGGCGCTGGGCGAGCTTGGCGTGGATATGGCCGACGAGGTGCTGGTCGAGGCATTGGCCACCGCCGTGCTGACCCGCGTGGACACCTGGGCGGTTGCCGCCAACACACCACAGGGCGCTGCCGGCCCGCTGGCTCCGGTGCTGGGTGAGTACTTCGATATGGTGCCGCTGCTGGGTCGTCAGGTTGCGGCGGTGTCGCCCAACGGTTTGCCGCTTGCGGTCGGTGTGTTTGCGGGCCTGGACATCTGGGGCCGCGCGACCATCAAGACCGATGCCGGCGAGCAGGAGTTTCCGCCTGAGGCTGTACGGATTCGCGGGCTGTAACGCGAGGCGCCCGCGCTCAAAGATAGCGATGACAACAAGACCCTCCTCGGCTGTGCCGGGGAGGGTCTTGTTGTCTGGGGAATGGGTTGTCAGCACCCTATTCCTCAAAACTGAAAATCTTTCGATTTTGAGGAATAGAATTAAGCCAGCTCGGCCTTTAACGAGGTATATTCGTTGCAGAGTCTATTCCTCAAAACTGAATAATTTTCGTTTTTGAGGAATAGCGATAGAAGACCGCAGGGAGGCACCAATGAAACTCATCAATAGAACGTCATATATGGACACGTTGACGAGCCTTATTGGCGTACCGGACATCAAGGTCATAACGGGCATTCGCCGTAGCGGTAAGTCAAAATTGCTCGAGGCCCTCCGCGATTACGTGGAGGCAAATCTGTCCAATTCGAATGTCATCCATATCAATTACAACCTCGACGAGTTCGAGGGCCTGCTCGAATATCATGCCCTGCTCGCCTATGTGAAAGAGCATCGAGTGTCCGACAAGCAAAACTTCCTGCTTATCGACGAGGTTCAGATGTGCGACGGCTTTGAACGCGCGATCAACAGCCTCCATGCATCCGAGCAGTACGACATCTTCATCACCGGATCGAACGCCTTTTTGCTGTCGAGCGATCTGTCGACGCTCTTTACGGGGCGCACGTTCGAGATCGAGGTTTTCCCATTCTCGTTTGAGGAGTATCGCCTCTATAGTGACGAGGGCGAGGTTGACCGCGACTTCGATGAGTACGCGAGAACCGGCGGTATGTCCGGCTCTTACCCTTATCCACTGCAGGAGCAGCGCTACCAATATCTCTCCAATGTCTTCAAAACGCTCATCGTGAGGGATATCGTGCAGCGGCATAACGTGAGAAACGAATCTGCACTGCTGCGCATTGCCGATTACATGATGGACAACGTCTCCAACATAACGTCGGCACGCAACATTACAGATGTTTTGAATGCGGATGGGCTAAAGATTACGAACAAGACGGTCGGCACGTACATGGGGTACCTGTGCGATGCGCTTGCCTTCTATAAAGTTCGTCGGTACGACATTCGCGGCAAAAAATACCTTAAGAGCGGCGAGAAGTATTACCTGGCAGACCACGCGTTCAAATACGCACTGCTTGGTACACGTGATATGGATTGGGGACGCGTATACGAGAACATGGTGGCCATCGAGCTGCTGCGCCGCGGATACGAGGTATACGTCGGTGTGCTCTATAAAAAGGAAATAGACTTTGTAGCAATCAAGCGAAGCGAGAAGCTCTACATTCAGGTGAGCGACGACATCAGCTCGGATAAGACGTTTGAACGCGAGATTTCGGCACTGCTGAGCATTGGCGATGCGTATCCCAAGATGATTCTTGCCCGCACGCATCACGAGGCCACGGATCGCGATGGGGTGCAGATCGTGGACCTGGCGAGGTGGTTGTGCGGCGAGGCTTAGCAAAAAATCCTATTCCTCAAAACTGAAAAATTTTCGATTTTGAGGAATAGGATTGGCGGCTGGTTGCTGCGACCTGGCGTTTACTCTATCCCAGCTCCTGCATGCGGCGGTAGATTTCGCAGATGCCCTTGATGGTGAGTTGCCCGTCGACCACGTCGAAGGCATCGGTCGAATCGGCGACGATGCCGGCGAGACCGCCCGTGGCGATAACGGTGGCGTCCTCGCGGCCCAGCTCGCGCTTCATGCGCGTGACCAGGCCCTCGGCCATGGCGGCGGCGCCCATCACGGCGCCGACCTTGATGCACTCTTCGGTGTCGCGACCGATGGCGTGCTCGGGCGCCTCGAGCGGCACGCTGGCGAGCTTGGCGGCTCGGGCGGCAAGCGCGTCCATGGAGATGCGGATGCCCGGCGCGATCGCCCCACCAATGTAATAACCGTCCTCATCGATGACGTCGATATTGGTCGCGGTGCCAAAGTCCACCACGATTGCCGGCGCGCCGTAGAAAGTCTCGGCCGCAACGGCGTTGGCGACGCGGTCGGCGCCCACGGCCTGGGGGCGCGCCGCGCGCAGTTTGGTCACCGCGGCCGTCTGCGGCCCGATAACGATGGCGTCTGCCGCGATGCGGTCGGCCACGGTGTGCCACTCGCGCGAGAGCTGCGGCACCACGCCGGCGAAGGCGATCGCATCGACCGCATCGAGCGAGAGGCCGTACATCTTAAAGAAACCCATCAGGCGCACGTGGATCTCGTCGGCGGTATAGGAGCGGTCGGTGGGCATGCGCCACGACTGCACCAGCTCGTCTCCGTCAAACAGGCCCATGGCCGTCTGCGTGTTTCCCATATCGATAGCGAGCAGCATGTCTACTCCCGGTGTCGGCATAAAAGGACGCGCACCATTGTATACGTGCCATCGACGGCGCTCGGCTGTGATTCGTTTACGGTGATAAGGGCTGAGAGGTTTAAATATGAAGGAATTATGCTCTACGAGATTTTCCTTGCCGTTTACCGAACTCCCACGTAATATTCTTTCTTGCGCACATGAGGCGCCCAGACATTGCGGGGTGGAGCAGTCTGGTAGCTCGCCGGGCTCATAACCCGGAGGCCGTAGGTTCAAATCCTGCCCCCGCGACCATAAAACACCAGGTCAGAAGTGCAAAGCTTCTGGCCTTTTTTGCCCAAATCAGGCTGTTTTTGAGCTAATTTGGGCTAAAATGCCCTCCTTCTGCCCCTGTCCGAACCTCTACGTCGGCACTTTTTTCCGCCGTCGAAGCGCCCTTTGGGATGAGGTTATGGGCTAATTTTGGGCTAAAAAACAATGAAACAATCTGCAACCTGGGGAAACACTGTGAAATGCCAGGGCTATTAGCCCAAAACCGAGCCGATCGGCGATCCTGCGATTCCACATTGCGAACACAAAGTTTCGCACCCTCCTCTCCTCGCGGAGAAATTCTCCCGTACCCCTCCGATGGGGCGAATGGAACCGAATAG
>DBFEIO010000002.1:0-20084 GCA_048330275.1 Collinsella sp.
GGAGGCGCCGCGCGCTCGGGCGGCGCGCCAGGGAGATAGTGGACGAGATAGTCGAGAAGCACGGCCTCAAGAAGGAGTAACATCGGGACTTGCAGCGACGGACCTCAGGACACTCTTACACCACGTCTGCGCGCGCGACCCAATCGTCCCTTGCCAAGCGCTGGCCTCGCGTACAATCTGCTCCGACATTCGCGCGCCGCCCGGCGCTTAAGAGGGGAGGGCCCCATGGCAAACGAGATCTGGACCATCAAGCGTTGTCTCGAGTGGACCAAGGAGTACCTGGCCGAGCGCGGCGAGGAGCACCCCCGTCTTTCTGCCGAGTGGCTGCTGTGTGCGGCCACGGGTCTGGCGCGCATCGACTTATATATGCGCATGGACGAGACGCTCAACGCGGCCCAGCTCGAGACCATGCACGCGGCCGTCGTTCGTCGCGCCAAAGGCGAGCCGCTGCAGTACATCACCGGCAGCACGCAGTTCCGCATGATCGATGTCGCGTGCGCCCCCGGTGTGCTCATTCCGCGCCCCGAGACCGAGATGCTCGTCGAAGAAGTCCTGAACTATCTGGATACCGAGGTGCTGAGCCCCGAGGCCGCTGCCCGTCAGCGTGTTGAGCTGCCTTGGAACGATGAGGTCGAGCAGGCCCGCAAAGCCGAGGCGGCGCTGGCCGACGAACGCGCGACCGCCGAGCGTCGTGCTGCCAACCTGACGGCCGCCGATGAGGCTGCGCTGGGTAGCGACGTGCTCGGTAGCCGCGCCTATGCCGAGGAGCTGGCCGACCGCGAGGCCGAGGAAGCCGCCGCGCAGGCAGCAGAAGCCGAAGCGGCAGAAGCAGAGGCCATGGAAACCCCCGAGCCCGAGCTCGACGAATACGACATCGCCATCGAGGGTGCCGACCAGGAGACGGTTTCAGCTCAGGATGCCGCTGCGCCTGCCCCAGCCGAGCCCCGCACTGCCCGCGTTCTCGAGGTCGGCTGCGGCACGGGCTGTATCTCGCTCTCGATCGCCTGGGAGCGTCGCGGCCACGTCACCTGCACCGCTACCGATATCGAGCCGCGCGCCATCGACCTTGCTACCAAAAACCGCGATGCGCTTGGCCTCACGTCCGACGAGGTCGCTTTCAGCCTCACGAACCTGGTGAGCTCCATTCCCCGTGAAGAGTGGGGCACCTTTGACGTGCTCGTCTCCAACCCGCCTTACATCCCCACCGATGTCATGCGCTCGCTGCCGCACGAGGTCAAGGACTTTGAGCCCGATCTGGCGCTCGAGGGTGGCGCCGACGGCCTCGATATCTTCCGCCGCTTGCTCAACGCGGCGCCCTACATGTTGCGCGCCGGCGGCCTCTTTGCCTGCGAGCTCTACGAGGGCGCGCTCGACGCTGCGGCCGAGCTCTGCCGCCAAGCGGGTCTGTCGGACGTGCGCATCGTCCACGACCTCACCGATCGCCCCCGCATCGTCCGAGCCATCGTCACCGAGCCCAAACAGCGCCAGTAATATTTATTAACTGGTTAGCAAAAATTATAAATTAGTTTATAATTAGGACGGCTGAAAGAGGTCGGCCCATGCAACCTCCTACCTTTCGGGAAATCATTGCCCTACTCAAGCACGATGGATTCGTGAAGGTCGCGCAAGTCGGTAGTCATGCTAAGTATGTTTCTGGTGACCGTGTTGTCACCGTGAACGGCTCTGGTGGTGATCGACCAAAGAAGGGCACGTGGGCAAGTATTCGTCGCCAAGCTGGATGGTAGTTGGAGGCAAAATGAGGCAGCGATTTACCTATGACTGCGTTCTCATAAAAGAAGACGACGGTTACTGCGCCAGCTTCCCGCAGATTCCCGGCGCCTTTGCCGATGGCGATACGCGCGAAGAAGCGATTGCCCATGCCACCGAGGCACTGATGGCGTTTTTGGCCGACGACCTCAACAACGGTTTGACTCCGGCAGGGTACGAACGCTCGGCCGAGGTCGTGGCCCTTTCAGTCGAAATCGACCACGAGGACGCTCGGGAAGCGGCGTGCCGAACATTTAAAGACGCAGCGCTGGACCTCAAAGTCTCCGCTCCGCGGATTACCGCGCTGGTCAAAGCCGGAAAGCTCGATGTTGAACTCGTCGACGGCCGTCGGATGATAACGATAGACGGCATCGAGCGCTATGCCGCCCAAGAACGCCACGCCGGCAGGCCAAAGAAGTTCGTCGCAGTCCAATAACCCCCTCACTTTCACCGACTACTAGAGCCGCTCACCAAACCAACATGCGCTCTGGGCAAATAGGTTGAACGTTTCGTGCGAGAATGCCCCACAGTAAACAAACTTGCACCAGAGCGTAAGGGGCTGGCATACACATGCAGACGGTCTATCGGGTATACGAGGGAGCGCGCGAGCCGCATCGGCTTGCCGTCGAGCGCACGGCCGAGGTGCTCGGCCGCGGCGGCCTGGCTTTGATCCCGACCGAGACCGTCTACGGTGTCGCCGTGGCAGTCAACGCCTTCTCGGACGCCGTGCCCCAAGATACAAGCGAATTCCCATCGTGGCCGCGCGATCCGCAGGCTGCCGTCAATGGCGCCGCAGTTCCTGCGCTCGGCACCGGCTATCGCCGTATCTTCACTCTCAAGCAACGTGAACTCACGCAAACCGTCGCTTGGCTGGTCGATGGCGTCGAAGCACTCGACCGCTATGGCGTGGATATCCCGGAAGATGCCCGCATACTCGCGCGACGATGCTGGCCGGGAGCCCTGACTATCGTGGTCAAGGCAGCCCCCTGCGTGCCGACCTTTATGCGCGCTGCCGACGACACGGTGGCACTTCGCGCTTCGGCCTCGCCCGTGGTGCAGGCGCTCATTCGCGCCTGTGGCAGCCCCCTTGCCTGCACCAGCGCCAACACGCATGGCGCGCCCGCGCCGGCAAGTTTTATCACGGTGGAAGGTCGCATCCTGGAGGGGGTCGATGTTGCCGTCGACGCCGGTGAGACCCCGTGTCGCGACGCCTCGACCATCGTGTCGTTTCAGCACGGCGAGCTCCAGATCCTGCGCCAAGGCGCACTTCCCGCATCAGAGATCGAACGGGTCCTGTCCGACCCGATGCAATAGAAAGGTTTAAGCGATGTCGTTGAATCTGGGCAGCCTGGGCATGGAAGATGCCTCGTTTGACTTTGGCGGTTCCTACATCATGGCGCTCGACTGCGGCACCACCTCGGTACTTGCGACCATCGTCGACGAGTACGGCTGCATCGTCGCGCAGGCACGTCGCAGCGTCAAAACCAGCTTCCCGCGTCCCGGTTGGGTAGAGCAAGACCCCATGGCGGTCCTTGCCAGCCAGATCGCGGTCATGATGGAAGTCCAGTTTAAGAGCGGTATCCACTCCGACCGCATTGCCGCCATCGGCATCTCCAACCAGCGCGAGACCACGGTGGTCTGGGACCGTGTGAGCGGTCAGCCGATCTATAACGCCATCGTATGGCAGTGCCGCCGTACCGCACCTCTGATCGACGAGCTGGTCGAGCAGGGCGCAGAAGGGCTGGTGCGCTCCCGCACGGGACTCACGCTCGACCCGTATTTCTCGGCCTCCAAGGTGCAGTGGATTCTCGACAACGTCGACGGCGCACGCGAAAGCGCGGCGGCGGGCGACCTCATGTTTGGCACCATCGACACCTGGCTCATCTACAACCTCACCGGCGGCCAGGTCTTTGCCACCGACTACACCAATGCCAGCCGCACGGCACTCTTTAATATCCATACGCTCGATTGGGACGACGACCTGCTGGCACTCTTTGACGTTCCACGTTCCATGATGCCCGAGGTTCGCTGGAGCTCGGGCGACTACGGCCGCGTCGCGAGCGACATCATGACCAACATGCCGCCCATCATGGGCGTGGCGGGTGACCAACAGGCGTCGCTGTTCGGCCACTGCTGTTTCCGTCCCGGCCAGACCAAAAACACCTATGGCACGGGTTGCTTTATGCTCATGAACACCGGCGACGAGATCGTCGAATCCAAGAATGGCCTGGTCTCCACCATCGGTATCGCTGCGGACGGCAAAGTCAGCTATGCGCTCGAGGGCTCTATTTTTGCCGCCGGCTCAACGATGAACTGGCTTCGCAACAACATGGGCATCATCTCGAGCGTGAGCGAGTCGGCACAACTCGCCGCTTCGATTAGCGACAACGAGGGCTGCTACTTCGTTCCCGCCTTTGCGGGTTTGGGTGCTCCCTGGTGGGACCCGCATGCCCGCGGTATCGTGTGCGGTCTGACCGGCGCCTCGAGCCGTGCGACCATCGTACGTGCCGCCTGCGAATCCATGGCATATCAGAGCTACGACGTGCTGCGCGCCATGGAGCAGGACGTGGGGCTTTCGATCGAGCGCCTGTCTGTCGATGGCGGTGCCTCGCGCAACGAGTTCATCATGCAATTCCAGGCCGACCTGCTGGATATCCCCGTGCTGCAATGCGAGACGGTGGAGACCACGGCAATCGGTGCCGCGTACTTGGCGGGTCTTGCCGTCGGCTATTGGGAAGACCTGGAAGAGCTGGAGCAAAATGCCCAGATCGTTAGGACCTTCCTTCCCCACATGTCCGCCGAGCGCCGCGAGCAAAACCTTGCGGGCTGGCGTGATGCAGTCAGGCGCTCGCTCAGCACCTCACAGTAGGGCTGCGATGGGCTGCTCGATACAACAAACCGCTAAACTAATGCATGGCGTGCGGCGGCAACATTGCTGCACACCTTGTCAGCAAGGCCGTTTTGCGGCCGCAACGAAAGGGGCAATCAATCCATGACCGTCACCTACGATGCGTCCCGTGTGACGCTTGTCGATCACCCGCTCGTCCAGCACAAGCTGTCGATCCTGCGCGACAAAAACACCGGCACCAACCAGTTCCGCCAGCTCGTGCGCGAACTCGCGCTTTTTGACGGCTACGAGGCCATGCGCGACCTGCCTATGGAAGACGTCGAGGTCGAGACCCCCATCACTACCGCCACGTTTAAGCAGCTTGCCGGCAAAAAGCTCGCCATCGTGCCCATCCTGCGTGCGGGCCTTGGCATGGTCGACGGCATCCTCGACCTGGTGCCCTCCGCTCGCGTGGGCCACATCGGCATGGAGCGCGACGAGGTCACCCACGAGCCGCACGAGTATTACTGCAAGATGCCCAAGGATATCGACCAGCGCATCTGCCTGGTCGTCGACCCCATGCTTGCCACGGGCGGTTCGGCCGAGATGGCCATCAGCTACCTGCGCGAGCGTGGTGTCAAGGACATCCGCATGCTGTGCATCGTCGCGGCCCCCGAGGGCCTCAAGTCGCTGACTGAGAAGGATCCTGATGTGCATATCTATACCTGCGCCATCGACGACCATCTCAACGAGGCTGCCTACATCGTTCCCGGCCTCGGCGACGCCGGCGACCGCATCTACGGCACGCTCTAGTCGCTGAGCTAAGACGGCCGCGGCTGCAAATACGAAGAAACGGTGCGCGCGGACGAACAAAAGGCGACCGCGCGCACTCCTGTTAACGGACGTTTTGCCCTGCAGGGTTCGAGAAAAACGTATTACCGTACCTGCGGCATAAAGAAGGTCTTAAGAAAACGAACAGGTGCGTATTAACCGATGCTTTTTCGGTTGTACTTTAGCGATTGGCTCGTACAATAGTCACCAATGTTTGGCTGGAACTGTTCTGTGAAGCGTTAAAAAGGAAAGTGAGGACGCCAGTGTTTCAGATAGCCGATCTGCTCGCTATCGTTGCAGGCGCCATCGCGGGCGCAATTGCCTTCCTTCCCTTTGTCTTTACGCTCAAGCCGGTTCTTGACGATAAACAGAATGCGGACATGCTCAAGGGTATGGTGAGTCTGGCGGTCTCGGCAATCGCCCTGCTCGTCTTTACCTTGGTTGTGTTTGTGTTGTTCGGAGAGGCATTTCGCATGTTCCTCCTGGGCGAGGCGATCGGCTTCGTGGCCTTTATGGCCGCCTGCACGGTTCGCGTCGCCAAGGCGCTGCGAGATCCTCATGAGGTCGAAAGGTAAGTCGTGGAAATTTTTGAAAAGCTGCCTGATGAGATTAATCATCTGGTCAGCGAGTTCAGCTCCACCCCTGTCGTGGGCGATCTGAGCTGCGGCATCACGCAGTACTCGTTTTGGCTGATCGTCTCCACGATCGTGCTCCTGATCGTCCTGGCCGTGTTCAAGAAGAAGCAGACCCTGGTTCCCAAGGGCTTCTTCGTCAACGGTTTCGAGTACATCATCGAGTACGTCGAGAACGATATCGGCAAGGGCGTCGTGGGTGAGAACTGGAAGAAGCACTTCCCGTTCCTGTGCTCGCTTTTCCTGTTCATTCTGATCAACAACATGATCGGCCTGATCCCGGGAATGAAGCCCGGCACCGGCGCAATCGGCTCCACCGCCGCGCTCGCCATCTTCGCCTTCGTGTACTTCATCTACTACGGATGCAAGGCTCACGGCGTGATCGGCTACATCAAGAGCCTCGCCCCGCAGGGCGTGAGCTTCCCGATGAACGTGCTCGTGTGGGTCGTCGAGCTTTTCTCGACCTTCCTGCGCCTCATCACGCTCGCCGTCCGTCTGTTCTGCAACATGTTCGCAGGACACGTGGTCATGGGCTCGTTCGCCATCATGGCGAGCATGTTCATGCAGCCGCTGCTTCAGCAGGTTTCCGCGGCCCACGCCGTCGGCGCCCTGCCTTCGCTGGCCTGGCTTGCCATCCTCATCCTGATCTATGCGATCGAGCTTGTGGTCGGCGCCATCCAGGCTTACGTCTTCACGGTCCTTACCGCCGTGTATGTCTCCGAGGCAGAGGAGGTCGCGGAGGAGGAGTAGTCTTCCGTTCGCGCCTTTAAGGTAAGGTAATTCGTTAAACCGCCGGTGCCCGTACCCATGGAGCCCGGCAGTTATAAAAAGGTTATCCTGCGTGAAATAAGACACGCACGACAAAGGAGGAATCGTGGGAGTTATCGGTTACGGTCTCGGTGTTATCGGCGCTGGTCTTGCTATCGGCCTGTCTGCTCTGGGTGCTACGGGTGCTATGGCCCGTCAGCCTGAGGTCCAGGGCCGCGTGTTCACCGTCTTCATCATGGGCTCCGCCTTCGGCGAGGCTCTGGCTCTGATCGGCTTCGTTGTCGCGCTGATCGTTAAATAGCACGGAGCGTCAAGTATGAATCTTTCATCCCAGAAGAGCGCGATCGCACTCTCCGCGTCCGCGGCCGCGCTGCTCATGCCGGTTTCCGCGTTCGCTGAGGACGGCGCTGCCGGTGCGGACATCCTCATCCCTAAGATGGCGGAGTTCATTCCGGCGCTTATCGCCTTCCTGATTATCTGGATCGTGCTGGCCAAGGTTGCCCTGCCGGGCATCATGAAAACCATGGAGGAGCGCGGCAAGAAGATCGAGGAGAGCCTCGACGAGGCCGAGAAGACCAAGCAGGAGGCTATCGCCAAGCGCGCTGAGTCCGACTCGATCGTCACCGACGCCCGTCGTCAGGCTGCCGACATCGTTCTCGAGGCCCGTAAGGACGCCGAGTCCGAGCGCGCCCGTATCATCGAGGCTGCTCACAAGGAGGCCGAGGAGATTATCGCCAAGGCCCATACGACCGTCGAGGACGAGCGCAAGTTCATCTACGCCGGTGCCGCGAGCTCCATCGCCGACCTGTCCGTTGCCGTCGCCACCAAGATCGTGGGCGAGGCACTCGAGGACGAGGCCGAGCAGAAGAAGCTCATCGAGCGCTACATCCAGGAAGCAGGTAGCCTGAATGCCGACTAGCCGCTATCAGGACAAGGTGCTCGAGACCTACGCACGCTCCCTTCTGGAAGCCGCTAAGGCCGAGAACCATGTGTTCGAGGACCTCGAGATGATCGAGTGCCTGGCTTCTGCCAGCCCCGAGATCATCGCCGTGCTCGACACCATGTCCAAGCGCGACCAGCTCGACCTTCTTCCCAAGGTGGCAGCTGCCTTTAAGTATGTTGCCGAGGAAGACGAGGATGTAGTGGGCGTGACCGTCACCACGGCGATCCCGCTCGACGACGAGCTGCGTCAAACCATCACTAAGAAATGCGAGCAGGACTTCGGCCGCAAGGTATTCCTTATCGAGCAGGTCGATCCGTCTATCGTGGGCGGCCTGGTGCTCGAGGCCCGCGGCGAGCGTCGTGACATTTCCGTCAAGACGCAGCTGCGCGTCGCGCAGGAGACCCTCGCAAACTCTGCTAATTCGTACGGAGGTGAAGCCTAATGTCCGAAACCCTCAATGCCCAGGATATCGCCAAGAAACTGCAGGAGCAGCTCACGAGCCTCTCCGCGACGGTCGATACGCATGAGGTTTCAACGGTCGACGAGGTAGGCGACGGCATCGCGCGCGTCTCCGGCCTTAAGAGCGCCATGGCAGGCGAGCTTCTGGAGTTCAAGAGCTCCGATACCGGTGAGACCGTCTTCGGCCTTGCCCAGAACCTTGACCGTGACGAGGTCGGCGCCGTTCTGTTCGGTGCCGTCGACTCCATCAAGGAAGGTGACGAGTGCCGCACCACTGGCCGCATTATGGATATCCCCGTGAGCCGTGCCATGCTCGGCCGCGTCGTCAATCCGCTCGGCCAGCCCATCGACGGCCTGGGCGACATCGTCGCCACGCACCGTCGCCCCATCGAGTTCAAGGCCCCCGGCGTCATCGACCGTACCCCGGTGTGTGAGCCGGTTCAGACCGGTCTGCTCGCTATCGACTCCATGGTGCCTATTGGCCGCGGTCAGCGTGAGCTCATCATCGGCGACCGTAAGACCGGTAAGACCGCCATCGCCATCGACGCTATCCTCAACCAGCGCGGCAAGGGCATGGTCTGCATCTATGTCGCCATCGGCCAGAAGGCCTCCACGGTTGCCAACATCCGCGAGACCCTCGCTCAGCACGGTGCGCTCGACTACACCATTATCGTTTCGGCCACCGCTGCCGATTCCGCCCCTATGCAGTACATCGCGCCTATGGCCGGTGCCGCTATCGGCGAGTTCTTCATGTACAACGGTGAGGACGGCAAGCCCGCCAGCGAGACCAACCCCGGCGGCCACGTGCTCGTCATCTACGACGACCTGTCCAAGCAGGCTGTGGCTTACCGTCAGATGTCGCTGACGCTGCATCGTCCGCCCGGACGCGAGGCCTATCCTGGCGACATCTTCTACCTGCACTCTCGTCTGCTCGAGCGTGCAGTCAAGATGTCCAAGAAGAACGGTTATGGCTCCATGACGGCTCTTCCGATCATCGAGACCCAGGACGGCGACGTCTCGGCCTACATTCCGACCAACGTCATTTCCATTACCGATGGTCAGATCTACCTGCAGTCCGAGCTCTTCTTCCAGGGCCAGCGCCCGGCAGTCGACGTGGGCATTTCCGTGTCCCGCGTCGGTGGCGACGCACAGACCAAGGCCATGAAGCAGGTCGCCGGCAACCTCCGTCTGGACCTCGCTTCGTACCAGGAGCTCGCCGGCTTTACGCAGTTCGGCTCTGACCTCGACGAGGCCACGCAAAAGCAGCTTACCCACGGCGCTCGCATGACTGAGCTCCTTAAGCAGCCGCGTTACAAGCCGTTTGAGGTTGGCGAGCAGATCGTTACGCTGTTCGCTGGCAACGAGGGCTTCCTGGATGACCTGGAGATCGCCGACGTGCTGCCTTTCCGTGCCGAGCTCATCGAGTACATGGACAATGGCTTTGGCTCGCTGCTCGACAAGGTTCGCGCCAAGAAGATCGATGATGACACCAAGGCTGAGCTCTTGCGCGTCATCGGCGACTTCAAGCAGCAGTTCATGGCCAAGCACCATTCGGATGTTTCTGGATCAGAGGAGAACTAAGCCCCATGGCCAACCTTCGCGACATTAAGAAGCGAATCTCCTCGGTTACTACGACCAAGCAGATCACGCGCACGATGGAGATGGTCTCTACGGCCAAGATCCGTCGTGCCCTCGATCGCTCCAAGCAGGCCGAGCCCTATAAGGAGGCGCTGACCGACGTCATGTTGACGGTCGCCGGCGACGCCTCCTGTTCGGGCACCGATCCCATGCTGCAGAAGCATGAGAGCGTCAAACATGGCCTGATTGTCGTTATTGCCTCGGACCGCGGCCTTGCCGGCGGTTTCAATACGACGGTGGAGCGCACGGCCGAAAAGCTCGCCGCTTCTTGGGCGAACGACGGCATCGAGTGCGAGATCATCGCGTGTGGGCGTAAGCCGGCCACGTATTTCCGTGACCGCGCAAACGTCGTCATGCACTTTGAGGGCAACTCCTCTGAGCCCGATTTCAATCAGGCCCGCATGATCTCCTCTCATATCTGCGATGCGTATCGTGCCGGTGAGCTTGACCGTGTCGAGCTTGTCTACCACCACGCCAAGAACCGCGTGGATCAGGAGCTTCGCGTCGAGCATCTGTTGCCGCTCGACCCCGAGATGATCGCTATGGCCCACGGTCCGCGTAAGAACGAGACCGACGCCCCTAAGCGCATCTCGTCCACGTTCGAGTTCGTGCCCTCTCCCGAGCATGTTCTCGGCAAGCTTGTGCCGTCTTATATCCTGACGGTCATCTACCAGGCCCTGATCGATTCGGCGGCTGCCGAGCAGGGTGCACGCCGCAAGGCCATGCACTCCGCGACGGAAAACGCCACCGCGATCATCTCGACCCTTACCCGCACGTATAGTCGCGTGCGCCAGGCTTCGATCACGACCGAGATTAACGAGATCGTCGGCGGAGCCTCAGCATTGGAGGAACAGTAATGGCTAATAACACCGTAAAGCTTGCGGTCGAGGAAGCCACCAAGAAGACGACTGCCGGTGATGGTCGCATCGTGCGAATCATCGGTCCTGTCGTCGACGTCAAGTTTGACGGTGCGGTGCCCCCGATCTACAACGCGCTCACGGTCGAGGCCGAGACCCCGATCGGTCATCTGAGCACGATCCTCGAGGTCGAGAGCCAGCTTCCGGGCGGTGTGGTCCGCACGGTCGCCATGTCCTCGACCGACGGCCTGCAGCGCGGCCTTGTCGCCACCGATACCGGTGAGCCCATGAAGATGCCCGTTGGTCCTAAGACGCTCGGCCGCATTTGGAACGTCATGGGCAAGCCCGTCGACGGCAAGCCCATGCCCGAGGTGGAGGAGTTCTATCCCATCCACCATGCAGCGCCCCGTTTCGACGAGCTCACCACCAAGACCGAGATCTTCGAGACCGGCATCAAGGCCGTCGACCTGCTCGAGCCCTACATCCGTGGCGGCAAGACAGGCCTGTTCGGCGGCGCCGGCGTCGGCAAGACCGTTCTGATTCAGGAGCTCATCAACAACCTCGCCCAGGAGCACGGCGGCACCTCGGTGTTCACCGGCGTCGGCGAGCGTACCCGCGAGGGCACCGACCTGTTCCTCGAGATGAGCGAGTCTGGCGTTATCGACAAGACCTGCTTGGTCTATGGTCAGATGAACGAGCCGCCCGGAGCGCGTCTGCGCATCGGTCTGGCCGGCCTTACCACCGCTGAGTATTTCCGTGATCGTGGCCAGGACGTTCTGCTGTTCATCGACAACATCTTCCGCTTCTCCCAGGCAGGTTCCGAGGTTTCCGCACTGCTGGGCCGTATGCCGTCCGCCGTTGGTTACCAGCCCACGCTGGCAACCGAGATGGGCGACCTCCAGGAGCGCATTACCTCGACCAAGACGGGCTCCATTACCTCCGTCCAGGCTGTCTACGTCCCCGCAGACGACCTGACCGACCCGGCGCCTGCCACGACGTTTACGCACCTCGACGCCACCACGGTTCTTTCGCGTAGCATTTCGTCGCTCGGCCTGTTCCCGGCTATCGACCCGCTCGCGTCTTCCTCCGACGCTCTCGATCCCTCGATCGTCGGCGAGGAGCACTACCGTGTCGCCGTCAAGGTCCAGGAGCTCCTGCAGGAGTACTCCGACCTTCAGGACATCATCGCCATTCTGGGTATGGACGAGCTGTCCGAGGAGCAGCGCCTTACGGTCAACCGTGCCCGTAAGATTCAGCAGTTCCTCTCGCAGTCCTTCCACGTCGCCGAGAAGTTCACCGGCAACCCCGGTGTCTACGTCCGCGTCGAGGATACCGTCCGCTCTTTCGCCGAGATTGTCGACGGCAAGGCCGATGACCTGCCCGAGCAGGCTTTCCGCTATGCTTCCACGATTGAGGACGTGCGCGAGCGCGCCCGCAAGATGGGGGAGAAGTAGGTTATGCGTATCCGCATCGTGTGCCCCGTGAGCTGCGCCTATGAGGGCGACGCTGCGTTTGTGTCGATTCCGTCCACGGATGGCGAGTTTGGTGTTCTGCCTGCTCACTCCAGCGAGATCTGCACGATCGACCGCGGTTACGTTCGCGTTTCCGATAAGGCCATGGGCACTGTCGACCACACGTTTGCCGTGGCCGGCGGCTATGCCCAGGTTGCGGACGATGTCGTGACCGTTCTCGCCGAGCGCGCTTGCGATTTGGCGACCGTCGATGCCGACAAGCTTAAAGCTGATATTCAAGGTTTTGAAGAGAAGCTGGGTAATTTGTCGGAGGATGATGCACGCCGCGCCTACCTCTATAATGAAATCGCATGGTGTAAGCTCAAGCTTGCCCAATAGTCAAACGATTTAGCGTTCGACCATTTGCGAACACATCATGCCCGGGATGGCCCAGCCACCCCGGGCATGCTTTTTGAAAGGGTAGACCTTGGATATTATCCGCGTTGAGGGTGGCCACGCCATCGGAGGCTCCGTGCCCGTCTCGGGTGCCAAGAACTCCGCGCTCAAACTCATGGCGGCAACGCTTCTGGCGCCGGGCAAGACGACGCTGCAGAACGTGCCCGATATTTCCGATGTTCACGTGATGGGCAAGGTGCTCAAGGGCATGGGCGCTACGATCGATGTTCTCGACGAGCACACGCTCGAGATTGATACCTCTCAGGTCGATTCTTGGGAGGCCCCCTACGAGCTCGTTGCCAAGATGCGTGCTTCCACCGCCGTCATGGGACCCCTGCTGGGCCGCTTCCATCGCGCCAAGATTGCCATGCCGGGCGGCTGCAACCTGGGTGCTCGCAAGATCGATATGCACATTCTGGGTCTCGAGGCCCTGGGCGTTGAGTTCGATACCGCCCACGGTTACATCAACGCCAGCGCGCCTCAGGGCCTGCGCGGTACCACCGTCACGCTCGAGTTCGCCAGTGTCGGTGCGACCGAGAACCTCATTATGGCATCCGTGCGCGCGAAGGGTACCACGGTTATCGACAATGCCGCCCGCGAGCCCGAGATCGTCGATCTCGCCAACATGCTCAACGAGATGGGCGCCAAGATTGTTGGCGCCGGTACGCCCGTCGTGACTATCGAAGGCGTGGAAGAGCTCCATCCCGTTACCCATCGCGTGGTGGGCGACCGCATCGAGGCCGGTACCTTTATCGTTGCCGGTGCGTTGATGGCCGACGATCGCGGTGTCGATGTCACGGGCTTTTGCCCCATTCACTTGGGCATGGTGCTCAAGAAGATGGAGCTCATGGGTATCGACTGCGAGCGCGTCGAGGATGGCGTCCATGTGAACCGTGCCGAGCGTATCAAGCCGGTCGACATCCAGACGCTTCCGTTCCCCGGCTTCCCGACGGACATGCAGGCGCAGATTATGGTACTCTCCGCCCTTGCCGATGGTAGCTCCGTTATTACCGAGAACATCTTCGAGAATCGCTTTATGTTTGCCTCTGAGCTGGTACGCATGGGTGCCGACATTCGTATCGAGAGCCATCATGCCATGATTCATGGCGTCAAGGGCTTCTCGGGTGCACAGGTTACCTCGCCCGATCTGCGTGGCGGAGCGGCCCTCGTCGTAGCGGGCTTGATCGCCGACGGGACGACCGAGGTTTCGGCTATCCATCACATCAAGCGCGGCTACGAGCAGTTTGTCGAAAAGCTGCAGGCGCTCGGCGCGCATGTCGAGCATGCTACCGTCCCCGATCCCGTCATCTACTAATACAGGTTGCCTATGTTTAATAAAAAGCCCCTCGCGGATACCACCACCCGAAGACCCTCAACTGGTGCGCAGGCCAAGATCTACAGTCGCGATAACGTGGCTCGCTATTCCGAGCGAGCTCGCCAACGTCGTCGTAGCCACACGATTCGTCACGTCGCGCTCATTGTCGTGCTTGGCGTGCTGCTGAGTGCCACTACCGCTGCCGGCCTGTGGTTTGCCACCATTATGGGCAAGCTCGGCGATTCTAATGTCATTACCGACAATCTGCGTCGGGTTCTGGTTGACACCGATGAGGCAAAGGATCCGTTCTACGTGCTGCTTCTTGGCACCGACGGCCGTCCGGGCGAGGATACGTATCGTGCCGACTCGATTATCCTGGCACGCATCGACCCCACGCAAAAGCAGGCGACGCTCATTTCCGTTCCGCGCGACACCAAGGTCGAGTACAAGGGCGAGACCATGAAGATCAACGCCTGCCATACCGTTGGCGGCGCCGAGGCCATGGTCGAGGCGGTCAACGAGCTGTGCGGTGTTCAGATTTCCCACTATGCCGAGGTCAGCTTCGACGGTATGCAGGCGCTGATTGATTCGGTTGGCGGTATCGACATTAACGCAACCGATGATGTTGACGACCCCGAGCACCTGGATATTAAGATTACCGCTGGTCAGCAGCATATGGACGGTGCCACCGCCCTTACCTATGCCCGCTGCCGCTACACCTATGCCGACGGCGATTACACGCGCATGCGCCACCAGCGTCAGGTGCTTGGCGCCCTTGCCAACCAGATTCTCAATAACTTCGATGCCACGAAGATCTTTGGCCTGGTTAATTCGCTGTCCGATATGCTCGTAACCGATATGAGCGTTCAGGATATCGTGGCTACGGTCAATGCCATGCGCGGTATGGATGTCGACGGTATCTACTCGGCCAACCTGCCCTCGTACGCCGACGACAGCACCATGATCGACGGCGTGAGCTATGTCTTTGTCTACGAAGACGAGCTTAAGGAAATGATGGCCCGTGTCGACGCCGGCAAGGACCCCAAGGGCCCCAACACCATGGGTCTTTCCGACGGCTCCAGCTCCACGATCGGTGACCTCAGCAACAACACGTCTGACGACTACGCAAACGGTACCGCAACCTCATCGGTCAGCTCTGACGATTCCGATGGCTCAAGCGATTCGAGCGATTCGGACTACTACGAAGAGCCCACCGGCGACGGCAACGGCTACGAAGCCAATTATTAGGGTTACGCGGGCTTACCAGCCCGCGTAACCAGTTGACGCTGCAAACCCGCCAGAGCGGCAATCTGCCTTTCAACTTCGGCGGCATGATCAAAAGATCAATGCCGCCTCGTTTCAAGGCACCTTGCTCGCTCTGGCGGGTTTTCGCTGTCGTTGCCAAAACATCGGCGTTGCCTTGGTCCGGACTAGTCGTTGGGTAGTCATTGGGGACGTTCTTAAACGACTAGTCAAACAAGAACGTCCCCAATGACTACCCACAAAGCGAGAGTGGATCTCGTCATTTTGCGGCACTTGGGGACGTTCCTTTTCTGCCGGCAGTTAGGGACACTCCCTGTACAAAAACCGCCCCGTCCTCTGTAGAGGACGGGGCGGTTTGTCTTTTAGGCTTGAGCGGCCAGGCTTATGCAAAGCGGGCGACGAGCTCCTGGAGCACGTCGGTCATCTTGACGAGCGAACTGACCGGGACGAACTCGTTGACGCCGTGGTAGCAATAGCCGCCGGTGGAAAGGTTGGGGCAGGGCAGACCGCGGAACGACAGCTGCGCGCCGTCGGTGCCGCCGCGAATCGGCAGCACTTGGGGCTCAACGCCGCAGGCAAGGTAGGCTTCCTTGGCAACATCAATAAGCTCGGGATAGTCACGAACGATCTCGGCCATATTTCGATACTGCTGCTTAATCTCGACCGTCACGCGCTCCTCACCCAGACGCTGGTTGAGCATCGAGGCGGCGGCATCAATAAGGTCGAGTTTCTGCTGGAACTTGGCGGCGTCATGGTCGCGGACGATATAGCGCGCTGTGGCGTGATCGACGGTCGCAGATACACCCTCAAGGTGATAAAAGCCCTCGTAGCCTTCCGTATACTCCGGGCGCTGCACGTAGGGGAGCAACGCGTTGAAGTCGCAGAACAGATTGCCCGCGTTGACCATACGGCCCTTGGCGTCGCCCGGGTGGATGGACTGGCCCTCAAAGCGGACGGTCGCCTCGGCGGCGTTAAAGCACTCCCACTCCAGCTCGCCGATGGGGCCGCCGTCGACCGTGTAGGCGTACTTGCAGCCAAAGGTATCGATATCCAACAGCTCGGCTCCGTGACCGATCTCCTCGTCAGGGCAGAAGCAAATGCCGAGTGCGGGATGGGGCAGAGAAGGGTCCTGAGCGATACGCGCGACAAGCGACATGATCTCGGCGACGCCTGCCTTGTCGTCCGCGCCCAGCAGCGTGGTGCCATCGCTGCAGACCAGGTCCTCACCTGCGAGGTCGTTCAGGGCGGGAAGCTTGGCGGTACTCATGGCAACGGGCTTACCGTCAACCGTGCCGCAGACCAGGTCGCCGCCTTCGTAGTGTACGATGTGCGGCTTCACGCCGGCGCCCGGTGCAACTTCGGTGGTGTCGAGATGGGCGATCAGGCCCAGGGCGGGCTTGTCCTCAGCGCCCGCACTTGCGGGGATATGTGCGCAGACATAGGCATGCTCGGTCACGTGGGCATCTTCCGCACCAAGCTCGCGCAGCTCTTCAGCCAGCACGTTGGCAAGGTCAAACTGAACGGCGCTCGAGGGTACCTGGTCGCAGTTTGCATCCTCGGACTGCGTGTTGATCTGGACGTAGCGCAAAAAGCGCTCGAGGACATCGGGGCTCGTGGTGGTGTTTTCCATAAAGACCGCTCCAATCTTGGTCGTCGTGTGCAACAAGAACTCTAGCACGGTATGCCACGGCATACCACGACGCTTGGATGGGGTAGAATCAGCCATTGAATGCAGAAGGGACGGAAGATCATGGATACGACAAATAGCTCGCGCGAACTACATCTGACGGTGGCGAACGAAGACTACTTGGAGTGCATGGTTCGCATTGAAAGCGAAGAGGGGGAAACCAACGGCGTGCGATCGGTCGACATCGCGCAGCGCCTTGGCGTCTCCAAGGCATCGGTCAATAAAGCGGTTTCGGCGCTCAAGGCATCCGAGCTTGTCGAGCAATCGCACTACGGCAAGGTAGTCCTGACCGATCGCGGCCGCGAGGTTGGCACGGCTATCTGGTACCGTCATCGCCTCGTCCGCACGTTTTTGGTTCAGGAGCTTGGTGTCGAATTTGAGCGAGCCGATTCCGAGGCCTGCATGATGGAGCATGCGCTATCCGAGGACACGATGAACCGCTGGCTCGCCTATCTCGAAAAGCAGGGAATCAGCGTCGAGGAATAGCGGGATATATATGGATACGAGTTATTACAATCGCTTTGGTGCCGAGGAACTTACGCGCCGCTTGTCGAGCGAGACCTTGTTGGCGCAGGGCCCCATGGGCAGTGTTCTGTTGAGTGAGTACGATGCCGCCGATATTCCACCGGCGTTTTGGAATCTGGCAGAGCCGCAGACCGTTTCTCGTATCCATCGCTTGTATGTCGCCGCCGGCGCGCAGGTACTCATTACCAATACCTTTCAGGCATCAAGCTATGCCCTCAAGCACGACCAGATTGCGCCGTCCGTGGCGGAGGTCAATCGCGGGGCCGTCGACGATGCCCGCCAGGCGCACCCTCAGCTGCTGCTGGGCTCGATGGGCCCGATCGGTATTGAGTGGTTTGCCGAGGACTCTGCCGAGTATCGTGAAATCCGCGGCATTGCGCGCGAACAGGCGCACGCCTTGCTCAATGCTGGTGTTGACGGTCTGCTGATCGAGACGGTGACGTCTATTCGTAATTTGCAGCCCATGCTTGCCGGCGCCCGAGATGCCGCCGACGGCATGCCTGTTCTGGTGAGTTTTGTCGTTGACGATAAAGGCGACCTGCTGGGCGATGGCCTCAACATCGAGGCAGCCGTTTTGTACGCCGAAAAACACGGCGCAAACTCGGTTGGTGTTAATTGCTGTTCGCTTGCGGCCGCGAACGCGGCGGTGCCCAGGATGGTTGCATCGGCGACTACTCCCGTCACGGTGCGTCCCAACGTGGGTGATCCGGTCCAGACTCAGGATGGCCCCGTATGGCACGAGAGCCCCGAAGCTTTCGCGCGCGCATGCATCGAATGGAGGCATGCCGGTGCCGCAATGGTGGGCAGTTGCTGTGGAACCACGGCAATCACTACGGCAGCGATGGCCGAGGCGCTCGATATATAAAGGGCAAAACCGCTCCATACGGGGCGGTTTTTTTATTGCCTGCATGTCCTCGGCAGCATTTGCCCAAATGGTGAATGCTGGTGCCGGCAGGTTGCCGAGTGCATGTTGCGGGTATACCCCATGCGTACCATGATCCAAACACTGTGAGGTGTCTGCGCGTGTGCGCGATAATTCATTTTGGAACTGACGGTTGGCGCGCTCGCGTCGATGAGGACTTCACTGCCGATAACGTTGCCCGTATCGCCGATGCCGTCGGCGAGTTGTGGCAAAAGATCAATCCGGGCAAAACGGTATATATAGGGTTCGACACTCGGCCCCTGGCGCGCGAGTTCGCTGAGCTTGCGGCGGGTGTGCTAGCGGCGCACGGGCTAGACGCCGTGCTCGCTTCGCGACCTGTTCCGACCCCTGCCCTTACGTGGGCGGCGGCTTATGACGGTGAGGCGTGCGGCGCGCTCATGGTGACGGGGTCCCATCATCCGCAGGGTTATCTGTGTCTCAAGATTCGCATGGGTGACGGCTCGACCGCCAACCAGGATGTCATCGAAGAGCTCGAAGAGACCATGGCTCCCGAGCCAATGGGGATCGAGGGGCAATATCGCACCGCGGATATCATTCCTGACTATATGCAAGCGGTGGCATCGTTTGTCGATGCCGAAGCCATCCGCGCCGCGCACCTGCGCGTGGTTGTTGACCCCATGGGCGGCGCAGCCCAGGGCTATCTAGCCGACTTGCTGCGCGAGCTTGGCGTTGAGGTGCACGAGATTCACGCCGGGCAGGCGCCTGACCAAGAAGATATCTGCCCCGACCCCGTTGAGCCGTGGGTGGACGCTTGCGAGCATACGGTTATCGAGGACGGAGCTTGCGCTGGCCTGGTGACCGACGGCGACGCCGACCGTATCGGCGCGGTTGACGAGCGCGGCAGATATATACATCCGCATCAGATCATGGCGCTCGTTTTGGGCGACTTGGTTCAATTTCGTAATTTGGAGGGGCGCGTCGTCGTCAATCTTTCATGCTCGACGCTCGTGCGTCGCATTGCCGAGGCGCTTGGCTGTCGCGTGACCGTCAAACCAGTCGGTTTCAAATATATAGCGGCAGAGATGAAGAAGGGTGGCGTCCTCATAGGCGGCGAAGAAGCCGGTGGTATCGGCATCGCCGCGCATATGCCCGAGCGCGATGGAATCCTCGCCTGTCTGATTCTGTGTGAGCTCATGGCAAAGACGGACGCGCCTTTGGGCGTTCTGGTCGACCAACTCGAGGACAGTTTTGGTAAGACGAGTTACGGTCGACGCGATTTGCGCCTTGAGGCTGAAGATGCCGAAACGTTACGAACCCTGCTGCCGGGCGTAAACCCCAAGTCGATTTGTGGCAAGGTGCCGCAAAACGTTAGTCATATGGATGGCTTGCGTTTAGCATTCGAGGATGACACGTGGCTGCTGGTCCGTCCTAGCGGGACCGAACCAGTGGTGCGCGTCTACGCCGAGGGGTTCTCGGTGGAAGAACGTGATGAGTTGCTCGATGCTGGCTGTGCTTTAGCTAGGGGAACGTATCCGCTTTAACCATGAGACTGCCGTATATAAAGAGATGCTCGGCGAGCGGTAGTTAACGGCTGGCAAACGTTAGTCGGATCCCAAACTGTGTAGGAAATGTGTACGCCCAGATTCCCGCCCGCGGAACCCCTCCGGTCTGGCAATATATCTCCTTGCCGCGCGGCCCGGTCGGACCGGACCAGCCGCCAGGCGTGCACCTTGAGAACCGGATACTGCGAGGATGGACACATTCAGTGTCGCATCCGGGCAG
>DBFEIO010000003.1:0-39399 GCA_048330275.1 Collinsella sp.
TCTTCTTGGGGCATCGCCTTTCCTTCCATTCGTCACCTTCATTACTCCAACGACGAATTCTAGGCGGTGTCCCCTCCCTTTCAAGAAAGAGAAGAGGCGGGGCATGCCCCGCCTCTTACACCACATCTCTACGCGCTACCCGTTTTCCACCCGCGCGACTACATTTCCGCCCAATTGATAAAAATCTCCTCACGAAGCCGCCGTTCGAGCTCCTGCTGCCGCGGTGTCTTGTCTTTCAGCGGCACATCGAGATAGGACATGATGAGCTCCATCACCACGCGGAAGGCATCGGAGTCGGCCAGCTGACCATAGGTCATCAGAATGACGGGATATCCCATCGCTTGCAGCGCCGTCGTTCGATCGGAGTCCGAAATCTTGGATTCAATGGATCCGTGAATGGCTTTACCCTGGCATTCAACCAGACACTCTCGGCTGCCGTCCTTATTTGCCAGCAGGATATCGGCATAGCGCCTATCAAGCCCCGAAATCAGGCGGGCGCTGCGCGTCAAGCGAATCTCGACGTTATTGGTAAGGCGCAGCCCTTCGCCGCCGCGCAACCTCGTAAGGCCAAACAGCATCGAAGCCTGGACCTCGAGCGGCGATGCCGCCACCCCCGTAATGCATTTCGCGGCACGCGTGAACGATTTAGCGCCGCGGAGCCCCGGGATCTTATCGACGTACTCGGTAAGTTCAGAGAGCTCAATCAAGGGAGGTCGTTTCCACAAGTCTGTTGGATTCCCCGAGACATCCTTTACATTTTCCCAACCCAACCGTGCGTCACCCCACCGGCCCCCGTATGCCTGCTCAAGTGCCGACTTTACCTGAGGCGCAATCTTGCACACGGCAAAGGTGCCGCACATCTCATACATGCACATGATTAGACGCTCGTTTGAGACCGAGGAAGCCAGGGTCAGCAGGGTAAAGAGTGGGGACGCAACATCGAGGCCAAACTCCGTCTGCCGCACGGAATCAAACGGCCTCCCCCCGTTCCAAACATGCCTGACAATGCGATCGCCCTTACGTCCGCAGCTGCCCTGCGCCAACACGTGTAACGGGGTGCCCAGGAAATGCTTGACGAGCGGGTGCTCACTAAGATGCTCCCTGCGCGGATCGTCTACAGAATCAGGCAGGTCCGGCATTATTGCCAAGACCTGTGGAGGTATCCGGTGATACCGAAAGGCAGATATGTCGCACAGCATGTCGTCCATGAAGGGTACGTACCCGCTGCGTCGCTTGTGAACCCGCTCGGACGGCAAACGCGCTGGCTCGGCCTGCGAACGGTAAATACTGCCACGCCCACGTCGCGGATCTCTCAGGAGGCTTACAATCGGTTTGGAAAGCAAACTGATTGTGAGGTTGCATATGGTTGATGAGGATTTTGCCTGGCGGCTTGCGCAGGAGCTCGTGCGGATCGACAGCTCAGACCCGGGCGCGTATGAGGATGAAATTGAGCGGTATATCAAAGCGCTGGTTGAGGCTCAGCTGGAGCGGTTGAGTCATCCGGTGCTCCATGCCGTGCAGGTTGAGGAACTCGAGGTGCTGCCCGGGCGCCGCAACCTTAAAGTCACCGTGCCGGGCCAAAGCGACGAGCCGCGGCTGATCTATATCTGCCACATGGATACCGTCACCTTGGGCGATGGCTGGGACGCAGACATCGCACCGCTTGGGGCGGTTGTGCGCGACGATAAACTCTATGGCCGCGGTGCCTGCGATATGAAGGGTGGCCTGGCCTGCGCCATTGCCGCACTGGTCCATACGCTCGAGCGCGTGGCGGCGGATGGCGCGCTGCCACGCCGCGGCTTTTCGCTCATCTGCTCGGTCGACGAGGAAGACTTTATGCGCGGCTCAGAGGCCGCGATCGATGCCGGCTGGGTCGGCTCGCGTGAATGGGTGCTGGACACCGAACCCACCGACGAACAGATTCAGGTGGCGCACAAGGGGCGCACGTGGTTCGAGATTGAAATGGCTGGCGTAACGGCGCATGCGAGCCAGCCGTGGAAGGGCGCGGATGCCGTCGCCGCCATGGCCGAGGTCGTGTGTTCGCTCCGTCGCGTGTTTGTGGCGCTGCCCGCGCACGATGAGCTGGGGTCTTCGACCATCACGTTTGGCCAAATCGAGGGCGGATATCGCCCCTATGTCGTGCCCGACCGCGCCAAAGTCTGGGTCGACATGCGTCTGACCCCGCCGACCGATACGGCCGCCGCGACGCGCATGGTAGAGCAGGCCATCGCCGTCGCCGAAGCCGCCGTTCCCGGTTGCCATGGCAGCTACACCGTGACGGGCGACCGCCCCGCCATCGAGCGCGACCCGAACTCTCCCCTTCTAGCAGCGCTCAAGCGTGCCGCCGATGACGTGACGGACGCGGACACGACCGTCGGCTTCTTTACCGGCTACACCGACACCGCCGTCATTGCCGGCAAGACAGGCAACCGCAATTGCATGAGCTACGGTCCCGGGTCGCTCGCGCTCGCACACAAGCCCAACGAATATGTGCCCCATGCCGATATCGTTCGTTGTCAGCAGGTGCTAATCGCGCTCGCCGATAACGTGCTCTGGGACGCGAGCGGCCAAGTTGGGGCATAATAAGCCGCGAACAAACCGACTCGTGCGTTAGGACCGCCCATGAAAGCACTTCCGTTTCCCTGCATCCGCCCGGCTCAGGACCGCGTACTCGAGGCGCTGCCTGCAATGGGCAGCATCCTGAGCGGCAACGATGCTCTGCGCGGAGCCCTTGCCGATGGCCTGATGCTCAAGGACCCGGGTGCGGCGTATTACGTGTACGAATGCTCGGGCGAGCCGGGACGCGTGACGGGTGTCGTGGCGATCTGCCCGGTTAACGTACTGACGGGTAGCGACGAGGCTGCCGCCGAGAGCGTCGACGCACTCGCCGCCGCGCGCACGATCGCCGAGCTTAAGGTGCAGCCCCGCCCTGTAACGCTCGCCTACGAAGCCTCGCCCGTCATGGATATCATCCTTGGCGCCGCCAAAGAAGGAGCGTCGCTTTATGCCGTCACCGACCCCACCGGCATTACGCATCGCGTATGGGAAGTCAAGCGCGAGGACGCTGTTGCCGCCATCCGAGCCATGCTCGACCAGGCACCGAAGCCGACGCCGGCAGACGACCCCACCTACGCTGCCGCACTGGCTGGGGCATCGCAGATTCTGGCCGACGAGGCCCGCGCTGCCGGCGCCTACTCTGGCAAAGAGCCGTTCAACTTTGCTGTAGCCGTGCTGTTCCCCGCCGCGCAGGTCAGCGGCAGCGCGCCGCAGGTTCCGACGGGCCTGCTCACTCACCAGGTCTCACGGTTCTAGCGAACTCAAACGCTAAGCTGGAAAACCCAGCATCCAAACAAACAAGGGGCGGAGATGCAGCAAACGCATGCACCTCCGCCCTTTT
The DNA here is from genome assembly GCA_048330275.1 of Collinsella sp. GTDB lineage: Bacteria > Actinomycetota > Coriobacteriia > Coriobacteriales > Coriobacteriaceae > Collinsella. Next base: position 3,398 of record DBFEIO010000003.1, read on the forward strand.
CGCATCAAACAATTACGCCGGTAAACCGGGACGCAACGTCAGCGTTATCCACGCTGCGGACCTGCCGCCGCCACGAGCGGCTCTAGCCCCAGCTCGCGCGCGTAGTCTTCCTGCGTAAAGACTTCGACCAGTTCAAACGTATCGGCCGCATCGTCAAACGCAAAATGCAGCACTGAGCAGTTGCCCGGCACGCGTTCGCGCTCGTCGGCCGCCGCGCCCCGCACGTGGTCCAAAAACTCCTTGATAGCTGAGCCATGACTTACCGCGAGCACGCACGTATGGTCCGGACGCTGCATAAGATCGGTCAGCGTCGCCACCATGCGCGTGCGCACCTGGATCTGGCCCTCGCCGCCAAACTGCCGATAGAAGTCGCGCCACGGGCGCTCGGGCATAAGCATCACGCGCTCGGCCTCAAAGTCGCCAAAGAACCACTCACGCAGGCCGTCCAGGCGCTCGTACGCCAAGCCCGGCCACAAGTTGGCGATAGTCTGCTCGGTGCGATGAAGCGTAGAGGTGTAGGCATGATCGGGCTCAATGCCGCGCGCACGTAAAAACATGCCGGCGCGCGCCGCCTGGTCGCAACCCAGCTGCGTAAGCGGCGAGTCGCTCCACCCCTGAATGATACGCTTAAGGTTGAATATCGTCTGTCCATGACGGACCAGATACAGATCTTTATTCATAGGGGTCCTTTCGTTCGTTACCAACCCAAGAGCGAAAACGCCCCGTCGCAATAGCCAAAATGAAGCACGGCACCGTTGTCGGGTAGCTCTCCCCCGCCAGTCACATACTCAAGAAACTCCTGGCAGGCGGAACCGTGGGAAACCGCCAGCACGCAGTCGTGCTGCGGCCGGGCCATAATACGGGACAGCGCCGCGACCATGCGCGACTGAAGCTGCACTTCCGACTCGCCGCCAAAGGCCACCGGATAATCGCCCCAGGGCTGCGGCGGCATCTCGCGATTTGATGTGCCCTCCAGCGAGCCAAAATGCCACTCACGCAGGTCATCGACCAGCTCAATGGAACGGCCCTCGCCAACGATAAGCTCGGCCGTATGCCGCGCCCGGCCCAACGGCGAGGAATACACATGATCAAAGGCCACGCCACGCGCCGCAAACGCCGTACGCGCCGTCAGCGCCTGCTCGCGCCCGTGCGCCGTAAGCGGCGAATCGTGCCAGCCCTGCAAAATGCTCTGCACATTGAGCTCAGTCTGCCCATGCCGCACCAAATACAGATCTGCCACACGCCCTCCCCTCGTACCGCCACAAAGGGGACAGGAGCCTTTGTGGTGATTTTGCCGCCGGATTGCACCGCAACGACGCACAACTACAGCAGCACGTCGGCAAGCGGACGCTTGGGTACGTGGTGCACCTGCGCCTCGTCGCGCCAATAATTGATGGAGCCGTCGGGGTTGGAATCGATCGCATCGATCACCTGTGTCTCGGCCGGAACGCCAAAGGCCATGATCAGCTTGAGCTCATACTTGTCGTTATCGAGCCCCATGGCATCGATCGCGCGGGGCGTAAAGGCCTTGAACATGCAGGCTGCCACCTCGGGCGTAGCGCTGCGGGCGGCGAGCATCATCGTCTGCGCGGCAATGCCCGTGTCGACCTCGGTAATGGGAGCGGCAGGCTTGCCCGGAACGGCGCGCTCAGCCAGAATCGCGATGTAGCCGGTCGGGCGCTCGCCCTCGGCAGGACCCGGCCAATCCTTAAGTGCGCCGGCCCATGCGAGCTCGTCAAATACACGCGCGCAATCCTCGGCACCGCTCACCACATGAAGACGAAGACGCTGAGCATTGGCACCACACGGGGTCAGGTGCGCCAGCTCCGCCAGCTCGAGCAAAAACTCGCGCGGCACGCGCATGGACTCGTCAAAACGGCGGCACGTGCGGGCGCGGCGGACCAGCGCGTCAAACGTGTCCAGGCCGAGCTTTTCGCAACCTTGCTTCGCCATCGACTCAGCGCTTACCGGCGCCTCGGGAACTGCTTCGTTCATAGGGACCCCCAATACAAGCCAATTGTCCTTAGGAAAATCTAACCTAAAACGTAGGCAATAACGAACAGGGCTGCAATGTTCTACACCTGTTGAATAGAAAATCGCGACGTGGGGAACAACGGAAATAATTCAGGGCCTTTGGGTTACGTTTCGCCCTCCCCGACCCATACGCCAGCGCCTTTAGGCGATACTGGTTGTAACGATCAAGGCTTACGCCGCACGGAAAGGAGACATTATGGGCATCTTTAAGAACGATGACCAAAAATCGAGCCAGTTTGGATTTGACGAGAAAAGCATGGCGGGCAAAGCCGTCAAGGCCGTACGCTGGATCTACGCCATCACGGGCGTCTTAGCGCTCATTGCTGGTATCGCGCTGCTTTTTGCACCCGCCAAGTCCCTCGTCTTTTTGACGACCGTCCTGGGTTTTTACTTTGTAATCACTGCTGCCATCAGACTGTTCACTGCCATTTTTGAGCCGCTGCTGCCCACCGGCTGGCGCGTGACGAGCATCATCTCCAACCTACTCATTATCTTGGGCGGCGTCATAATCCTGCGCAACCAGGCCTTCTCGACCGCGACGCTCACCACGATGGTGGTTATCGTGGCCGGCTTTGGCTGGATTGTCGAAGGTGTCATGTCCATTCTGGAGTCCGAGCTTTCGTCCAACCGCGCCCTCGCCATCCTGAGCGGCGCACTTTCCATCATCGCCGGCATGTTCGTGTTTATCTATCCGCTGTGGTCGGCCAAGATGCTCGACATCTTTAGCGGCGCCGCGCTGCTGGTGTTTGGCGTAACGCTGATTGTTCGCGCTATTCAATTTGGCAAACTGGTGCGCTAGATGCCACGAACGCTCTTTATTGATGCAGACGCCTGCCCGGTCACGCGCGAGTCGATTGACTGCGCGCGGCGGGCGGGCGTCGCCGTTGTTATCGCCGGCAACAGCACGCAAAACCTGGAACGGCACATTCGCCGCGACGACCCGCGCGATGCCGAGCACGCGCGACGCGGCTTTTGGGTCACGACGCTCGACGTGAGCGTGGGCGCCGACAGCGCCGACTTTGCCATTGTCGAACGCCTGCAGGCGGGCGACGTGGTCGTGACGCAGGACATTGGCTTGGCGAGCATGGTGCTCGGGCGCGATGCCGCCGCTATCGGTGTGCGCGGGCGCGTCTACGACAAAGCAACCATCGACATGCAGCTGTTTATTCGCCACGAGGAAAAGAAGGTGCGCCGCGCCGGCGGACGCACTCGCGGGCCGGCGGCATTTACCAGCGAAGACCGCGCCCGCTTTAAACGCAACCTCACCGAGCTGCTGCGCTAACCAAGGTAGATTTTTGGGACATGTCCGGAAATCTACCTTTTTGTTTTGGCGATTGACGCGCATCCAGCGCCCAAGTCATGGCGGTAGATTTTACGGTATACCCCAGTTTTTACGGCCTATCCCAAACATCTACTTAGAGGCCAAAGGCGGAGAGGATGAGGCCCCAGCCAGCGCCGATGACGTACATCATGATCAGGAACACGGCATTTTCGCGGGCGCTGCGGTTGGTGCGGAACAGCACCAGATAACCCACGCCGGCGGAAATGAGCGTGCCGGCGAGCATCGGGGCCAGCTGCAGCGCGCCTTCCAGGTACAGTTGCGTGATGACGACGCTGGCCGAGCAGTTGGGGATCAGGCCGACGAGTGCCGAGCCCAGGACCGCAAGCGTCTCGTTGCCGCGCAGGAACTGCTCGATTGCGGACTCGCCGAACGTCTCGAGCACGGCAACCAGAATCAGCGTCACCAGGAAAATGAATACCGATACCTGCACGGTGTGGGAGATGGCGCTGCGGATAATCGACAGGACAGGCGTCCCTTCGTGGGAATGGGAGTGACCGTGACCATCATGGTGTTCATATTCGCCCTCATGACCGTGATCGTGGCCATGTCCGTGTTCGTGCTCGTCCTCGTCTTCATCACAACCGCAATGGTCGCGCTCGCACAGCTCGTGGATGTGGTCGGCGCTCACGCCTGCCTCGGCCACCTCGTCGATGATGTCACCGCCGCTGTGGTCGTCGTGCGCGCAGTTCACGTGGGCCGGGTTGGCCGCGGTTCCCAGCACGGTACGGCGAATCGCCGCGTGCGCGCGGGCGTTACGGCGCAGGCCGCGAATGGCAGCATCCACGATAAAACCCGTGACCAGTGCGATCAGCGCTTTCGAAGCCAAAAGCATCGCCATAGTCTGCACGGGAACCTGCTCGGCAAGCAACAGCGGCAGCATCTCATCGGAGGTCGAAAGGAACACCGCCACCAACGTGCCCAAGGTCACGACACGGCCGGCGTACAGCGTTGCTGCCATGGCCGAAAATCCGCACTGCGGCACCATGCCCAGCAGCGAGCCAACCACGGGACCCGCAGCGCCGGCGCGCTTGATAGCGCCGTTGACGCGGTCGCCCGCAACGTGCTCAAGTGTCTCGAGAGCAAGATACGTCACCAACAAAAACGGCAGCAGCGACAGCGTGTCCTTGCCGGCGTCGAGCAGAATATCAATCAGTAAATCCATGACGGATGGAACCTTTCGTGTCTTTCGGCAGCATTGTAAAAGTCCTAGCGGTCAACTAGGGTATTGTAGTTGTCCCGGGCGCGGTGCCAATAGTTGCCTATGGTAAACTATCATCTCGCCATAACTCAGTAACCTCGAGCCGCACAACGCGGCCCGTCCAAGGAGTAGCATATGAACGTATCGCAAGCACTCGAATACGAGCGCCAGCCGTTTATCCCCATGTTTATCTACGGCGACCACGGCGCCATGGAGTCCGAGCGCCAGAAGGGCGAGGAGGCCCTCAAGGTGCTCGAGACCGAGTACTTTACCGCCGAGGGCGACCCCGGCTTCGACTTTGCCACCGTGCGCGACCTGGCCGACCGCAACCGCGACCTGTGCGACCAGATTGGCGAGGCGCGTCTGCGCAACGTGACGCCCGCGACGCTCTCGCGCGGCCTGTCCGATGCCGACACCTGCGCCGCCATCGGCAAGATGCAAAAGCGCACCGCCGCGTCCGTTATGCGCGAAATCCGCGGCGACCGCGACGCGCTCGGCGTGGCCTACGCCCGCAAGCCCATCCAGGGCACCGTGCTCGGTATCGACATCGAGACCACCGGCCGTGCACCCGAGCGCGGCTATATCATCAACGTGGGCTGGGAGATCATGGAGCTCACCAGCGACGCCGTCCCGCATGACGCCGAGGCACACTACTGCGGCCTGCCCGACATCTACCGCGGCGAAGATGTGCCGCTGTCGAATATCCACCACATTACCTGGGACGACATCGACGGCAAGAAGCCGTTCCGCGAGAACAAGGAGCTGCAGAAGCAGCTGCTCAAGCTTATGAAGAAGTACCCGTACATGGCGCATAACGCCGCCTTTGAGGACAGCTGGTTCAAGATTCACCTGGACGGTTACGCCGAGGCACGCCGCGCGGGTAAGATCATCGTCATCGACTCGCGCCAGATCTGCCGCAGCCTGGACGCCGACGTGCGCTCGCTCCCCCGCGAGTCCGCCCCCGCCGCGCTCGAGAACTGGGCACGCCGTCGCGGCACCCTCGCGCCCGACGCCAACGAGCAGCATCTGGGTCTGGACGACACCGACCTCATGCTCCGCACGGTACAGGCCGAGTTCAACCTCAAGAACCTATTCGCGAAATAGCAACGCCTGCGAAAAACACTACTTGCTCACGAGCGGCCTCGCAGCGGGAAACACCGCAGCGGGGCCGCCCTACGTTCCACAGATAGATCTGCCATCACAAATTCTGAACCCTCATTTTGAACGATTTCGGCCAATTCCCGACACGTAATTCGTTGTCGGATGGTGATGCATCGATATCAAATGTGCAGCAATTGAGTTTTTATATGCTATAGCTAAGCTGCGAGAACATTGATTTTAGGCGTGCCAGCCCATAATCGCGTCAAGCTTTTGGACAGCATTTGGTTAGGCCCCTGAAACGGCTTTCCCACTCAGCGCCATCAACACGGCATTAGCTGACACGATATATACCATGAGTATCGTATTGTCACATACCACTGCAAAAGCGGTCTACCAGGCCGCGCATTCGGCTTCTGCGAAAGACACCGAGCCCTGTAACCCTGCCGCGATTTACGGATCATGTCCCACCGGAACGCTCCTTGACGCAGCCGCAGAATGGCTCACCAAACACGATGTTTCCCTCGACGCAAATGATTGCCTCGAGGTAATGGTGTTTGATCGCAAGAATGCGCGCTATGCAACGAACTGTCAATGCCACGTTTCGTCAAAACGATTCTCGAACTCACGCTTTATAGAGCTCAAAGATGGCATCTTCATTGTTGGCGTTGAGCTTTGCGCACTTCAGGCCGCCACCTATCTCCCTTTTCGCGAACTGGTGGAGTACTACTTTGAATTGTGCGGCGCTTACTCCCTTGGAACCGGCTCTTCCACCTCGTATAACGAGCGTTTCGCGCTCACCTCGACCGAAAGGTTAAAACAGTTCTTTAATTCCATTACCAGATGCGACGGTCTGGCCCTTGCCCGAAAGGCGATCCAATGTGTGCGCGACGGATGCCGGTCTCCTATGGAAACGGCCTTTGTCATGATGCTAACGCTGCCTATAAGCGAAGGAGGGCTTGGTATTAAGGGAATTGAGACCGATTACGAGGTGCAGGTCACCGCTGCCGCAAAGAATCTCACGAGACGCAAAAAGATCTTTATGGATGCGTATCTAAAGAAATCTCGCACAGACATTGAATACAACGGGTTTTATCATGACGCGGAAGAAGACCGCGCCATCGATGAGGAGCGCAAGAATGCGCTTGCGTCCATGGGATACGGAATCATCACCGTCAGTCGTTATTCCTTTATGCATGCCAGCGCTTTCGTTAGGGTCATGGAGGCGATCCAACGGAAAGAGGGCATACGTCCCTCGCGTCTGCCAAAAGACTTTCAAATCATGCAAGAGAACCTGAGACAGTTTGTGCTCAGAAGGTTTATAGAAGAGAAAAAACGAATTCAGAAGCAGCTTCGCCAGGATTCCGAAGATCGTCAACGAATCGACCTCGAAAAAGCAACACTCGAAGGTATCACGCTGGATGACCCGACAATAAATGAAGTTCCGGCAATCGATGACATGCAGACTGTCGAATCCGACAGCCCATCATTTGCCCAAATAAGCAGCCTCGCGCCCGAGGGCAGAATCTTCGGGGCCGGAAGCTAGACCGGCTAACAAGGTGGGTACCCTAGCGATGTGCAAAATTGCGAGTATTCAGCAGGGTCGGCCCTCCAGCACCCACAAGTTAATCCAAATGAGAAACAAAAACGCTATCGAACGGGAACGTTAGGCAACATTTGAGGAAGACCTTGTCTGTTTACCGCCCTTGGATAACTCTTGAGCAGCTTTATTTGGCCTGGAATAGATTAACGGACCCCCTATAGTTGCAGAATACTCCAATTTTTGCACGGCGCGGGGGCACCCACCCCGGCATCGGCTATCAAAACCGCTCAGTCCGGAATCTCGTCCACTATTCCCCATCATTTTGTGCGACGAATTACCTGAACGTCATTGACATATGAACATGCGCTCATATAATCGGAAGTAAGTTATATGAGCGCATGTTCATATGAAAGGATATTGCAATGAGCAGCCACGCTGATGAAACAAAGACTGGCATCGAGGCCACCGAGCCGATCGTCCCCACCACCTGCTCGCCCGAGGACCTTCCCGACGAGGAGCTGTTGTACGACCTGGCCGACCTGTTCAAGGTCTTCAGCGACACCACACGCATCAAGATTCTCTATGCCCTCATGGGCCGCGAGCTCTGCGTGGCCGACATCGCCGAGGCGACCGCAACCTCGCAGTCGGCAGTATCGCACCAGCTGCGCACGCTTAAGCAGTCGCACCTGGTCAAGTTCCGCCGCGACGGCCGCAACATTCTCTACTCGCTCGCCGACGATCACGTCTACACCATGCTTAACCAGGGCATGAGCCATATCTGCGAATAGCAATCACCCACGGTATCAGCGCGGCCGGCACCCAGACCGCTAACACAGGGAAAGGAACCCACCATGAAAAAGCAGTTTAAGCTCGACGAGATCGATTGCGCCAACTGCGCGCGCGAGCTTCAGGACGAACTTGCCAAGCTCGAGGGCGTCAAGTCCGTTTCGGTCAACTTTATGACCCAGAAGCTGACGCTCGAGGCCGACGACGCCAAGTTCGACGAGGTCCTGGACCGCGTCGTTGAGTTCACCGCCGACGCCGAGCCGGACTGCGAGATCATTCTCTAACCCGCGCATACGTTGACCTGCGAGGCCGCGCTTGCCGCGGCCTTTGCTCGCGAAATTATATGAGCAAGTGTTCATACACTCAAATGGGAGGTTTGAATCATGGCAGCCGCCGATCCCAAAAAGAAAAAGAAGAAGCGCAAGAAGAAAGAGTCCCTTGAGCACAAGCGCAACCGCATCCTGGTAGCACTGGGCGTTTTTGCCGTTGTTTATGCCCTCGACGAGCTCGGCGCCCTCACTATCGCATTTGGGGAGCCCGGCAACATCTACGCCAGCTTCGCGCTGTTCCTCGTGCCGTTTTTGATTGCCGGATACGACGTACTGCAAAAGGCATTCAATAACATCCGCCGCGGCAAGGCCTTCGACGAGAGTTTCCTTATGGCAGTCGCGACCATCGGCGCGTTTGCCATGGTGCTCTTCCCCGATACCGACCCGCACATGGCCGAAGGCGCCGCCGTCATGCTGTTCTACCAGGTCGGCGAGCTGTTCCAGGCATACGCTGTGGGCAAGAGCCGCAAGTCGATCAGTGCCATGATGGACATCGCGCCCGACTACGCTAACGTCGAGCAGCCCGACGGCACGCTCGAGCAAGTCTTCCCCGATGACATCGCCGTCGGCACCGTCATCGTCGTCAAGCCTGGCGAGCGCGTGCCCATCGACGGCATCATCGTCGAAGGCGAGACACAGCTCGATACCGCCGCCCTTACTGGCGAGTCAGTCCCCCGTCCGGCCAAAACCGGAGACGATATCATCAGCGGTTGCATCAACATGACGGGCCTCATCCACGTGCGCACCACCAAGCCCTTTGGCGAGTCCACCGTCGCGCGCGTCCTGGAACTCGTGGAGAATGCCAGCGAAAAGAAGGCGCGCACCGAGAACTTTATCACGCGCTTCGCCCGCGTCTACACGCCCGCCGTCACCGGCGCGGCCGCGGTACTCGCGCTCGGCGGCGGTTTGGTCACCGGCGCCTGGTCCGACTGGATCCTGCGCGGCCTGACCTTCCTGGTCGTCAGCTGCCCGTGTGCGCTCGTGATCAGCGTGCCGCTCAGTTTCTTTGGCGGCATCGGCGGCGCGTCCAAGCTGGGCGTTCTCATCAAGGGTTCCAACTACCTCGAGACGCTCGCCGATGTGGACACCGTCGTCTTTGACAAGACGGGCACCCTCACCAACGGCACGTTCTCGGTCGTCGCGGTGCACCCCGAGGCAGGCTATACCGAGCAGTCGCTACTCGAGGTCGCAGCCCTCGCCGAGTCGTTCTCCGACCATCCCATCGCGCAGTCGGTGCGCACCGCCTTCCAGGGCGAGCTCGATCCCAAGCGCGTAAGCGACTCCGCCAACGACGCGGGCCATGGCGTGACGGCGACTATCGACAGCAAACATGTCGTCGTCGGCAACGCCAAGATGCTTGCTGCGGCCGGTATCGACGCTCCCAATTGCGAGGTCGTCGGTACGATCCTCCACGTGCTCGTCGACGGCACCTATGCCGGCCACATCGTAATTGCCGACACCATCAAGGTCGATGCGGAGCAAACGATTCGCGACCTGCACGCCGCCGGCGTCAAGCGCACCGTCATGCTCACGGGCGACCGCGAGGAGGTTGCGGCGTCTGTGGCCAAGCAGCTCGGCCTCGACGAGTTCCACGCGCAGCTGCTGCCGGGCGACAAGGTCGAGCGTGTTGAAGCGCTGCTCGCGGCCGAAAGTGGCAAGGGCAAGCTCGCCTTTGTCGGCGACGGCATCAACGATGCGCCCGTGCTCACCCGCGCAGACGTTGGTATTGCCATGGGCGCTATGGGTTCCGACGCCGCGATTGAGGCCGCCGACGTCGTGCTCATGGATGACAAGCCGTCCAACATCGCCCATGCCATCCGTGTGGCGCGCAAGACCATGTCAATTGTTTGGCAGAACATCATCTTTGCGCTGGGCATTAAGCTGCTGATCCTTGTGCTGGCAGCGCTGGGCATCGCCAATATGTGGCTTGCCGTCTTTGGCGACGTGGGCGTGGCGATCATCGCCATCCTGAACGCCATGCGCGCGATGGGTGTCAAGAACCTGTAGTGCTCGTGGTCCCTCTGGCCGGGGCCGGGCTTGGTTTTGAAAACGTCCTCGCGCATGAGGCCCGTCTTTCCTGCTCCTGCGGAGCAACGGAAAGGCGGGCCTCGCGCTGCGGAGTGTTTTCAAAACCAAGCCCGGCCCCGGCCTGCATTGACACAGCTGGCGGTTCTTGGGCATCGCTTGCTGGCGGGGTTCCTTTGCTGAAATGGACTTGGCCGAAAGGGCCGCTGGTCCCGGTCGCTGGTTCGCGCTTTGCGTGAACTCCGCGCTACTGTGGGTCAGTTAGGCTTCTGTTTTTGGACCCGCTACATCTTCCCGCCTCAGCATCGACCTTAACTTCTCGAAACTCTCCTCGCTCAGGCAGTGCTCCATGTGACAGCCCTCTTGCGAGGCAACCTCGGGCGTTACGCCTGCGTCCTCTAGCAGACCTACAAAAAAGCAGTGGCGCTCCCACATTTGACGGGCAACCTCAAGACCGCGTTCCGTCAGATGCACGTCGCGTTTGCCCATTTCGACATAGCCGTTGCTTTCCAGCGTCGCCATGGCCTTGGAAACGCTCGCCTTGGTTACGCCGAGGTACTCCGCAACGTCGATCGAGCGCACGGTGCCCTGACGTTCCGACAGAACGTAGATCGATTCGAGATAGTCTTCTCCGGATTCACGCAGGGCCATGGGCCGCCTTTCGCGATGGCTTCTAGTTAGCCTTTGGATACTTTTGCTTGATTTACTTTACCGCAAAAGTTGCCTATGTCTTACTACGTTGTCTAAAAAGTTAACCGTGTTTCACAAAACGCACGGGACGAAAACAAAGCGGGGACACGCCCCGCAAGGAGTGCCCCCGACTGCCGGCGCAAAAGGAACGTCCCCAAGTGCCGAATCCGTAGCTATAGCAGGCCAAAGTGCTCGGCGGCGTTGTAGATGCCGTCGTCGTCTACGGCGGTCGTCACGTAGGTCGCTGCGGCCTTCACGGTATCCTGCGCGTTGCCCATGGCCACACTTGTGCCCACGGCCGAGAACATCGACAGGTCGTTCTCGCCGTCGCCAAAGGCGATCGCCTCGCTCGCGTCGACACCCAGGCGCTCCAGCGTCGCTGCCACGCCCAGGTCCTTGCCGCCGTTAGCGGGAATAATGTCGCAGAACAGGTCGCACCAGCGCGTAGTGAGCGAATGCGACACCGCATCGGTCACGATATGCTCGTCGGCAGGATCCACAAAGGCGCAAAACTGGTAGACCGGCGCTTCAAAGGCGTGCTCAAACGGCTCCTCGTGGTAGACGATCCCCGCGTTGTTGCCGGCCGTCACCACGCGCTCGGACAGGCGGTTCACAAACGAGTTCTCGCCCTGCATGCACAGCGAGTCGTAGCGCCCCTCGGCCACCTGGTCCACAATCACCGCAACGTCGTCCGGATCGATCGGGCAGCTACGGTAAACGCCCTCGGCATCAAAACAGTGCTGGCCCGAAAGCGTAATGTACGCATCCCAACCAAGATCGAACAGCCAATCGGGCATCTGGTAGGTCGGGCGACCCGTGGCAATGACGCACGCAATCCCCTGCTCGTGAAAGCTGTCGAGCACCTGCTGCGCCGACGCCGGAATCCGGTGCGTCTCAAAGCTCAGCAGCGTGCCGTCGATATCAAAAAACGCGGCCTTGATCATCCTCGCCTACTCCTCGCCCTCGAGCTTCTCGCTCGCCTCGAGCCACGCCATCTCCAACTCGTCCATGGCGGCGTGGGCCTCGTCGATCTTTGCCTGCTGCTCGCCCAGCGCCGTGTAGTTGGTGGGATCGACCTGGGCCATTGCTGCCTCGGCCTCCTCAACGCGGGCGCGCTGCGTCTCCATTTTGCGCTCGAGCGAGCTCACCTCGCGGCGAAGCTTCTGGCGTTCGGCGTTGGAAAGGCCATTGGGCTGGCCGCTCGACTTGGGCTTTTCGGCCGCAGCCGCCGCGGCACCGGTGTCAAACGTGCCGGTCTTGGCGCTCGGCGCACCCACGGGCTCGCCCTCGGCGGTAGCGTTGCACAGGCGCAGGTACTGGTCCACGCCGCCGGGCATATGCGTCAGGTGGCCGTCGAGCAGCGCCCACTGCTGGTCGGTCACGCGCTCCATCAAGAAGCGGTCGTGCGTCACCAGGATCAGCGTGCCGGGCCAGCCGTCGAGCAGGTCCTCGACAATCGCGAGCATGTCGGTATCCAGGTCGTTGCCGGGCTCGTCCAGGATAAGCACGTTGGGCTCGTCCAGGATCGTCAGCAGCAGCGACAGGCGACGGCGCTGGCCGCCCGAAAGATCGCCGATGCGGCTCCAGAGCTGCTGTGTCGTAAAGCCCAGGCGCTCGCAAAGCTTCTCGGGCGAAGTCTCCTTGCCGTCGATGACGTAGTACTTCTTATAGTTGCCGAGCACCTCGCGGATCGTGTCACCCATGTAGGGCTCGAGTTCCTCGAGCTGCTGCGACAGAACGCCAAAGCGCACCGTCTGGCCAATCTTCACACGGCCGCGCGTGGGCTCAATCTTGCCCTGGATCACGTCGAGCAAGGTCGACTTGCCGGCGCCGTTCTCGCCCAAAAGACCATAGCGGTCGCCCGCGCCGATGAGCCAGGTCACATCGGTGAGCACCTGCTTGGGCGCACCATCGGTATCCGCATAGCCGGCATCCACGTCGATGACATCGATGACCTGCTTGCCTAGGCGGCTCACGGCAAGGCGCTTGAGCTCCAGCTCGTCACGCACGGGCGGTACGTCGGCGATCAGCTCGCGAGCAGCCTCAACGCGAAACTTGGGCTTGGTGGAACGCGCCTGGGCGCCGCGGCTCAGCCACGCGAGCTCCTTGCGCGCCATGTTGCGACGGCGCTCCTCGATAACGGCGGCCATGCGGTCGCGCTCCACGCGCTGCAGGATATATGCCGAGTAGCCGCCCTCGAAGGGATCGACCTGGCCGTCGTGGACCTCCCACATGCTGGTGCAGACCTCGTCCAAGAACCAGCGGTCGTGCGTGACCACGAGCATGGCGCCCTGGCCGCGCTGCCAGCGGGCCTTTAAGTGACGCGCAAGCCAGTTGATGGTGCGCATGTCCAGGTGGTTGGTGGGCTCGTCGAGCATGAGCACGTCGTAGTCGCCGATCAGCAGGCGCGCGAGGTCCACGCGACGGCGCTGACCGCCCGAGAGCTCGCCCACCATGCCCTCCCAGGGTACATCGCTGATGAGGCCGGCGAGGATCTGGCGCGTACGCGGACTCGACGCCCACTCATACTCGGGCGTGTCGCCCACGACGGCATGATGCACGGTGTCGGTATCGACCAGGTTATCCTTTTGGCCGAGCAATCCAATCGTCGTGTCGCGGCGGTGCGTCACGCGGCCGTCGTCGGGCTCCAACGTGCCGGCGAGCACGCTCAGCAGCGTCGACTTACCGTCGCCGTTTTTACCGACAATACCAATACGGTCGCCCTCGCCCACGCCGAGCGTAACGCTATCGAAAATATGCTTGGTGGGAAACTCTAGGCTGACGGAATCGCATCCCAAAAGAATCGCCATATGCCCTGCTCCTTCGTAGAAATTCAACGTTGTCCATGATAGCGAAAACCACCACAAAGGGGACAGGCACCTTTGTGGTGGTTTTGGGCAAGCGCACCAGCACGCGACGCAAAAAGGCGGGCCATCTCCCGCAAGAGATGACCCGCCTCTCCAATCAGCCCCGCGGCAACCGTGGCCGCCGCGGGCCTCAAGCATGTCCCGGACTAGGAGAACATGCCGGTGAGGTAATCATTCAGCCGCTTATCCTTGGGCCGTTGGAAAATCTCGTCGGTCTCGTCGTACTCGACCATATCGCCCATGTAGAAAAACGCCGTGCGGTTGGACACGCGCGACGCCTGCTCCATGTTGTGCGTCACGATGACGATGGCGCGGTCGGCCACGATCGACGACATGAGGTCCTCGATCGCCAGCGTCGAGATGGGGTCGAGCGCCGAGCAGGGCTCGTCAAACAGGATTACGTCGGGGTTGAGTGCCAGCGTGCGCGCGATGCACAAACGCTGCTGCTGACCGCCCGAAAGCGCGTAGGCGCTCTTGTCGAGCTTGTCCTTGACCTCGTCCCACAGGGCCGCACCGCGCAGGCTTTCCTCGACCATGCGATCGAGCTCGTCGCGGTCGGTGATGCCGTGGCGCTTGGGCGCAAACGTGATGTTGTCTCGAATGGACTTGCGGAAGGGGTTGGGCTGCTGAAACACCATGCCAATGGACCGGCGCAGCTCGTAGGTATTCTCGGTCTTGGTGTTCACGTTGCGTCCGCGGTAGCTGATCTCGCCCTCCACGCGGCAGCCGCGAATCTCGCGATTCATCAGGTTGAGGCTGCGCAAGAAGGTCGACTTGCCGCAGCCCGAAGGCCCGATGAGCGCCGTGATCTCACCCTTGTGGAAGTCGAGCGACGTGTCGTGCAGCGCATGGTGGTCGCCATAGTACACGTTGACGTCCTTGGTGGAGAGCACGACCTCGTCGCTCACGGCCTTGCCGCTCACGCGCACGTGCTTCTCGCTCTCCCCCACACTCGACAGAAAGTCCTGGGTCTCGGACGTGGCCGCATCGGTTGCGGGCGTCGCATTCATCTCGCTCATTCGGCCGTCATCCTCCTTGCCAGTTGCTTGCCCACGATACGGGCGACTACGTTAAACAGCAGCACGCAAATCATCAGCAGTGCCGCGGTGCCCCAGACGATCTGCTGGGCCTCGGGGCTGCCCTCGCCATAGATCTTGTAGATGTGCACGGCCAGCGACTCGCCGGGACGGAACACGTTCCAGGCGCAGGTGGGGCTCGACAGGTTAAAGCTCAAGAAGTTGAGGCGAACCGGCGAGCTCATGCCCGAGGTAAAGAGCAGCGCCGCGGCCTCGCCAAAGACACGGCCGGCCGAAAGCACGATGCCGGTCACGATGGCGGGCATGGCCTCGGGAATCAGAATGTGCAGCGTGGCCTCCCAGCGGGTGAGTCCCATGGCCAGGCACGCATCGCGCTGGGCTTGCGGCACGTCCTCGAGTGCCTGCTGGATCACGCGCACCAGGATGGGGATGTTGAACATGGTGAGCGCGACGGCGCCGGAGATGATGGAGTACTTCCAGCCCAGCTGCACCGAGAACACCAGAAAGCCGAACATGCCTACGACAATGGAGGGCAGCGAGGACAGCGTCTCGATGGCGGTCGAGGCGATGTCGCGAATAGGCCCATCGGGCGCGTACTCAACCAAAAAGACCGCGCCGCCCAGGCTAATGGGCACCGAGATGATCAGGGTGATCAGCAGCAGATAGAACGAGTCGAACAGCTGGTAGAGCACGCCGCCCTGCGTTCCGTTGGCGCGTGCGGGCTGCGTGAGAAAGCCCGGCTGGAACAGCGTCGAGATACCCTCGAACAGGATGTAGGCCACCATGGAGACGACGATAAGCATGACGATGGCGACAATCGCCGTCAGCACGCCCGTGGCGATGCGGTCCTGCTTTTGGACACGCCCGAGTCTCGCCTCGTCGATGTGGATGCGCGTGCTAGCCACGAGCCTTCGCCCCCTTGCGGCCGATAAGGTGGATGATCAGGATAAAGATGAGGCTCATGCCCATCAGCAGCAGACCGAGCGCCCACAGAACGTCGTCCTGGGCCGAGCCCTCGGCATAGACCGCCATGGACGTGGTGAGCGTGGTGGTAATGGTCGAGGCAGGCGACAGCAGCGACGTCGGCATGGCCTCGATGCCGCCGATAACCATGCGCACGGCGAGCGTTTCGCCAAAGGCGCGGGTCATGCCAAGGATGACCGCGGTCATGAGCGACGGCATGGCGGACTTGAGCACCACGTGCCAGATGGTCTGCCAGCGGGTGTAGCCCAGCGCGAGCGAACCCTGGCGGTAGCTATCGGGCACGGCGCGCAGGCCATCGACCGAAAGCGTGGTCATCGTCGGCAGAATCATGACGGCCAGCACGATGGCGCCGGGCAAGATGCCCAGGCCTGTGCTCACGTGGAAAACGCTCTTCATAAGGCCGACGACCACGTGAAAACCGATCAGGCCAAAGACGACCGAGGGAATACCGGTCAAAAGCTCAATGAGCGGCTGAAAAACCCTGGAGCCAAACTTAGGCTGGATCTCGACCGCAAAGATGGCAGAGCCGATGGCGATGGGCAGCGCGATAAGCGTGGAGAGCACCATGACCGCAAACGAGGTGACGATCAGGGGCAGGGCGCCGGTATAGGGCAGGCCGTTTTCGGCCGTGTTGGCCAGGTCCCACTTGGTACCGGTAAAAAACTCGACGACCGAGACGCCGTCCTTGAGAAAAGCCGAGAGACCCTTTTGGGCGACCATAAAGATGAGCGCGGCAACGACAAGCGTCACGAGCGCTACGCACGCACCCGTGACGCCCAGGCCCACGTTCTCAAGCTCGCGCTTTGGCAGCTGTTTTGCCATTGCAAACCTTTCCGGGGCGATTGCTTATTTAGCAGAGACCTTACCGCTGGCGTCCTTGACGACCTTCATGGCATAGACGGGGATAAAGCCCTGCTCCTCGACGAGTTTGCCCTGGACGTCGTCGGAAAGCATGAACTCCAGGAAGGCCTTGGTGGCCTCGTCGGCGTCCTTCGCGCAGTACATGTGCTCGGTAGCCCAGATCTTGAAGGAGTCGTCGGTGACGTTTGCGCTCTTGGGCTCCACGCCCTCGACCTTGATGGCGTTGAACTTGGAGTCGTCGAAGTGCGAGAAGTCGAGGTAGGAGATGGCATTGTCGGTGCTGCCCATCTGAGTCTGGACGTCGCCGGACTTGTCGAGCTCGGCGTCGCCCTTAAAGTCGACGGCCTCGTCGCCAAAGACGGCGGCCTCGAAGGTGGCGCGGGTGCCGGAGCCTGCCTTGCGGTTGAGGACGACGATCTTGGCGTCGTCGCCGCCGACCTCCTTCCAGTTGGTGATCTGGCCGGAGAAGATGCCCTTGAGCTGCTCGAGGGACAGATCATCGACCTTGACGTTCTTGGAGACGACAGGGCCCATGCCCACGACGGCGACCTCGTGATCGACGAGGCTCTTGACCTGATCGGCCTCGAGCTTGGTCTCGGCGAAGACGTCGGAGTTACCGATAGTAACGGTGCCGGCGGCAACAGCGGTCAGGCCCTTGCCCGAACCGTTGCCCGAACCGGAGACGGAGACGTCGGGATTGGCATCCATAAACTTCTCGGCAGCAGCCTCGACGAGAGCCTGGAACGAGGAGGCGCCGTCGTAGGTCACCTCGCCGGAGACGGACTCGGCAGCAGCGGCGCTGCCCTCAGCAGCGGTGTTGGCGGCGTTGGAGCCGCCGCAACCAACGAGACCGAGACCGACGATGCTGGCAAGACCACCAGCGAGGCCGAGGAACTGACGACGAGAATAAGCCTGATCGAGCATGATCTTCCTTTCATACAAGCGACTCGCGGGCACCCTGCCCGCTTTGCTGTTTGGAAAGATACGGTCTCGATCGGGCAGCGCCCGCGTCAGCTGCGCTTTATTACGGGCATCTGATAGACCCTTACCGCAAGCGCGGCTCGGCTTTACAAACGAATAACAAACCCGCCACCAAGCATGACCCGCCTTTTACACCAATAAAAACAAAGTTGCGGTGAAATAGTTCCTGCTTGGCCATCAAATGGCCCATTCTAGGAACTATTCCACCGCAACTTAAAAAGCCCGGACGAAAGGGGTGCTAAGTTGTTAAAACGCCGCAGCCTTAAAGCTCAAGCTCGTTCAAACGTAAGATCGCCACGATATAAATCTTGAGCGCCTGCTTGAGCTGTTCCTCGTTGGCGCACTCGTTGGGACCGTGCATCTGGCCGCCCCACTCGGGCAGCTCCAGACCGGTCTCCTCGGGGCCAAACGAGACGGCGCGGGCAAAGTTGCGCGCGTACGTGCCGCCGCCCATGGCAAAGGGCTCAGCATGCTTGCCCGTAAACTCGTTATAGGTATCAATAAGCGCCTTTACGGCCGGATCGTCGGCAGAGACCGAGAACGGCACCTTCGCACGACCCACACGGCACGTCACGCCAAAACGGCCCACGAGCGGATCGAGCTGCTCGCGGATGGTATCAGCACTCGTGCTGTCGGGGAAGCGCACGTCGATGACCTGCTCAATATGGCCATCCGCCACGCGGATGACGCCAGCGTTGCAGGTAAGCGGGCCAAACGCCGGACTCGTCGCATCGATACCCAGGCCGCGACCATAGGCGTCCGCATGCACAAAGGCCAGGAACTTGACGAACTCGTGCTCGGCAGGCGTCAGCAGGCGCTCGTCGCGTGCACCAAACGCGTCCTCGGCCTCGCGCAGATACGCCACGATCAGCCCGACGGCGTTGATCGTTCCCTCTGGCATCGAGGCATGACCGCCAATGCCGTGGGCGAAAATCTGCGCATGCCCGTTATCGAGCGCCGTGATCTCCAGGCGGTCGCCGTTCTCGACCGGCGCCGGCAGCTCATCGGCGGCAATCGCAAGCTCGCAGATAGACTGCGACGGAATGGCGTTGCTCGCCTCGGCACCGCTCCAGGACACAATGCGCCCGCCGTCGATCTTGGAGCTCACAAATGTCGCCCCAAACTGGCCCTTCTCGGCATTACAGACCGGGAACTCGGCATCGGGCGTAAACAGAAAGTCGGGGTTCGCGTGGTTCTCCAGATAATGGTGAACGTCGGACATGCCCACTTCCTCATCGCAGCCCAGCAGTGCGCGGAAGGTGTAGCGCGGAACAATGCCGTGCTTGAGCAGATAGGCGCCGGCGTAGAGCGACAGCACCGCCGGACCCTTGTCGTCGATAACGCCGCGGCCGAGCAGCCAGCCCTCGCGACGCTCCATCGCAAACGGGTCGGTGTTCCAGCCCGGGCCGGCGGGCACCACGTCCACGTGGCAGATGGTCGCGAGCTGCTTGTCGCCGCGGCCAGGAATATCGGCAATGCCCACATAGCCCTCGTCGTCGCTCGTCTGATAGCCGAGCTTCTGCGCGATGCCGAGCGCACAGTCGAGCGCGTCACGGACCGGGCGGCCAAACGGCGCGCCGGGCTCTGCATCGGCAGAAACTGCCACGGACGGATAGTTCACCAGCTGCTCGATATCGGCGACGACATCTTCCCAGACCTCGTCGACATACTCGGCGACGCTCTGCTCCACCTGATTCATAGACTGCCTCCTTACCAATGAGCGGCGAGCGCGCTCGCCCCTCACATTACGTCATTAGATAGCGAAAAGTTTAGCAAGCTCGGCCACCGAGTGCACCACCGCATCGGCACCCGCCGCCTCGTGCTCGCCCGGCGCCGCCGCGCCCGAATAGATGCCGATGCACGGCACGCCCATTGCGTGCGCGCCCTCCACATCGTTAAAGCGATCGCCGATCATCACGGCATCGTCGGCCGTCGCGCCGAGCGCCGCCAGGGCATCGCGGACCGAATCGGCCTTGGTCTCGCGTCCCTGCGGCGGATTCATGCCAATCACCGCCTCAAACTGAGAGAGCCCGAGCTCATGCACCATGTCGATGCACTTGGCCTCCATGCGCGACGTCGCCACGGCCATACGTTTGCCTTGGGCGACCAACCCATCCAGCAGCTCGGGGACCCCATTGAACACGGGATACTCCTCCGGTCCCAGTTCATCAAAAAAGGCGCGGTACTCATCGGCCACCACAAGCGACTCCTCGCGGGAAAAGCCGTAAAAGTCGTGAAAGCTCTTCCACAGGGGCGGCCCGATCATGCGGCGCAGATCACCCATCTGCGTCTCCGAAAACCCGCGCGCAGCCAGCGTCTTGCGCGTCGAGGTCATCACTGCCCGACCCGTATCGGCCACCGTGCCGTCAAAATCGAACAGCACAACCGGCCGCTCGCAAAGTTGCAATGCCGCCATCGGCACCCTTCTTCCCCAGTTGATGATTTCCACACCACCGCTTCAAACTGTTGACTATTCAACAATTGAACCTAGCAATGTAGAGCAACTCCACTATACTTGTCGCACTTTGCTTTCAGAAGGCGGCGCTGCCGCGCCCCAACGAAAGGTGCAATTATGTCTTTTGCCATCATAACCGACTCCACGTCGGACATCTCCCCCGCCCGTGCCCAAGAGCTCGGCATTTACGTGATTCCGCTGCATGTGATTATCGAGGGCGAGGACCTGCTCGACCAGGTGCAGATTACCGCCGAGGAATACGTCGCCCGCATGGCCGGCTCCGAGCAGCTGCCGCACACCTCGCAGCCGAGCGCCGGCGAGTTCAAGGCGCTGTTTGACCGCGTACGCGCCGATGGCCACGACAGCGCGATCTTTATCTCGCTGTGCAGCGAGTGGTCCGCCTGCTATTCCAACGCATGCCTGGTCGCCGAGACCCACGAGCTCGACGTGCGCTGCATCGATTCGCGCACCGGCTCGGGCGCCGAGGGCCTGCTGGTGGAGTACGCGCTTGCCATGCGCGAGGACGGCCGCAGCTTGGACGAGACCGAGGCGCAGATCCGCGCGACGCTGCCCGAAGCCCACCTGCTGCTGATTCCCCGCACGCTCGAGAACCTGGTCAAAAACGGCCGCGCCCCCAAGCTCGCCGGCCAGCTGACGCAGATGCTCAACATTCGCCTGGCCGTTTCGCCGGAGTGGAAATCGGGCGAGATCAAGGCAATCAAAAAGGGCCGCGGCGCCAAGCGCATCGTCGCCAACACCATGGCAGATTGCCTCGCGTTTTTGGACGAGCACCCGGGCTCAAGCGTGCGCGTGCTCACGACCGGCGCCGCCGAGGAGCAGGAACTTGTCAACGAGGCGCTCGCGGGCCAGGACTACGTAGACGCCGGCACTGGCCCCATCGGCTGCACCATCGCCACCCACGTAGGCGTCGATGCCATCGCCATCAGCTACTGCCCCCGCTACCAGCCCATCCACTAGGGGCACCTTTACCTCTTGCGGTGGAATAGGGACTGTTTTTGGCTTATTAGCCGCCAATCAATCCCTATTCCACCGCAACTTAGAAATCGGCGATCAGCCCAGCGGACCCTGAAACAGTTCCTGATGAGTGCCCATTCTCACCAGCCTAATCACTGGGTTAGTCTTATGGGGAAGATAAAGAACGACCACATCGACCAAGCCATCGGATAGGTGGAAATCGATGTGGCCGTTGTAGTTTCCGCCCGGGTTTGAGAGCTCGTGGGCGCCATACTCCGCCGGAAGTGACCCATGAGCCACAAGCTCTGCAACCGCCGCTTTAAACTCACTTTTTAGCTGCGGATGCATGCGCATCGTTCGTTTGTAGTCCACCTTAAATTGAGCCTCGACTTTAATCTCGAACATCGCTATTCCTCATCGAGGAATGACATAAGCTCATCAGCGTTATTGAATGACAGGCTATCGTCCGGCAAAATCCCCAGCTCATGAGCCTCGGCGATCACCATGGCGCGCCTCGTCACCTCGTTGGGCACCTCCGCCCTTCCTACAATCTCAAAAGGAATCTTTCGCTGATTTACCAGCTGCCGAACGGCAAGATTGAGATAGGAATTGAGGCTGAGGCCGACCGAATCCAAGAACTCAGTCGCCTGCTCCTTGAGCCCCTCTTCGATTCGAACCGTCGTAGGCTTAACTGTTGCTGTAGACATTTGCGACCTCCTCGCCCTCGTCTTTTACACCAGTATACCCAATATAAATGGCAATCTGATGTTAGATAACATCAGATTGCCATGCGTATTCATGTCGCGTGGGCACGATTGATCTACATCAGCCCGCTGAGCGCAATGTCAACGGCCTCGTTGAGGTCGTCGGTAATGTGTACCAGATCCGGATCGAGCGGGCTAATCATACCGGTGCTCATCACCGGGCCGTTGAGCCAGTCGAATAGGCCCTGCCAGTACTCGGTGCCCACCAGCACGAGCGGCATGCGCTTGACCTTGTGCGTCTGCACCAGCGTGAGAACCTCGAGCATCTCGTCGAGCGTGCCAAAGCCGCCGGGAAATACGATGGCGCCCGAGCTGTACTTAACGAACATGGTTTTGCGCACAAAGAAGTAGCGGAAGTCCATGCCGAGGTTCACGTATTTATTGAGCCCCTGCTCGTGCGGCAATTCAATGCCTAGGCCAACTGACTTGCCGTTGACACTCGCCGCTCCCCTGTTGGCCGCTTCCATGATGCCGGGGCCGCCACCGGTGATGACCGCCACGCCACGTTGCGCGATCTTGCGCCCGACGGTACGCGCCGCCTTGTAGAGCGGATCGGTCTTGGGCGTGCGGGCACTGCCGAAGATGGTCACTGCAGGACCAAGCTCGGCAAGTGCGCCAAAACCATCAACGAACTCTGCCTGAATGCGCAGCACGCGCCAGGGGTCGGTGTGCAACCAGTCGGTCGAGTCCTCGGGCGCCAGCAGGTTGGCGTAGGTGTTGTCCTTGGGAATCATGGGGCCGCGCATGACCACGGGGCCGCGGCGGTACGTCTCGTCGAAGGCAGGCTCGCCCTCGACGTTCTCATTCTTAATCATGGGTACTCCTATCGAGAAAAAGAAAAGCGGGCGGGGTCGACGCCATGCGTCAAACACCCGCCCGAACATCAACTATTCGGTATGGTACCCACGATGCATCAAGCACTTGCAAGCTATCGGTCAGCGGTCGCGCAAGCGGTGTTAGCAAACGTGATGACCGGCCGGCGCTCGCCCCTTGCCGTTGCCCGCGCTCTGCAAGCGCCCGTGCTGCTCTTAGTAATCCACCGCCGCAGGGCTGTTCATCCAGTCGCTCACGAACGCGCCGTAGCGGCCCTCGATAATGGCCTGGCGGGCCCGCTGCATAAGGTTGAGCAGGTAGTAGATGTTGTGCATCGAAAGCAGAATGCCGCCGAGCATCTCCTTCTGCGTGACCATGTGACGGATGAGCGCACGGCTGTAACCGCCCGTGCACACCGGGCAGGTGCAGGTGGGATCGATGGGACCGTCGTCGTGCGCAAAGCGAGCGTTGCGGAAGTTGAGGCGACCCTCGCTGGAGAATGCCGTGCCCATACGGCCGGTGCGCGTCGGCAGCACGCAGTCAAACATGTCGATGCCCACGCCAACGCCGCGCACGAGCGTGGTCGGGTTGCCGACACCCATCAGGTAGCGCGGCTTATGCTTGGGCATGTACTCGCTCACGAGCGGCGCCAGGGTCTCGAACATGGTCTCGTGATCCTCGCCCACCGAATAGCCACCGATACCATAGCCCGGGAAGTCGCCGCACTCCTCCAGATGGCGCAGCGAGCGCAGGCGCAGATCCAGGTGCATGCCGCCCTGAACGATACCAAAGAGTGCCTGGTCGTCGCGGGTATGCGCCTTATAGCAGCGCTCGGCCCACATGCTCGACAGCTCGACGGCACGCTCAACGTAAGCGCGCGTGGCGGGATAGCCCGGGCACTGGTCCAGCTGCATGCAGATGTCGGAGCCGAGCTTCATGGCGATTTCCATGTTGTCCTCGGGCGTCCAAAACACGTGGCGGCCGTCGTAATCGTTGACGATAAAGCGCACGCCCTCGTCGGTGAGCTTGACGGCATCGTTGTGGCTGAAGACCTGGAAACCGCCCGAGTCGGTGAGGATGGGGCCGTGCCAGTTCATGAACTTGTGCAGGCCGCCCAGCTCGGCGATGGTGTCCTCGCCGGGACGCATGGACAGATGATAGGTATTGGCGAGCACGATCTGGGCGCCGAGCTTCTTGACAGTCTCGGTAGGAATGCCCTTGACATTTGCCTTGGTGCCCACGGGCATAAAGATCGGCGTCTCGATGTCGCCGTGCGGGGTGTGCAGTACGCCGGCGCGCGCGTGCGTCGTCGGATCCTCGGCGATCAGGTCGAATTTAAAAAGGTTCTGGTCCATAAACTGGAACTCCTTGGTTGCGGTTCATACGCAAACCATTATACGGGCAACCCGCAAGAAGCACCGACTCGACAGAAACTGGCGCGAGGAGGATACGGCAGGGACACGGCAAATGAGCGTGGATTTTTGGACGCTTACCGGATGAGCGTGGATAATCTCCCACTTTTGCCCAAAGCACAGCCCAAAAACGGGAGATTATCCACTTTCATTCTGCGGGCACTCATTTAAGTACGTCCCCGATGAGTGGAGCTATTTACCAGCCATGGCAACGCCGATATTTTGGCAACGTCAGCGAGCGGGTCGCATTTGAGACAAGGTGCCGTGAAATGAAAGGGCGCTGACCTTCTGATCGCGCCCTTGAAATTGAACGGCAGATTGTCCAAATGCGGCCCGCGCAGCGTCGGCCCGTTACGGCGTTTGGTAAAACGCCGTAACTCCTACGGACGCTGGCCCATGCCACCCTCGAGGGTGACGGTCTCGCCGTTCATATACTTAAAGTCGGGACCGCAGAGCTGAACGACAACGCGGCCGATTTCCTTCTCGACGTCGCCGTAGTGGCCAGCCGGCGGCATGTGGACGTTGGCCTTGAACGCCTCGGGATAGGCATCCTGGAAGTTCTCGAGCGCAGCGGTCCAAGCAAGCGGGCAAACGATATTGACGTTGATGCCGTCCTTGCCCCACTCGTTGGCAGCGACGCGGGTCAGACCGCGGATGCCCTCCTTGGCAGCGGCGTAGCTGCACTGGCCATAGTTGCCAAACAGGCCGGCGCCCGAAGCAAAGTTGACCACGGAGCCCTTGGTCTCCTTCAGGTGCGGGTAGGCCTTCTGCATGTACAGGTAGGTGGCATACAGGCCAGAGTAAATGGCCAGGTTAAACTGATCCATGGTGTGATCGGCAATGGTCACGCCCGAGGCGCTGGCCTGAGCATTGTTGACGACGGCGTCGATGCGGCCGAACTCCTCAATAGCCTTGTCGATGACGTTCTGGACGACGGCCTCGTTGTCCTGACCAGCCGAGACATCGGCCTGAACAGGCAGAACCTTGACGCCGTACTCGGCCTCGAGGGATTCCTTGGCAGCCTCGAGCTTGGCAACGTTGCGGCCGGTAATGACGAGGTTTGCGCCCTCCTTGGCAAAAGCGATATCGATACCGTAGCCGATGGAGCCAGCGGAGCCGTCCTTGAGCGTGGCCTTGCCGCCGCCGGTGACGATCACGGTCTTACCAGTGAAAAGTCCCATATAAAGTCCTTTCAAATCGCGACGGGCCTGCCCGTCGACTGCGCGCATCCAACTTCACGCGCCAAAAGCTGAAATGCAACTTTAGCGGGTTCAAGTGAAAAATAAAGCCCCTGGCAGGCGAACGGCGCAACGTCTTTCGGCGAAGGGAATGTCAAGTACAAACTGGATAAAGTGGCCGAGTTTTTGCTATCGACGCGAGCCATCGAACACGTTTTGAAACTTTGCTGCAGCGCGCGGGATGTCGGCGCGAGACTTTATCATAGGGTGACAAACAACGATGAGGAGCACATGCCTATGACAGACGAGCTGGACCCCCAGACTCAACAGCATATTGATGATTCCGCAGACGTCACTGCAGATGCCGACGCTGTGACCTGCGATGATATTGACCTCGACGGCCCATTCTTGGACGAAAGCGCTACGGCGGAAACCCCTGGCGCCGAAGATGCAGACGAGCAAAACGACGATGCGCCCGCTCAGGACGACCGCCCCGTACAGGATGCTGCTCCGCAAGCTGCGGGCCCTATCGAGGTTTCTTCGGAAGAAGAGCTCGACGCCGTCATGGACTCCATGATGGATGCCGTCAAAGCGATGAAAGACGCCGTGGCCGACGCTGACGTTGACGCCGAGGAAGAGGAGGCCGCCGAGGCAGCCTCGACCTTCGTACCCGGCGAGACTCCGGTTGCCGACCAGGGCAGCACCATGCCCTCGTTTCTGCAGCTCGAGCATCCCACGATTGGCACCGATGCGGTCGACCCGCACGCAGCAGGCTTTTCTGTGATCGAAGGCGGTACCGGCAATATCGCCGTGCCGCAGACTGCCGATGCGGACGCTGCCGACACCGCTCGCCCGACTGCCCCGCACTCCCCCGCCGCGAGCCGCGATCTGGGGACCGCTGTCTCGAACACTGCGAACGCCGTGGGCACCTTTATCGCCCAGGGCGCCTCGGCCATGCGCGAGATGAACGCCGCGAAAAAGGCACTTGCCGATGCCCGCGCCCACCTGGCCGAACTTGAGCAGCGCATTGCCGATCAGGCCGAGGAACTCGAGACGCGCCAGGATATCGCAGGCCGCTACGACCAAATCGTCGCCGACCAGCGCCAGGCGATTGCCACGGCCCAAAAGACTGCAGCGGTCGCCGAGATTGACCGTGATGTCCACGCCTCCAAAGCGACAGAGCTCAAGGGTCAGCTCGAACAAATGAAGACAGAGGATGACGCGACTGAGCTCCGCCTGAAGGCCGCGCTCGACGCCGTGGAGGCCCGCGAGGCGAGCTCACGCGAGACCGGCAACCGCCTCGTTCGACGTCTTGAGGATTCCAAGCGCATCCGCGACAAGGTGAAGGCAGAGCGAGACGCCGGCATTGCCGCCGCACAACAAACCGTCGACGCCACGCGCGCCCAGCTCGAGACGCTGCGTCATGAGTATGCCGAGCTGCAACGCAATCCCTCGGCAAATCCCGCCAACTATACGGTGCGCACCAGCGAGCTCTCGATGCAGATTTCCGACACGGCAGATGCCCTGCGTAAAGCCGAAGAAGATGTCCCGCGCATCACCGCCGACCTTGAGCACTCGCTTGCCGCAGCCGAGCAGGCCGTCGAGCAGGCTCAAGCCCCTATCGCCGACGCAAAACGCGCGCACCAAGCCGTGACGACCGAAGCCGATGCCGCGCGCGACGAGCTGCAGACGGCGAAGACCGCCGCCGCGACTCGTCAGCGCGAACTGCGCGAGAAGATCGCTGCCGAGGACAAGGCGCGCCGCGACCAGGAGCAGACCATCGCCAACGCCCAAGCAGATGCCGCACATGCACAGTCGATCATCGAACAGGCGACCGAGGTGCACGACCACCCAGAGATCACCGAGTCGCTTGCAGGGTCCTTGGCCCGAGACAATGCCGAACACACCGAGACCGAGCGAGAAGTCGCCCAGCTCGAGGCCACCGAGGACGCGGTGCGCGAGCGTACCCGCGACTCACGCATCAAATTCACCGGCGCCATCGTCTGCATCGTCGCCGTAGTTCTAGTGATCATCTTGATCTGGCTGTTCGCGAGCAAGTAACCACTCCCCAACGATTACAAGGACTGTCCCCAGGTGCTGGCAAAAAAGGAACGTCCCCAAGTGCCACCTAATGAGAGTGGATAATCTCCCACTTTTGACGAAGAAACACGCCTAAAACGAGAGATTATCCACTCTCATTCTGCAGGCACTCATTTAAGTACGTCCATTACAGTCGAAATTGTCAGCCCGGGACCGTCTCGGGCTACGATTGAGGCGCGCCCAGAACGGGCCGCCGACCGGGCGCCCGCGCACGGCCGAACGTCCCTGCCCCCGAGAGGGCCCGTTGGGTGCTGCCGGCGCGGGACGCGCCGCCCCCGACGGCTGATAGGAAAGTGCCGGGCAGGTGCCGCGGCTGGTAATGTGAGTGCCGAGGGGGAGGCCATCCGGTCGAACGACTACCGGAAGGATACCACCGTGAAAGCGCCATCCACCAGGCCCGCGGCCGTGCTCGGCCTGGACGTCGGCAAGTCATCGCACTGGGCCTGCCTGGTCGACCGCGACGGGGAGGTGCTGGCCAGCGCCCCCGTCCGCAACAGGGAGGCCGAGCTCGACGCGCTGTTCGCCTCCGCGCCCGCCGGCACGCTCGTCGTCGTCGACCAGTTCCGCAACATAGGGTCCCTCGCCGTGAGGCGGGCCCGCGCCGCGGGGCTCGGGGTCGCCCACCTGCCCGGGCTCGCCGCCAGCCGCGCCGCGGGCCTGTTCGCCGGCGAGGCCAAGACCGACGAGCGCGACGCCGCGGTGATCGCGCGGACCGCCCTGGGCGTGCCGGACTCCCTGTCGGGGGTCCCGGGCCGCGGCGAGGCCCTCGAGGCCGCCCGCGCCCTCTCGTCGCAGCGCGACCACGTCGTCGCCTGCGCGACCAGGGACAAGAACCGCCTGCGCGCGGTGCTGCTCGAGTCCTGCCCGGCCCTCGAGGCCGCGGTCGACCTGTCGGACCGGCGGTGGCTGGAGCTGCTCGCCGGGTTCGGCGGGGCGTGGGGGATCGCCCGCTCCGGGGCCGGGGGCCCGCGGGCCGAGGCCGCCGGGGAGGCCGCGGCCGCCTCCACCGCGCCCCCGCCGGCGCTCGTCGAGGCCGAGAACAGGCAGGTCAGGTTCCTGGCCGCCCGGATATCGGAGGCCCTCGACGAGGCCGGGGCCCTCGAGGCCGAGACGGCGGCGCTGCTCGAGGGCGACGAGACCTACGCGTGCCTGCTCACCGTGCCCGGCATCGGCCCGAGGACCGCGGCGCAGCTCGCGGTGTCGGTCGACATCGGGAGGTTCCCGGACCACGACCACCTGGCCTCGTACTGCGGCATAGCCCCGAGGGTGAGGAGCTCCGGAACGTCGGTGAGGTCGGTCAGGGCGTCCAGGCGCGGCGACGCGAGGCTCAAGTCCCTGCTGATCTTCTCGTGCAACAGCCTGGTGAGGTCCTCGGGGCGCTACGGCGAGTACTACCGGGCCTGCAGGGCGCGGGGCATGGGGCACGGGCGGGCGCTCAAGGCCGTCGCGAGGAAGCGGCTCAGGGCGATATACGCCGTGATGCGCGACCGGGTGCCCTACCGGGAGTAGCCCCGACGGTTGACAAAACTATAGGAACACCCAATGACTACCTAACCGTTTAGCGGTGCGGCGGCTGAATGGGCAGGCTGAGCTGGTATCCTTATGCGAAACTGTCTCAACTCGATAGGATTTCATGTGAAACCTTCCGCCGTCCTTCGCTTGGCTCTATATCGCACCCTGGCCGTCGCGCTTGCCGCGCTCGCCATACTGAGCGCCGTCATGCCCGCCCCCGCCTTTGCCGCCGACTCCGACCAGCAGGTCAAGACGGTCCGCGTTGGCTGGCTCGTCAACAACAAAGGCTTCCAGGAAGGCATGCCGGGCGAGCGACTCTCGGGGTGGGGCTACGAGTACCTCCAGACCCTCTCGTATTACACAAAGGGCTGGCAATACGAATACGTTAGCGGCACCTTCTCCGAGCTTATGGACATGCTCGAAGCAGGCGAAATCGACCTCATGCCCAACATCTCGTATTCGGCAGAACGCGAGCAGAAGCTGCTCTTTTCCTCGAACCCCGAGGGCACCGAGCGCTACTACATCTACGCCAGGCCCGACCGCGACGATCTGGCCAAGGGTGACCCCCAGGCGCTCCAAGGCCTCACCATCGGCTGCAACTCTGGCGTTATGCAAACTATCGTCGGCCAGCAGTGGCTCGCCGACGAAGGCGTCACCTGCACCTATAAAGAAATCGACACCGGCAGCGCCCTCTTTGAGGCGCTTGCAGACGGCGAGGTCGACGCCGTCATCATGAACGATACCATTTCGTCGCCCGATGCGTCACCCATGTTCTACGTAGGCTCGAGCGACTACTATTTTGCCGTTCCCAAAAGCCGCCCCGATCTGATGAACGACATCAACGCCGCCATGACGACCATCGCCCGCGATAACCCGCGCTATAACGAGGAAGTCAAATCGAGTTACTCGACCCAAAACAGTGGCTCGTCATCGCTCACCGGCCCCGAGACCACCTGGCTCAAAGCAAACGGCAATACCATCACGCTCGGCTATCTTAAAAACCAACTTCCCTACTGCACGCAAAATGACGACGGCGAGATGGAAGGATCGCTCGCCTCGCTTGCAACGACGTTGCGCGACAAGTTTGGTATTACGGTCAAAACAATCGCACTCTCGAACAACAGGCAAATGATCAAAGCCCTTTCCAACGGAACCATCGATGTCGCCCTGCCATTGTTTCGCGACTACTGGCTCGCCGAGCAGACAGGAGTCATCCAGTCAAACTCGATGGGAACGGTTTCGCTGACCGCCATTCACAGTGGCAAAAACCTGAACAGCGACCTTAAGAACATCGCTTGTACAAAGAGCACAATCGTTAACCGTTTTGAGCTCGAAAGTCTCTTCCCGAACGCAACAGTAACCGAGTACTCGAATGACGGCGAGGTGCTCAAAGCCCTCAATGAGGGGAAGGCACGTTGCATCATTGTCCCCAGCACGCGCCTGGAAACTCTCCGCGACACCTACGACATCGAGGATTTCGAAACACAGGAACTCACCAACACGGCGCAGCTATCGTGTTTAATTTCGCGCGGCAAGCCCGAGCTGCTGGGAATCATCAATAAGGGCATCGTCAATGCAGGTGAATCGCTCTCTGCAAACAGCTATTTCCCCACATCGTACTCGGCGCAAGAATCGGACACGTTCCAGTTTTTCTATCGTAACCGCACCGCCATTGCGACTGTTATCATCTGCATCTTGCTCACCAGCATCGCCATCCTTGTCTGGTCGCTTTACCGCGCACAGGAGGAACGGCAGAAAGCTGATGCCGCCAACGCCGCCAAAACCGCTTTCCTTACGCGCATGAGCCACGACATCCGCACGCCGCTCAACGGCATCCTGGGCCTTATCGAAATTGAGGAATTGAGAGAAGGCGACATGCAGGTCGCCCGCGAAAGCCGCGCCAAGGCGCGCGTTGCCGCCAATCACCTGCTGTCACTGATTAACGACATCCTCGAGATGGGCAGGATCGAGGAGTGCAAAGTGACGCTCGAGCACGAATCATTCAACCTTAAAGAGCTGTGCGACAATGCGCTCGTACTGTGCAAGCTCCGCGCATCGGACCGCGGCATAACCATGCTCGACACCAGCGAGCCCTACGCTGTCGACCAATATATGATCGGCAGCCCCACCCATATTCGGCAGATCCTTGTCAACCTGCTCGACAACAGCATCAAGTACAACAAGCACGGAGGCACCGTCACGTTCTCATCGACCATCAAACCGGTCGACGACGAGCACGCCGTGTTTTGCTTTAGCGTCTCGGATACCGGCATTGGTATGACGCCCGAGTTTTTGACGCACATTTACGAGCCGTTTGCCCAGGAAGGCGACGATGCGCGCAGCAAGTTCCAAGGAACCGGCATTGGCATGTCTATCGTCAAATCGCTCATCGATATGATGGGCGGCACGATTGAGATTTCGAGTGAGGTTGGCGCGGGAAGCACGTTCAACGTCCAGATACCGCTCGATATCGACAAGAACCCTCAGGCAAAAGAACGTGCGTCCAAGCAGACATACAGTTGCTCGCTTGCCGGCATGAACGTCCTTTTGGCAGAAGACAACGAGCTCAATGCCGAAATTGCCCAGGCTCTACTCGAAAGCGAAGGCATCGTCGTAACGCGCGCCGCCGACGGCAACAAAGCAGTCGACCTATACGTTAGTCGTCCCGCCGGCAGCTTCGATGCGATCCTGATGGACATCATGATGCCGGGCATGGATGGCTACGAGGCAACCCGCGCGATTCGTCTGAGCGAAAAGGCCGATGCAGCCGACATCCCCATCATCGCGCTCACTGCCAACGCCTTCAACGAGGACGCCAAGGCGGCACACGATGCCGGTATGAACGCCCATCTGCCCAAACCGCTCGACTTTAACAAGCTCAAAAACATACTCGCCCGCATCAAGAAATACGGATCCGTTTCGCTATAGTTTGTGCTCAACCACCATGCACAGCCAGAAAGGAAGCCAACGATGTTTAGGCCCTTACGTCGAAAGAAACGCGCCATCACTGACGAGGAAGCGCGCGAGTTGCTCGCCACCTGTAAGCGCGGCGTCTTTGCCGTCAACGGCGATGATGGCTACCCCTATGCCATTCCCGTCAACTACTTCTTTGACGCCGAGCACGACAAGATTTATTTCCATGGCGCCAAGGCCGGCCACAAGGTCGATTCGCTCAGGCGTGACGATAAAGTCTGCTTTACCGTTTACGGCAACGAGTGGTACAAGGACGGCGACTGGGCTCCTTACGTCATGAGCACTGTGGTCTTTGGCCGTTGCCGCCTGGTAGATGAAGCGCCCGCGTTTATCGAGGACAAAGTCCGCCAGCTCGCGCTTAAGTACTACCCTTCTGCCGAAGAAGTCGAGGAAGAAATCGCCAAAGACATCAAGGGCGTCCAACTCTACGAGATTTCAATTGAGCATCTTTGCGGCAAGCAGATTCAGGAAAAGTAGCGAATGCGAAAAACGCGCTCGCTACCCTCTGCGCCCCATGCGCCCACGCATTTTGACGGCGTGGGCGCATGGGGCAGCACTCGAATCGAGCGCCCCCCTATACCCCAAAAACGTAGCGGTCCAGGCGCTCACACGCCTCCTTTACCCGCGAAAGGGGCAGTGCCAGATTCACGCGAATGTGGCAGGGCCCGTGGAACGGGCGGCCGTCCTGATACCCCACGCCCACACGAGCGCCCTCGTCGAGCAGCCACTGAATATCGCGGCCATGCTCGCGGCACCACTCGGTGCAGTCCAGAAACACCATGTAGGTGCCCTGCGGACGCGAATAGGACACGCCCGCAAAATGCTTGTCCACGTAATTGCAGAAGTAGTCGACGTTGCCCTCGATGACCTCATTGAGCTCATCAACCCACTCGTAGCCTTGCGGCTGGTAGGCACCGATAAGCGCATGCATGGAGAGGACGTTCATCTCGTTGTAGTGCGTCTTGTTGGACACGGCGCACACGCGGTCGCGCAGCGTCTCGTTATAGATGATGTGGTAGCTGCCGACCAGGCCCGCCAGGTTAAACGTCTTGCTGGGCGCATAGAGGGCAACCGTGCGCATGCGGGCATCCTCGCTCACCGACTGCGTCGGGATATGCTTGTGACCCGGCAGGATGATATCGGACCAAATCTCATCCGAGATCACCACGCAATCGTGCTGGCGATAGATATCCATGGCGCGCTCGATCTCGTCGCGCTCCCATACGCGGCCGCAGGGATTGTGCGGCGAGCAGAACACGGCGGCATGGATATGGTTTTGGGCGAGCTTTCGCTCCATGTCCTCAAAGTCCATGCGCCACACGCCCTGGTCGTCGAGTTTAAGCGGGCTGTGGACAATGCGATAGCCCGCGGCCTCGATGGACTTGGTAAAGCCGATGTAGGTGGGACTGTGGACCAGCACCGCATCGCCCGGCTGGACATATGCGCGCAACGTCGACACGACACCGCCCAGTACGCCGTTTTCGTAGCCGATATGCTCCGGCGCCAAGCCCTCAACGCCATTGCGGCGGCTCTGCCATTCGATGATGCGGTCGAAGTACTCGGGACGCGGATTGAAATAGCCAAACATGGGGTGCTGGGCGCGCTGAATGATGTACTCCTGGACCGTGGGCACCGTGGCAAAGTTCATGTCCGCCACCCACATGGGAATGCGGTCGAAGCCCTCGTCGGGTGCGTTCGGAGCCATGCCGGGAATCTCGCCCCAGGAGTCAACGGCGATGGCGTCCATGCCGTGGCGGTCGATAAGCGAAGTAAAGTCGTATTTCATGCTGAGCTCCCATGCAAAGCGGATTGTTTTGGTAGGCGTTATTGTCCACCAGCATGGGCGGTTTTGGCATGGGGTTTGGCTCTTAATTTGACGGGTGCGGACGAATGGCTGATTAGTCTTGCGCGTCGTTGACGGCGACTACGGTTAGCCGGGTTTCATCGACCGTAAAAGATATGTCGAGCTCGGCGAAGGCCAAGTGATAAACACGGTTTGGTTCGTGCTTGCTGCCCGCGCGGCGCGGATCCTGGCGAAGAACCTCAACCAAGCCAGGAAGCTTTGTAGGCGGGACCATATCCTGCAGCGCTTGCGGAAACTCGACGTCGAGCTCTTGCCACGGCGCATCCTCAATCCAGCCGCCGGTCGCATCCGGGTGGCAATCCGCAAACGGAATGTAGGGCTTAATGTCGTAGATGGGCGTGCCGTCGCGCAGGTCGGCCCCCAACACATGGATGATGGGACCATCGTCGGTGAGCTCGACACGATCAAGCTTGACGCAGGTGAGACCGATGGGATTAGGGCGAAACGGACTGCGCGTGGCAAAGACGCCCACACGCTCGGCTCCGCCCAGACGCGGCGGACGCACGGTTTTCGACCACTTGGCATTAGTTCCGGACCTGTCCTGCTTTTTGGCATCGGCGGCTATGTCCTTAGCCGTGCCGCCGGGCGTGCCGTTTTCGAAGCGCCAGAGCAGCCATAGGTGAGAGAAGGAATCCAGACCCTCAACTGCTGCGTTGGAGGCAAATTCCGGTTCAAAGACGATGCGTCCCTGCAAATGGGGCGCCAAAAAGCTGTTGCGCGGAATGCCGAACTTCTGCGGCAGATCGGTATGTATGTGTGCAATAGGTTCCATGCCGGTCATTGTACGGCATGGAGGCGTGGGACGTTGTACGCAATTCTTCGCCGCAGCCCCCGTCGCGCAACCAACGGTTGCTTGGAAGGGCACCTGCCGCCGCGTATGCTTAAAGCCAACAACCAGCAGAAAGGAGCCGTTATGGCCTTCGCAGAAAAGCTCATTGCTGTCCGTCGCGCCCATCATCTTACCCAAGAGCAACTCGCCGCCAAGCTCTTCGTCACACGCCAAGCCGTCAGCCGTTGGGAACGCGGCGAAGTCACACCGGGCATCGACATGATGAAGCTCATTGCCGCCATAACCGGAGAACCGCTGTCCCACCTGCTCGAAATGCCCGAGCACTATTGCCAGAGCTGCGGCATGATACTCACGCCCGACGACTGCGGCACCGATGCTCACGGCGCAACGACCGACCATTACTGCAAGTGGTGCTACGACCACGGCAAGTACACCTACGAGACCACGATGGAGGCCATGATTGAGGATTGCGCCCCGCGCCTGGCACAAAACACCGGTATGTCGCTCGACGAAGCCGTCTCGCTCATGGGCGCCGTGCTGCCGCAACTAGAGCGCTGGCGTACCGTGCAGGAAAACGAGGAGCGCTACGGTGCCGAGGCGCGGGCGCGCTATGGCGACGCGGCCATCGATGCAGCAAACGAGGCACTGCTGGACATGGACCCCGAGACATGGAACGACATGAAGGAACTTGAACGCGCTATTCTGGGCCAGCTCTCGATCGCCATGGGCGACGGCGAACCGGATGGAAGCGAGGCGCGCAAGCTTGTCGCAATGCACCGTCGTTGGATTGGCCTCAACTGGGGATGCGAGCCCCAAGACGAAGCGTATCTGGGCCTCGCCCGCGGCTATCTTGCCGACCAGCGCTTTGTTGACTATTACGACAAGCCCTGCGGCACCGGGGCAACAGCGTTTCTGGTCCAGGCCATCGAGTCATCGCTTGCTCGCGCATAGACCGCGGCGGCTTTGGGTATCTCAACCGAAACCTCAACCGATTGGAGACACCATGGCTACTGATCACGAACTCGTGCTCTACGTTATGACCGGCTGCCCGTATTGCATAAAGGTCAAGCGCTTTTTGGCCGATAACGGCGTGACCATCCCCGAGCGCAATATCTCGACCGACCCCGATGCCGAGCAGACACTCATCGCCGTCGGCGGAAAGCGCCAGGTTCCTTGCCTATTCATCGACGGCAAACCACTCTACGAATCGAGTGACATCATCGCATGGGTACAGGAGAACCTGCTCTAGCACTCATTGGGTGTTCCTATAGTTTTGTCAACCGTCGGGGCTACTCCCGGTAGGGCACCCGGTCGCGCATCACGGCGTATATCGCCCTGAGCCGCTTCCTCGCGACGGCCTTGAGCGCCCGCCCGTGCCCCATGCCCCGCGC
>DBFEIO010000004.1:0-111902 GCA_048330275.1 Collinsella sp.
GGAGGCGCCGCGCGCTCGGGCGGCGCGCCAGGGAGATAGTGGACGAGATAGTCGAGAAGCACGGCCTCAAGAAGGAGTAACATCGGGACTTGCAGCGACGGACCTCAGGACACTCTTACACCACGTCTGCGCGCGCGACCATTTCGACTAGCTATCTGGCCTTATTAGTCCAAAATTGCTGCTACCAAATCGGTAACAGTACTCATATTTGATGCTTTTTGACCAGCAGGTCTCCCCGCCTTAGCAAATCTAAGGCAAAACGGGCTCCAGACCGCCGAATCGTGCCGCATATGGCACATCCGCAGTCCGGAACCCGGTCCAAATTGAGTTATTGCGCCGCGTTAGCCCAAGACACCCGCCAGGATCTCGATTAGGCTGTCCACGTCGGCCTCTTCGCACACGAGCGGCGGCAGGAAACGCAGCGTATGAGCACCCGTAGCGTTAATCACGGCACCAGCCCCCAATGCACGGGCCACAACGTCGTGTGCATCACCCACAGTATCGTCCAGATCACAGCCGAGCATCAAGCCGCGGCCACGCACCTCGGTCACGTTCGGCAGCTTGGCGAGCTTTGCCTCCATATAGGCGCCTACCTTGGCAGCATGGTCGGCATAATCGCCGCGCACGAGCGCGGAGAGCGTCGCGGCGCACGCCGCGACAGCCAAGCAGCTACCGCCAAAGGTCGAGCCGTGGTCGCCCGGCTTAAACACGTCGGCAATCTCCTTCTTTGCTACGACGGCACCCATGGGCACGCCATCGGCAATGCCCTTGGCAAGGCTCATGATGTCGGGTTCCACGCCATAGGTTTGGAATGCAAACGGCTTGCCGGAGCGGAAGATGCCGCACTGGACCTCGTCGGCTATAAGCACGGCGCCCACTTCGTGTGCCAGGTCGCGCGCTGCCGCCATAAACTCCTCGGTCATGGGGTGCACGCCACTCTCACCCTGGATCGGCTCGAGCATCACGGCGCAAATTTCGCTCCCCAGCTGCTTAAAGATCGCACGCAGTTCATTGATATCGTTGGGCGTACAGGCCACAAAGCCACCCGGCAGCGGGCGGAAACTATCCTGCAGCCAATCCTGCATGGTGGCGGCAATGGTCTCGAGCGTACGGCCGTGGAAGCCGCCGCGCATGCACACGATAGTGTTGCCGCCGTTACCGGCACGCTTGGCGTACAGGCGCGCGAGCTTCATCGAGCCCTCGTTGGCCTCGGCGCCGGAGTTGGCAAAGAAGGTCTCCCAAACCTGCTCATCCGCAGCCGGGGCACCAAGAGCAGCTGCCGTGGTCTCATCGCCGGCGGCAATGGCATCGGCAAGCACGCGTGCACCATCTAAGT
Organism: Collinsella sp.; assembly: GCA_048330275.1. Classification (GTDB taxonomy): domain Bacteria; phylum Actinomycetota; class Coriobacteriia; order Coriobacteriales; family Coriobacteriaceae; genus Collinsella. Next base: position 1,337 of record DBFEIO010000004.1, read on the forward strand.
CGTCGTTGGCAAGCTTGGACAGCAGCGCCGCGACCTGTCCACGCTGCTCGATGTAGAAGTAATTGGAGACATGCATGAGCTTTTTGGTCTGTGCCTCGAGCGCCGAGAGCACAGCCGGGTCGCCATGACCTAGGCTGCACACGCCGATGCCGGCAAGAAAGTCGAGGTACTCACGACCATCGTCGCCGGTGAGCTTCATGCCGTGACCCTCGACAAACTCGACCGGAGAGCGGCCAAAGGTATGCATAACGTAATGGGATTCAAGCGATTGCTGAGCTGCAAGTGACATGGGATGCCTTTCGTTGAGCGCCGGACGGCGCAGGCCTATGGGTGCAGAAATGGGGCGGCTGCGGGTCAGTTAGACCGTCTGAAGCTTCTCGACCTCGTCGAGGTTCTCGGTCAGACGCGCAGCAAACGTCGAAAGCGGATGCGGATGCGTATCGAACTCGTAAGCCGTCTCGGTGGAATGGATCACGGTGCCGACGCCGGCATCGGTCAGCAGCTCCAGCAGCAGCGAATGCGGCGTGGTGCCGTTGATGATGTGAGCGCGAAATACGCCGCCGGCAAGCGCATCGACGGCCGCGCGCAGCTTGGGAATCATGCCCTTATCGACCTCGCCGCCGTAGAGCATTTCGTTAACCTCGTCGAGTGTTAGGTTGGAGATGAGTGAGTCTTTATCGCTAAAGTCCTTGTACAGGCCGTCGACGTCGGTCAAAAAGATCGCCTTGTGCGCGTGGAGCGCTGCCGCAACGGCACCGGCGGCGGTATCGGCGTTGATGTTGAAGAAACCGCCGTCCTCCCCCGCCGCGACGGTAGCGATAACGGGGATGTACTCGCTATCGAGTAAGCGCTCGATATAGTCGGTGTTAACGTGCGTCACTTTGCCCACGCGACCGAGCTCGGGGTCGAGCGGCTCGGCGATGAGCGTGCCAGCATCGCTGCCCGACACGCCCACGGCCAGGTTGCCGTGGTGGTTGATGGCGGCAACCAGCTCCTGGTTAACCTTGCCGCCCAGCACCTCGCGCACGATATCCATAGTCGCCGGCGTGGTCACGCGCTGGCCGTTCTTAAACTCGACGGGGATGTCGTAGTGGCTCAGCGCCTCGTTGATGGCCTTGCTGCCACCGTGCACGATAACAGGGCGCATGCCGATGATCTTGAGCAGCACGATGTCGCTCATCACGTCGCGGCGCAGCTGCTCATCAACCATGGCGGCTCCGCCATATTTGATAACAACCGTCTTACCGGTCAGGTTCTTAATCCACGGCAGCGCTTCGAACAGCAGCTGCGCGGTTGCTTCGTTGGATTCGTTCGAACGACAATCGCGTGCGAATTTCATAATCTGCCTCGTCTTTCGTATCGTTATCGCGCCGTGCTCCGCTGTCCGCAATCGCGGCAAGATGCGCAGCGTGCCTGGAATCTAGGAACGGTAGTCGCCGTTAATGGAGATGTACTCGTGCGTGAGGTCGCAAGTCCACACGGTGGTCGCCGCGTCGCCCGCGCCCAGGTCGGCCGAGATCACGATCTCGGGCGCCTCAAAACGTCGTAGAGCCTCGTCCTCGTCAAAGGGAACAGTCAGACCATCGCGACAGACAGGCATGCCCATCATGTCGATGGAAACGTCTTCCTGATTAAACTTCACACCGCACTTGCCAAGCGCCATAGCAACGCGGCCCCAGTTGCAGTCGTGGCCGGCGATGCAGGTCTTAACGAGCGGCGAGTTGGCAACGGCACGGGCGGCGATATCGGCCTCCTCGTCGTTGGCGGCGCCGGTAACGTTGACCGTAACAAGCTTGGATGCGCCCTCACCATCGGCGGCGATATTGCGCGCCAGGCTCTCGCACACCTCGTGCACGGCAAATGCCAACTCGTCAAAGGCATCGGAGCCCTCGACGATAGGCTCGGCATCTGCGGCAGCGGCGCCGGAGGCAAGCATGATGCAGGTGTCGTTGGTCGAGGTGTCGGAATCGACCGTTACCTTGTTGAAGGTCTGCTTGACGGTCGAGAGCAGCAGGGCATGAAGTGCCGCAGGCTCGACGGGGGCATCGGTGGTGATGACCGCGATCATGGTGGCCATATTGGGCATGATCATGCCCGAGCCCTTGCACATGCCGCCCACCGTATAGGTGTTGCCCGCATGACCCGCAGCCTCACTGACGTAGGATACGGCGTACTCCTTGGAGTGCGTGTCGGTCGTCATGATGGCGCGAGCGGCATCGGCGCCACCGTGGGCGGAGAGCGCCTCGTAGGCAGCAGGAATGGCGGTCTCAAACGTGTCGATCGGCAGAATCTGGCCAATCACACCCGTGGAGGCAACCAGAATCTGCTGGGGCTCGCAGCCGATGACCTGCGATGCGATGCTGCACGTCTCGCGCGCGCATGCAAGGCCGGTCTCACCCGTGGCGGCGTTGGCATTGCCAGAGTTGACCGAAACACCGGCGATGATACCGTAGCCCTTGTCGGCACCGCCCAGGTTGGCACGGCTCACCTGCACGGGCGCCGCGCAAAAGCGATTGGTGGTAAACACGCCGGCACCGGGACAGGGTTTATCGGGCACGACGAGCGCGTAATCCAGACGCTCGGGGTTCTTGCGGAACCCAGCGTGAATGCCTGCAGCTTTAAAACCAGCCGCAGCCGTAACGCCACCCTCGACGGCGCGAATCTTGATATCAAACAGCTCGGTATTCATCGTCTTTATGACTCCTTATGTCAAACAAAAAAACGGACATCGGTTGGTGCGCCATACCAGTCGTGATCATGAGACCAGCTTAAGAGTGGCGCCCCACTCGATGCCCGACTACCAAATCGTTAACAATCGAATGTGCTACACCGGGCACGCCACTGTGGGCAAGCCTCGTCGCTCGTCAAAGCCAAAGACGATATTGGCGCACTGGACTGCTTGGCCCGCAGCGCCCTTGCACAGATTGTCAATAGCACCCGTCGCCACCAGCACGCCCGCGCGCTTGTTGAGCGCGAGGCCAATCTGGGCGGCGTTGGTGCCGACGACCGAAGCCGTCTTGGGCTGCTGGTCGGCATCGAGCACGCGCACAAAGGTGCGACCGGCGTAGAACTGCTTGTAATAGTCGACAACATCCTCAAGAGCCAGGGAGTCGATAGCCCGCGGCGTGAGCGGCAGCGTCACCGTAGAGAGCAGACCACGCTTGAGCGGTGCCAGGTGCGGGGTAAAGACGACGCGATCGGTTAGGCCCAAGATCTGCTCGATTTCGGGCGTGTGGCGATGCTTGCCCACGCCGTAGGCCTCCAAGTTCTCGTCGGCGCTGCAAAAATGGGTGCGGGCGTTGCAGGACTTACCCGCGCCCGTCACGCCGCTAATGGCATCGACGACCACGGGGCCGTTCTCGGCCACCCAGCCCGCGCGCACGGCGGGCGCGGCGGCAAGGCTCGTTGCGGTGGGATAGCAGCCGGCGCAGGCGACCAACACGGGTTTGCCGTCGGCATGGTCGGATGCGGCGGTCTCCAAGTCCTGGCAGAACAGCTCGGGCAGACCGAAGGCACGCGTCTTGAGCAACTCGGGGCTCGTATGCTCGGCGGCATACCATGTCTCAAAGACAGACGCGTCGCTCAGACGGTAATCGGCCGAAAGATCAAAGCAGGAGACGCCCGATGCAAGCAGCGCGGGCACCTGTGCCATGGCAGCCGTGTGCGGCACGGCAAGAAAAACCGCATCGCAGCTCTTGAGCTCGGGGGCGTCATGCGTGGTGAAAACCAGATCGCTCACGCCAGCAAAGCTCGGATACACCGCAGACAGCGGCTGGCCGGCATCGGCGTTGGACGTAATGGCAGCAAGTTCAAACTCGGGATGACCGAGGACGAGGCGAATGAGCTCGGCGCCGGCATATCCAGCCGCGCCGACGATTCCAACCTTCAAAGACATATCAGACTCCTTGTCTGCGATTTATGCACCGATGCGCATTTCGCAGCGGTCGTTATGAAGTGGGTTGAAACTTTAGCACCAAAAGATGCATTAACACGTAAATGGCTTGCATATTCATGCATTGAAACATTCCCGACACATTCGCTTGAAGGAATTGACAAATAGAGCGGGCCCCGTATTGACCGACGCTCCTAACGGCGCCGGGCAATACGGGGCCCGCCCATGCGAAAACCAAGTTGTTAGGATGAGCCGGTTGGCTAGAGTTCGACCGGCACCCATTCGTCGTGATTGCAGATAAAAGCCTCGGGATCCTCGACGCTAAAGAAGACGAGCGTGGGGTCGTTAGGCCCCTCATAGTGCTCGCCCAGGCGCTCTAGATGCTTCCACCCGGCTTCGCGCATTTCGTCTAAAGCCCGGTCATCCAAGCCGGCGCGCCCGCGCAAGATGAGCCAGCCATGGCCCGGCCACCAACTCGTGGCCTCAAAGCGCTGATTTTGCAGCAGCTCTTGCCACACGTCTTTGGTGCGCGCCGTCACAAACCACAGCTTGCCGTCCTGAATCTGAGCAAACGAAAATGGACGTACATGTGGCTGCCCGTCCACACTCGTCGCCAAGTACCACGCCGGCACCGACGTCAGATACTCCAAAACCGTATTCAATCCGTCCACGTTTCCTCCTGTACTAGCCAGTTTGAGAGCCTGGTTGGTGTGAGCTAGAGCTCCAGGCGCTCCTCACTGCCGTCGATATCACAGAAGCGCGCGGCAATGTTGCGGACCGAAAAGAAAGCAAGGCGGCCGTCGTTGGCACTCTCGTGTTCCTCGCCGATGCCCACCATGTGCTTAAAACCCGCTTGACGCACCTTGTCGCTCGCAACTGCGTCGTCCTCAAGTGCGGCTTCGCCGGTCAATACGATCCAACATTCCCCCGGCTTCCAGCCCGAGAGCTCAAACTTGGGATTCGCACTCAGCTCCGCCCACACATCCTTGTCGCGCGACGTGCAAAACCACAACTTACCGTCATCGACCATGGCAAACGAAAACGGCCTCACGCGAGGCTGATGTCCATCGGCCACATCGGTCGTGGCCAGATACCACGCCGGAATGCGCCTGAGATACGAACAGGCGCGCTCAAGCTGAGCCGTGCGGTCGTTGTCGGTCATAGAGACCCCTTTCTTGCGCTCGAATCGCGCCTAAACAAGTTGAAGATTGATGACGATGACGCAGATGAGCAGCAACGCCGTCACCACCGCCGCCAACGCATCGCCGCGGCCAAATGCAAGCGTATGCAGACGTGTACGGCCCTGCTCGCCATGATAGCAACGGGCATCCATGGCGGCAGACAACGTCTCGGCATGACGGAACACGCCCGTGAACAGTGGAATCGCCACACTGCCGAGCACACGCACGCCGCCGAGCGGACCGCCCGTCACGCGTGCACCGCGGCTTGCCTGTGCATCGGCCGTCTGCTTCATCTCGGTGGCAAACTGCGGCATAAAGCGCAGCGCTATACCCATGATCATGCCGAGCTCGTGCGCAGGAAGTCCCACACGCGCAAACGGTGCGAGCAGGCGCTCGAAGCCCGCGGTGAGATCGAGTGTCGGTGTGGTGAGCGTAATAGCGCTCATACCGGCCATCATCAAGGTCAGACGGCAGGTCATAAAAGCGGCGGAATGCAGCGAGCCCTCGCTTATCTGCAGAAAGCCGAGCTGCCACAGGATGCGCCCACTCTGATCGGTAAACAAGTTGAGCACCGCGACCACGACGACGATTGCCAGCAGCGGCGCCATCGACGACAGAACGCGACGAGCCGGCACCCGGGACACGACATAGATCAGCACAACGAAAATTGCGACAGGGGCCAATCCGCGGAAGCCGCCGACGGTCAGCGTCGTGATCAAAAACACAAAGCCCAGGAGCAGCTTGGTGCGCGGATCCAGGCGATGGATCGCGCTATCGCTCGGATAGTAGCTGCCAAACGAAAACGCCTCCATCAGCAACCCTCCTCTCGCGCGACCGTTTCGGATTTGGCCTTGTCCGAGACGTTAGAAGAACCGCCTGAGCGACCGATCGGCAAATCTGCCAACTCGTCGGCCAACGACTCAACCGTATAGAGCCCGCCGCGACGCAGCGGCACGCCCGCTTCCGCGAGCGCCAACGCCATGCGCTGGGCAGCGGGAACACCCAAGCCGATTGATTTAAGCTCATCCGCATGCGCAAAAACCTGAGCGGGCGTGCCCTCAGCAAACACCGCGCCCTCGTTCATCACGACAATACGATCGCAGCAATTGGCAAGGTCATCCATACTGTGTGAGACCATGACGACGGTCAGGCCCCCATGGTGAAGTCGATCGATGAGCTCCAGGAAATCACTGCGCGCCGCCGGATCGAGCCCCGCCATGGGCTCATCGAGTACCAGGACCTCGGGCTCCATGGCAAGCACGCCGGCAAACGCCACGCGCCGCTGTTGGCCACCCGAAAGCTCAAAGGGACTCTTGTCGCCCACCGTGGCCAAGTCGAGGCCCACGCGCGCGAGCGATGACTCAACGCGGCGCGCGACCTCGGCCTGCGACAAGCCAAGGTTGTGCGGGCCAAACGCCACGTCCTGCGTCACGGTTTCGGCAAACAGCTGACGCTCGGGATATTGAAACACCACGCCGACCTTGGCCTTAACCGCGGCGGCATCTTTCTTGTTTGCCAGGTCGAGCCCCAACGCGTAAACGGAACCCTCCTGGGGGCGAATCAAACCGTTGAGATGCTGGACCAGCGTCGACTTACCCGAACCGGTATGACCTGCTAAGCCCAGGAACTCGCCGCGACGCACCGTCAGCGATACATCGCGCAGCGCCCACGGGCTGCTGGGGTCGTTTCCCCAGAGAGCCTGTTTGCTCGATTTGCCCGCAACGGCCGAGCGCTTATGCCGGCGGCGACGCTCGCGCGGACTGAGCGAATAACTGTACGAAACATGGGATAGCTCGATGACGGGCTCCGACGCGTTGCCCTCGTTGTCTACCGGAACAGTGCCGTCAGCGATTTCCAACTGGGACGCGGAAGGCTGCCCCGCAGTGCCTGCCCCGCTCCGCTCGGTATAGGCCTGCGCAACCTCGGCAACCATATCCGCCTCGCGCACCTGCGCGCAAACGGGTACGCCCTTCGCACGAAGTGCCATGCCCAAACGGCACGACTCCGGCATGTCCAGGTTGAGCTGCGCAAGTTCGTCCGCCCGCGTCAAGATTTCCTCGGGCGTACCGAGCATGGCAACGCGCCCCGCCTGAAACACCGCGACTCGATCGGCCTCGGCGGCCTCTTCCATAAAGTGCGTAATCATCACGATGGTCATGCCGCGAGCGTGCAACGCGCGGCAAGCCTTCATGAGGCCCTTGCGTCCACGCGGATCGAGCATCGAGGAAGCCTCGTCCAATATGAGCACGCGCGGTTCCATGGCAAGCACGCCGGCAAGCGCCACGCGCTGCTTTTGGCCACCCGAGAGCGCATGGGTCTCGTGGCGCTCAAAGCCCACCAGGCCCACGGCCTTCAGCACATCTCGCACACGCTGCGCGATCTGGGCCGATGGCACGCCCAAGTTTTCGGGACCAAAGGCAACATCGTCCTCGACAAGCGTCGCCACCAGCTGATCATCCGGGTTCTGGAACACCATGCCCGCAGTCGAGCGGATGTCGTAGACCAGCTCGGGATCGGACGCGTCCATGCCGTTGACGCGCACCGTTCCCGTATCGGGCTGCAGCAGCGCGTTCAAATGCTTGGCGAACGTCGACTTGCCCGACCCGTTTCCGCCGAGGATGCAGAAAAACTCGCCATCCTCGATGTTCAGATCGATGCCGTCGAGTGCCGGTGTGGCACCGTCATAGCTAAAGGAAACGCCCCGACACTCAATCATGCGCGGCCTTTGACCTGGTCCTTCTTGGGCGTAATGAGATTAGAGACCGCCTTGTACACCGCCAGCGTCAACACCGAGTTGAGCACGGTCTTGATGAGGTTGAACGGCAGCACGGCAGGAATCATGAGCGGGGCGATCACATCGACCGAGCCATACCAGAACCATACGCCAATGGTAAGGTTAGCGACCATAGACAGCGCCGTAGCGGCAATGACACCGAACACTAGGCCAATCACGGCACCCTTATAGGTATGCATCTTCTGGTACACGATAGCCGCGGGCAGAATGTAGCCCAGCGTAGCCACCAGGTTCATAAGTGCGCCGACCCAATCGCCCGTGGTAAGCGCATGGATAACAATCGCCATAGCGGCAACAGCAGTACCGGCGCCAGGACCATACGCAAAACCGCACACCATCGCCGGCACCAGCGACGGGTCATACGTCAAAAACGGCGCCGAAGGAAGGATAGGCAGCTGCACGTACATAAACAGGGCGCCCAAGGCACACATCAGCGCCATGGTAACGAGCTGTTTGGTGCTCCACCTATTCGTGTTCTCAAAATGGATATGCTGCGACTGTTCAGACATAAGATCACCTGCCTCTTTCATCCGGACTCTAACCGTTGGTACTGGAATCTCACCAGTTCAGCCGGCATGCGAACCAACGCACACACGGGTCGCGGACTCATCGGCTCGGTCGTAGGCATCTCGCCTGTGCCACGGCGTCCCTTTGACACCGCCCGATTTACCGCCAGTGGGGAATTACACCCCGCCCTGAAACAGCAATTGCAAGTGTAGCACGAGCAATCGTTCGCGCAAGTATGCCGAGGGTAATTTGTGGCGGGGATCAGTTGCCGCAACAACCACGTTCCCCACCCATCCCAAAGTAACGCGCCTTTCGCGGCAAAGCCGCGAAACAGCGAAAGGGACACGTATTCCCAACAACCAAGTCCTCCGCCCACGCCGACCTCAAGGCCGTAAACGCAGGGAATCCGGGGGCGTGACGGGGGTTTCTCTCCGGAACATTCCGCAGGACGCAAAGAGGCTCCGCAGCGCGAAGCGCGATGCGGAGCCTCTTTGCATGTCCGAGGACGTTCCGGAGAGAAACCCCCGTCACGCCCCCGGATTCCCGGTGGGAGTTCTAGACCTTGTCGGCCTTAGTACATACCGCCGCCCTGCTGACCAGCGGTAGCAGCAGCGATAGCGTCCTCAAGCTGAGTGTTCTTGGGCACATCGGAGACGGTAGCCTCGGTGATGAGGATCAGGCTGGCGACAGAAGCAGCGTTCTGCAGGGTGACGCGGCTGACCTTGACGGGGTCGAGGACGCCCATCTCGATCATGTCGCCCCACTCGCCGTTGGCAGAGTTGAGACCCTGGCCGGCGGGCAGCTCGGCAACCTTGTCGACCACGACAGCGCCCTCAAAGCCAGCGTTCTTGGCGATGGTGGCGACCGGAGCGGTCAGAGCCTTCTTGACGATGTCGACACCGATCTTCTCCTCGGGGTCGTCGAGCTCAACGGCGTCGAGCGCAGGAGCAGCGTCCATGAAGGCGACGCCGCCACCGGCGACGATGCCCTCCTCGACAGCAGCGCGGGTTGCCTGCAGGGCGTCCTCGACGCGGTGCTTGATCTCCTTGAGCTCGGACTCGGTAGCAGCGCCGACCTTGATGACGGCAACGCCACCGGAGAGCTTGGCCAGGCGCTCCTGGAGCTTCTCACGGTCGAAGTCAGAGGTGGTGTTCTCCATCTCGCCCTTGATCTGAGCGATACGAGCGTCGATGGCCTCCTTGGAGCCAGCACCACCGACGACGACGGTGTTGTCCTTGGAGATGGTGACGGACTTAGCGGTACCGAGCATATCTGCGGTGATGTCAGCGACCTTCACACCCAGCTCGTCCAGGGCAGCCTGGCCACCGGTGAGGACGGCGATGTCCTCGAGGATGCGCTTGCGGCGATCGCCGTAGCCCGGGGCCTTGACGGCGCAGACGTTAAGGGCGCCACGGATCTTGTTGAGGACCAGGGTAGGCAGAGCCTCGCCATCGATGTCCTCAGCGATGATGAGCAGGCCACGGCCAGCGCGCTGAACAGCCTCGAGAACAGGCATGATGTCCTGGACGCTAGAGATCTTCTGGTCAGTGATGAGGATGTACGGATCCTTCATCACGGCCTCCATGCGGTCGTTGTCCGTGACGAAGTAAGCGGAGACGTAGCCCTTGTCGAACTGCATACCCTCGACGGTGTCGATGGTGATGTCGAACGTCTGGGAATCCTCGACGGTGATGACGCCGTCCTTGCCCACGACCTCCATGGCCTCGGCGATCTTCTCGCCGACCTCGGGGTCACCGGCAGAGATGGTACCGACGGAAGCAATCTGCTCCTTGGTCTCGACCGGCTTGGCCTGCTTCTTCATCTCGGCGACGGCGGCGTTGACGGCCTTGTCGATGCCGCGACGGATGGCCAGCGGGTTGGCGCCAGCGGCGACGTTGCGCAGGCCGTCGTTGACGATGGCCTGAGCGAGCAGGGTTGCGGTGGTGGTGCCGTCACCCACGGTGTCGTTGGTCTTGGTGGCGACCTCCTTCACCAGCTGGGCGCCCATGTTCTCGATGTTGTCCTCGAGCTCAATCTCCTTAGCGACGGAAACGCCGTCGTTGGTGATGGTCGGGGCACCGAACGTGCGCTGCAGCGCAACGTAGCGGCCCTTGGGGCCCATGGTGACGGTAACGGCGTCGGCCAGGGTGTTGACGCCCTTGGCGAGCTTAGCGCGGGCATCGGTGTTGAACGTAATGTTCTTTGCCATGGTAGGTAATCCTCCAAAAGAAATGTGACTCGCGTCGCCGCTTCCGAGTCCTATGCGACGATCGCGTTCAAAGACGAATCAGAGATTCTGACGAGACTAGGCCTCGACGACGGCGTAGATGTCGTCGGCGCGCATCAGTAGATACTTCTCGCCGTCGACCTTGACCTCGTTGCCACCGAACTTACCGTAGATGACAACGTCACCGACCTTGACGTCCATGGGGATGCGCTCACCCTTGTCGTTGACCTTGCCGGCGCCAACGGCAACGATGGTGCCGCGCTGCGGCTTCTCCTGAGCGTTGCTGGCGATATACAGACCAGAAGCGGTCTTCTGCTCGGCCTCGTCGGGCTTGACCAGAACACGATCTGCAAGCGGCTTCAAAGACGACATGCTTGTCTCCTCCTTTTTGGGCCGCGCGGTTATACCACGCGAATTAACCCTTTTTGTTTGCGTACGCGTTGAATGGTACCCACGAATGGCGGGTTATACAACACGGAGTCAAAAAATCTTATTTTTTGGCACTTAGATTTTCTGAATGCCGGGGGATAACTTAGCGGTGGCTCCCGTGTGGCTCCGGCGGGGCGGGGCATAAGGTTTCCTGCTCGGGCAGTCCTGCTCGCACGAAGGCCACATTAAGTGGCCTTCGGCTCGTGCGGAACTCGCGATAAACCTTATATCCCGCCCCTCCGGCGCCACACGGGAGCTGAGTCAACGTTATCGAGCCCGGCATCCAAAAAAGTCAGTGCAGCAAAATGGCAATGCGAGGAAGGTAGAGTTCATTTCTAGGAGGTGTAGGCAGGTCCCCTGGGAAGCAGCGTGCATTTTTCCGAATAATCAGCAAACCAGGTGGGCTGCATACGCTTTCAAAGCGCCACTGTTGCCTACGAGCGCCGGAAGCAAGCATCCTGATGCGAATAAAACTGCTAGTCGACGCGGCAACATGCGCTCCGCACTGTATCGATGCTCAAAAAACAACAGAGTTTGCAGCTTGAAGCGTCTCGTGGCGGCATCGGCGTAGGTCAAAATGCTGAATATTCCGCTTTTTGCACGCTCGGGATAAGGGTACATCGGCACAGTACCAAACCTGTATGCATAAATATGCGGTCTTTCGCAAGTTATATACATAGATAAGAGCGGTTGGCTGGATTGCCTTGAAAATCGCGGCAGAATGGCTCTTTGCGAAAAGTCCGATCCGTCCTAATCAGTGACGGGCTTTTTGGGAGCCATTTCGCCGCGACTGACATTCAAGGCAGGGTTATCGCTCGTAGACAAGGTTGCCTGCCAGATAGGTGGCTTGGACTTTGGTGGCTTGGAGCTCTTGGGGGTCGATGGTGAGCGGGTTTTGATCCAGGACTACCAGGTCGGCGTATTTGCCGGGTTCCAGGCTGCCGAGGCTTTGCTCGTCGCCCGCTGCATAGGCGCTGCCCAGGGTGTAGTTGCGCAGAGCCGTTGCCGCATCGATACGCTCACTCGGCAGCCAGCCGCCCTCGGGCCAGTGGCTTTTGGGGTCTTGGCGCGTGATAGCCGTGTAGAGCACGTTCATGCTAGTAACAGGCGTGATAGGGCTGTCGGTACCGAAGGCTTGGCGAATGCCGCGCTGTTTATAGGTCGCAAACGGCCACATGATGCGGCTGCGCTCCAAGCCCAGGTCGCGCTCCGGACCACCCGGGTCGAGCGTGATATGGCAGGGCTGGCTCGAGGCGACCACGTTGAGCTTGCGCAGGCGGTCGATGTCCTCGGGCAGGAGGTTCTCCAGGTGCTCGAGCGTGTTATGGCCGTGCTGGGGCAGGCCGTACAGGTCGGCGGCCTCCTCGAAGATATCCAGCGCGGCATGAATCGCACCGTCGCCGATGACGTGGATACGCACAGTGTGGCCGCGCTCCGCAGCCGCCAGAACCAGCTTACGCATACGCTCGGCGGGAACTGTCAGACGGCCCTGGTCGCCCGGGAAGCGCGGATTGGTATAGGGCTCGGTGAGATATGCCGTGTGCTCGCTCGAGACGCCGTCGAAGAACTGCTTAAAACCAGGCGCCGAAAGCAGCGCGTTGTTCGCGTAGCGGATCTGCAGTTCTTCTAAGCGCGACTGGTCATCCAGCAACGTGGGGAACAGATGAGCTCGAATGCCCAGCTTGCCGGCTGCCTGTAGCTTGTCGTAGACGTCGTCGCGGATAAAATCGCAGCCCGGCATGGGCATGAGCGACATGTCGCAGATCGAGGTGATGCCCTGCTCGGCCATACGCCTCATTTGATCGGCGTAAGCGCTTGCAATGCGATCCTCCCCCAGCCACTCAAGGCAGCGCGGAAGCAGCTGCATAGCGGCCGCCTCGTGAGCAATGCCCGTGAGCTCGCCGTTTGCGTCCTTGTCGTAGCTGCCGCCCGCCGGCGGCTCACTGTCGCGCGTGACGCCGAGCGCCTCGAGTGCACGGCTGTTGAGCCAAAGCGTGTGCCCGTCGCCCGAATACATAACACAGGGACGATCGGGGAATGCCGCATCGAGCGACGCCTTGCTAGGATGCTCGGGCGGGTCCCAACGGTAATCGCGCCAGCCCTGCGTCACAACCCAAGCGTCGTCGGGCAAGTCCTGGGAAAACTCGAGCGCATGTTGCACCAGTGCCGCCTCGGACGTGCCCATATCCATGAGCATGTACGGCGAGGAACCGACCGAGGTATGGAAGAAGTGCAGATGAGCGTCATGAAAGCCGGGGCAGACAAACTGCTCGCCGTAGTCGATAACCGACGTGGCGGCAGGAGCGGCGGCGATCACGTCATCGGGCGCACCGACTGCGACGATACGGTCGCCTGCGATGGCAATCGCCAGCTCGCGGGCGGTATCGATGCCGTCTTGCGCGGTAAAGACGTTCTTGGAGCGGATAATCCGATCGATATGTTGCATGGGCATCCCCATCTCTGGCAGGAAATTCAACACCCCCGAGTGTACTCCCCCGCCCTTGTAACAAAACCCCAAGCGGCAAACGGCAACTTTACCAGCCCTAGCGGCAGGTGGCATACTGGAGAGAGCCTGTACGATTTTGCGATCAACCCAGCAAGGAGCAAATCGACCATGACGAAGACCAAGGCACAGCAGATTATGGCGGCGACCGAGGCTCGCGCGGCTGACGACGTCACCGCAGCCATCAAAGATATCGCTACCGAGTTTGAACCCTACATCATCAAGCAGCGCCGCCACTTCCATAAGCACCCGGAGCTGAGCCTCGCCGAGGAGCGCACGACTTCTGACATCGCCAACCAGCTCGACGCCATGAATATCCCCTACGAGCGTCCGCTCAAGACCGGCTTGGTGGCAACGCTTCGCGGTACCGCGCCGGATGCCTACCGCGAGGACGGCACGCCACGCCGCCGCATCCTGCTGCGCGCCGACATCGACGCCCTGCCCGTCACCGAGCAGACCGGCGAGGAGTTCGCCAGCGTCAACGAGGGCTGCATGCACGCCTGTGGCCACGACTGCCACATCGCCATGATGCTCGGCACGCTGCAAATCCTGCGCCATATGACCGACGACATCCACGGCGAAGTCCGCATCGTCTTCCAGCCCAGTGAGGAAAACGGCCAGGGCGCCAAACTCATGATCGGCACGGGCGTGCTCGACGGCGTCGATGGCGCCTACGCCGCGCACATCTGGAGTGAGGTCGACGCCGGCACCGTGAGCTGCGAGCCCGGACCGCGCATGGCCAATACCGACTGGTTCCGCATCGACGTGCGTGGCACCTCATGCCACGGCGCCATGCCCCAGCGCGGTCACGACGCCGTTATGGTTGCCGCCGAGATCGTCAACGCTCTGCAGACCATCGTTTCGCGCGAGATCAGTCCCTACGAGCCGGCCGTCATTACCGTCGGCGAGCTGCACGGCGGAACCGCGCGCAACGTTATCGCCGGCACGGCCTACCTCGCCGGCACGGTGCGCACCTACGGCGATTCGACCCACGAGGAAATGCCGGAGCTTATGCGTCGCATCGTGGAGCATACCGCGGCCGCCTTGGGCGCCGAGGCAGAGCTCACCGACTACACCATCGCCAATTACAAGGTCGAAAACGATGCCGCCTCGAGCGAGCGCTGCCGTCAGGCCGTAATCAAGTGCTTGGGCCCCACCGGTCAAGGCCATTACCGCGGCACGCTTTCGGGCGAGGATTTTTCGGAGTACCTGCGCCGCGTACCGGGCGTGCTCGCCTTTGTAGGTACGCGCAACCCCCAGATTGGCGCCACGTACGCCCAACATTCTTGCTTCTACAAGATTGACGAGTCGGTACTGGCCAAGGGCTCCATGGTGGCCGCCCAATATGCCATCGACTTTTTGGCCGAGCCCACGCAAGAGGAGCTCGACGGCCCCGCGATCACCGCGGTCGCCGAAACCAACCCCGACCTGGCCGCCAAGTTGCGCTCTGCCAAGGCGACGACCGCCGAGGCTCGCGACGCCATCCATGATGCCCGAACGGCTCGCCATGCCGCGATCAAGGGCATCCACGACGCACGCGCTGCTGCACGCCGCGAGGAGAAGCACGACGAGTAGTCGTCACACCCATCCATAACAGCCTGGCTAAAGCAGAGCGGGGGCGGACGTATCAAAACGTCCGCCCCCGCTCATTCTTCAAGCGCTATTTCTACCCCGTCCCCAAATGGCAGACGGCATGGCTACTCGTCCCGAGGCTCCTCGTCGGAGCTTGGCTCGGACGCCGACTCAGGTGCAGGCGCCGGCTCAGGATCAGGCTCGGGCGCAGGCGCAGGCTCGGGCTCAGATGCCGTCTCAGGCTCGGGCGCCGGTTCAGACTCGGGCGCCGGCGCAGGCTCGGGTGCGGGTTCGGGTGCGGGTGCGACATCCGGAGCACCGTAACCCGAAGGAGCGGTCTTCTTCTCGAAGGGCAACACAAAAGTCAGAACGTCGTCCTTATCCTCATCGGCCCATTCGCTTGCATAGCGTGCAACCCAATAGCCAACGGCACGGTGCTTGAGCATCTTGCCAAAGACCGTGAGAAATACCGTGACAAACGCCGTCAGCACCAAGAACAATACGAGCGTAATGCCACCGCCGGTAACAAGCGCCTCAATAGCCGTAGGACGGTAGTAGTAGCTATACATACCGACAGAGGCAATGGTGCCAAAGACGAGCGTCAGGATCCATGTGACAACGTTAGCGACCAGACCCGTCAAAAACTCGGGGAGGAACGAAGCGCAGAACAGCTTGGTCTTATTGTTCTTAAAGGCCGCCCAGACCTTATCAAGCGAAAACGCGCTCTCGACGCGACCGGTCACCGCAAAGTGCATCACGGCGATATCGGCAAACATCTTAAAGAAGACCCCCAAGACCGCCGTGGCAATCATAGCCAGGACAAGCAGGCCAAGCGAGCCAAACAGCGCAGCCTCGAGCGCATAAGAGCCGTAATAAGAATACGAGCCCGCGGCGCCAATTACCACGCTCTCCACCAGCGAAAGCACTACACCGATAACGGGAATGGCAGCGATGACCTCGAGCACGACCGAAATAACGCTCGAAAAGACTCCGAGACCAAACGACGTGGAACGCATGAGCGGACGATCCATACCGTCATCAACCTTGAGCGACAGATCGCGACCCCACTCAATACCAAAGCCGGAACCGCACACGCTCGCAATGCAAGCTGCCAAAAAGCCGATGGCAGCTGCGATGCCGCCAATAACGGGAATAAACAACACAAGCACCGACACGACACAGATAAGCGCCGGCAAAAAGGCAATCTGGCACACGCGCTGCAGCACGCCCGGAGTCTTGGTCATATCCTCAAACGCCTGAGCCACACAGCCCTTGGACGCATTCGCCACGGGCGGTTGCGGAACAAACTGCTGGGGCTGACCCTGACTCTGGGGAGCGGGGCCAGCGGCACCGACATTGGGAGCACCGCATACGCCGCAGAACTTATCGCTATCGCCCATAGGGGCGCCACACTGCGAGCAAAACATAGAATCATCCCTTCGTATCTTGAGCGAATCACTTGGATCGCAAACGATGTCTTTAGCATCATTATTGCCCAATGTGGGGTCAAATACTCAAAGATGACCGATTTGCAAGGTACACGGCACCAGCAGGCGGTTCGTTGAATACGTCAGCGTTAGTTCGTTCCGCGGAAACCCTTGCCGACGATCTCGGAGCTGTCGACGATCGTGATAAAGGCACCCGGATCGATCTCGCGAGCGTAGCGACGCAGCTGCACGGCCTCGCGACGACTCAGCACGCTCATAATCACCGTCACGCACTTGCCCGAGAAAGCACCGTAGCCGCGGCTGATAGTCGCCGTACGGTTGAGATGCTTGACGATAAATTCCTCGACCTCAAGGGGCTCGGAACAAATGACCGTGCAGACTTTACGAAGGTGAATGCTCTCAATGGCTTTGTCGACCACAAGCGTCTTGGCAAACAGGCCGAGCACGCAGTACAGACCGACGCGCGGACCGTACAAGAAGGCCGCGATGGTCACGATGCCGATATCGACCAACAGCAGGGCGCGGCCAATCTCGAGCGTGGTGCGTCGCTTGAGGATCATGGCAAGGATATCCGTGCCGCCCGTTGAGGCTCCGATATCAAAGACGATAGCGCTGCCGAGCGCCGGCAGAATCACGGCAAAGCACAGGTCGAGCCACATATCGCCCGTCATCGAGACATCGGTCGGAATAAAGAGCTCAAACAGCGAAACATAGGCGGACAGCGCAAACGAGGCGAAGACACTCCATAGGATTGCCTTGCGCTCCAAAAAGATAAAGCCCAGAACGACCAGGACCGCATTGATAATCCACATAAAAACGCCGACGGGCAGGGTCGGGAACAGCGTGGACAGAATGACCGACACGCCCGAAGTGCCGCCAAAAGCAAAGTGATTAGGGGTTTTAAATGCGACGATGGCAAAGGCCGTGAGGATCAGGCCCAGATTGAGCTCGGCAAAAAAGCGCGGAAAGCCCGGCTCCTGGCTGCGCTTGCGACCAGCGCGCTCGCCCCGCTCGATAACATCGCGATCGACCACGCGCTCCATCGGCACTACGGGAGGACGATGCACCTCCTCGGCAGCACGCGACGCCGCCTCTGCCGCAGCGGCCTCAATTGCCCATGCCTTGCTTTCTGTTTCGTGCTCGTCGGCCATTACGGCAACCCCTCGTTAACAATTTGGAAACAATGCGCCCATTAGAGTAACGCGGAACGCGACGATTGCAACCCCTAGTTAGACGAGCGGTATGACTACATCGGGAGCGTACAAAAACGGCCGGCCACGCTTTTGCTTGCGCGGTCGGCCGTTTGGCGTTTTCGCAGATAAAATCTGCCAAAACAAACCTGTCCCTTTTTGGAAGGTTATTCGTGCTGGCTGGTGCGGTGCTCATACTCCTCGGGGGTGATGACATCCTCGATGCGCAGGTTGACGCCCGCCACCTCAAGGCCGGTCATCGCGGCAAGGCGCTCGGTGACACGTGCCTTGACATCGTCGAAGATCGCGGGTGCATAGGCGCCGTACTCGATGATGACGGAGATGTTGACGACCACGCGATTGTCATCGGTGACCTCGACCGTCACGCCCTTGGTCAGATTCTCGGCACCAAACTGCTCCTGCACAAAGTGCATGAGGTTACCCTTCATGCCCAGAACGTGCGGAACCTCGCGGGTGGCCATGGCAACGATCTTCTCGATCACGCCGTTGGAATAGGTGAGCGAGTCCTCGGACTCATCCGCTTCCTCGTCGTCCTCATCCGTATCGGACTCGGCCTCGACGAGAGCCTCATCCTCGAGCGTCACATCCTCAGCTTCGGCGACGACCGCCTCGTTCTCCTCGAGCTCGGTATCGGCTACATCGACCTTCGTATTAAAAGCCATGGTTCCTCCTTATGCCTGCCGCGGATGCGACAGTCGAATACATATTAGCGGCCGCTAAACAGACGGCCGAAGAAGTTGACGATCCCGTTCTCGCCGTCGCGAATTTGGCCGATCACAGCGCCGATCAGCACGAAGAATGCAATGACGAGCGTGTCCCACAGGCCCAACGTGAGCACCAACACGGCGAGGATAAAGCCGGCGACGGCGCCGAGCGTGGTGTTGGGATGACGCACAGCATAGCTCCAGATGGCAGCGCCCGTACCCTTGATGAGACCCATAGCCTCGTCAAAATCCGCGGCTGCCGCGTCTTGTAACTCGGTTGCCTCTGCTTTGGAATCAACAGGTTCGCTCGCCGACGTGGCGCTCTGGTCAATCGTCAGGCGCGGCGTACGAGCGGTCTTATCTTGATTGGTATCACTCACCGGAAACCTCCACGGTCTGGACGGTAGTCTTGGACGGCAAAAAACGGACGCGCGCGGTCGTACCCGGCGCGCCGAGCATGGTATCGCAGGCTTCTTCGATGCGCTGCTGCATCGCGGTAGCCAGAGATGCCACGTCCTTATCGTCAAGCGCGATAGCCTCGACCTTAAAACGGACGTGCGAATCGTCGGGGCCTTGGACGCGAGCCTCGACATGCTCGACCATCACGCGGTCGTCGCGCTCGGCAGCAACCCTGGCGCACGAAGAAAGCGCCGCAAGGGTAACCTCGATATTGCGCTCCCCCGCCGGATGCACGCAGGACGGTTCGCGACGGGCGAACATCAGGCGGAAAAAGCTCAGCAGTACGCCGATCGCCACGATGGCGGCGCACACCGTAACGACGACGCGAGGCATGGTGTCACGCAATAGCAGCATAAAGCGATACGTATACGGTCCCCAGAACTGGCAGACAAGCGTGCCCAGCGCCACGATGGCGGCGGCAAGGTACACGATTGCTAGGGCTCGTTTGAGCACGCGCATGCGGCGCTCCTTTCGGGTCTCGGTCCACAGAATGCAAAACGATTCGCATCATTATAAAAGAGCCGGGTCCGGTGCTCTACGCACGCGGATCCGGCTCATCTATTCCACGAGGCTTGCATGCTCGCTTCATTATGCCCAGATATGCACGGCTTAACCCGTGCAGGCGCTACTCCTCCTCGAGGGCAGCGATGACCTCGTCGGTCATGTCCATGGTGCTGTAAACATCCTGGACGTCGTCGAGCTCCTCGAGACGGTCGATAAGGCGCTGAACCTTCTTGGCGTCGGTACCGGAGACCTCGGTCGGGGTGGTCGGAACCATGGTGGTCTCGGAACCCTTGACCTGGACGCCCTGCTCCTCGAGTGCCTTGGAGACAGCCATGACGTCGTTAGCAGCGGTCCAGACGATCCACTCCTCGCCGGCGTCCTCGTAGTCCTCGCCACCGGCCTCGGCGATTGCCATCATGAACTCATCCTCGTCACCGGCAGCACCGTTGGCGATCATGGTCTCCTTCTTGGCATTCTCGTCCAGGATCTCCTTGGCGACGACAATCTGGCCCTTGCGCTCAAACTGGAAGGCGACGGAGCCGGAGGTGCCCAGGTTGCCACCAGCGTGGGAGAAGGCGGAACGGACATCGGCGGCAGTGCGGTTGCGATTATCGGTCAGGCAGTCAACGTAGACGGCGACACCGGCGGGACCATAGCCCTCGTACACGATGTTCTCGTAGACGGCGGCATCGGCACCCGAACCAAAAGCCTTGTCGATAGCGGACTTGATCTTGTCCTTAGGCATGGACTGAGCCTTGGCCTTGGCAACAGCAGCAGCGAGGCTGGCGTTGTTCTCGGGCAGCGGGTCGCCGCCGAGACGGGCAGCAACGGTGATGTTGCGGCTCAGCTTGGAGAAGAGGGCGGAACGCTTGGCGTCCTGCGCGCCCTTACGATGCTTGGTTGTGGCCCACTTAGAGTGTCCGGACATACGTGTCTCCTATCGGTTTCGACCTAAAGCCCAGCGCAGATGCTCGGGCAATATAAACAAACGTCGTTATGATATACCTACTGGCCTGCGAGATAAACCCCAAAATGAAGGCGTCGTGATGATGCCACCCTTTGGTGCAAAGTAACCTGTCCCCTTTGCACCAAATTAGGACCAGAGGAGGTCGCTGCGGGTGATGGTGGCGCCGATGGCAAAGGGCATGCAGGCGATGACCGGATACAGGTAGCGCATGTAGGTCGAGCCGTTGCAGGGACCGATCAGGCACACGGCGAGCACACCCAGCAGCGGCACCCAAATGGCCAGCCCGCGCCACGAATGGCGGCGCAACAGGTAGACCACCATGGCGATCATGATCCACACATAGGTGGCCGAGCTCATGGTGAGCGAGATAAACGGGATGCGCTGTACTGCCACGCGATACAAGTTGATCAGGTGGTCGCACCAGCGCACAACCTTGCTATCGACCGGATGGAAGTCGAAGTACTTGAGATTATCGGGGCGTGCCATAATCTCGGCACTGCGCGACGTGCTGTAGACCCACGCATCGCGGGCACTCGGATAAAAGTAGCCGTAGTAGTTATTGATGAGCGCCGAGATATAGCACTCGGGATCCTTTTTGAACATCTGCGCCCACACCTCAAAATAGGTCTTGATGTCCTCCTGCGAGGCGTACTCGTTAAAGCAATTTTTGACGGCGTCGGACTTGTCGGGGTTGTAACGGCGGCCCAGATTCTCGTACTTGAGCACACGGTCGATCACGGCACGCTCTTCGTCGGTCACCAAGCCGTCGCAAGGAGCCTCCACGATGGCGCCGTCCTCCTTAACCGTGGGGTTGACGCCCGAGTTGAGGCCGTCGTGCTTTTGGACGAAACGAGCCGTCTGCTGGAACGGAATCGAGAGGATTTCACGCTTGGAACCAGGCGTGATGTCGTGCGCCGGCATAAAGACCTTGGTGAAGTACATATTGGAGGCAAGGCAGAGTGCAAGCACAGCAAGAACTCCCACCCAGCGGAAACGCGGGATGGCGCCCGAAGGCGCAGCACCAGCCTGCTTGGCTGCGCGACGAGCCGCATGCGCGTCCCATGCGCAAAACGCCGCCGCGATTACGCATGCCGCCAGGGGAAACACCAGGCCGCCGTTGCGCAGAAACGTGGAACCCATGGCGCCCAGAGCGAGCAGCAGCCAGTCGTGGCGCGCAAAGAGCACGGGCCTCTGTTCGCCCGCACGCTCGGCATTGGCATCGCGACGGGGCAGGCCGCAGGCCACGAACTTCACGGTCTGCACCAACAGCACCAAAAACGCGTCGGCAAACAGCACATCTTTGGTAAGCAGGGCCGCGTAGTTGGAGAACATGGGCATAAACACAAAGAACAGCAAGATCACGCCGCGGACCGGCAGGCTCACGCCCAGTTTGCGCAGCGACGAGATGGAATAGGCCATGCAGGCGGCCGTAATGACGAACTGAGCGCAGGTGTAGATGGCAAGACCTGCGTTGGCGCTGTT
Source organism: Collinsella sp. (assembly GCA_048330275.1). Classification (GTDB taxonomy): domain Bacteria; phylum Actinomycetota; class Coriobacteriia; order Coriobacteriales; family Coriobacteriaceae; genus Collinsella. The sequence goes on from DBFEIO010000004.1 coordinate 23,217, forward strand.
GAATAGTGAAAGCCCCAGCTGGACGCACGAACCGATGATAGCCGTGTGCACCACGGGGTGATGTCCGTTGAGCAACACATTGGGATTGAGCAGACGCAGGTAGTCACTCGTGCCGTTGGGGTAATTGAACCACTGGCGAATCTGCGCACCCGTATCCCCCATAAAAAGGCCGGGCAGCGAAGCGATGAGCGCGGGCGCCCAGGCAATCGTAAGCACCAGAAAGGGCCCGGCAAAGGGATGGACCGAGAGCACGGCGTGAGCCACACGCCATACGCGGCCAAAGTGCGCTTCGGAAAACGGAATGCGCCGGGAGCTCAACCAATCTAGACACTCAAAAGCCAGGTAGAAGGCAACGACCGCCAAGAGCATCCAGCCCGCACCGCCTATCCAGGCGCAGATGATGCGAGCCTTGTCGCCGAGCACGATCTCGGCCGAATCGGTGAGGTCGTAGCTGCGGCCAAACACCATGCAGACGGCAAAGAACAGCGACGGAAGGATCACCGAAGGACGCCAAGCATCGCCGCGGCCAAAGAATACGTAGCGAAACGGCAGCGTGAGCAGGCAGGCAAGCGCAAGCAGCATGACCGCGTCGGTATGGCCGGCAAACGAGAGGAGCACCTCGTAGCACACGTACAGCATGCCCGAGGCTTTGGGGTCAATCGCCAAGACTGCGTTGCTCGAGACCGGCGCGGGATCGATGGAAAACGCCGTGGTCGCCAACAGCGCGAGCAAAAATGCGATGAGCGTCTGCTTGGCGGGGTAGCGCTTAAACCAGACGATGCGGGCAGCGTCGCGCGCAGCCGTTGTGGAGAGGTCGGAATCCTTCACAGTCCGAAAGCCTTTCTAGAAACCTGCCAAAAAGGGACAGGTTTATTTTGGCAGGTTTTATCTGGGGAAACGTTACGGTTCTGTCATCGTTGCCCAGCAAACCACCACAAAGGTGTCTGTCCCCTTTGTGGTGGTATGTGGTGATTAGGCGTCGAGGTAGATGCGCTGGGGGCGATTGCGGTGTCGGGCGAAGATGATGAGCACCAGGCCGGCGATCACGAGCGGAAGGCTCAGCAGCTGACCCATCGTGATGACGCCGCCCAGCAGATAGCCAAGCTGGGCGTCGGGCACGCGCACGAACTCGACGAGGAAGCGGACGATGCCGTAACCCATCACAAACACGCCCATAAACGTGCCCTGGGGCAGCAGCGGCTTTTTGCGGCTGAGCACCTGCAGGATGCAGAAGAGCACAATGCCCTCAAGAAATGCCTCGTAGAGTTGGGAGGGGTGACGCGGCATATCGCCCGCAGCCCCGCCAAAGACCACGCCCCATGGCAGATCGGTCGGCTTGCCCCACAGCTCGCCGTTGACAAAGTTGGCACAACGGCCCAGGCACAAGGCCAGCGGCGCGCCTATAACGGCAAGGTCTGCCAGAGTCCATGCGTCGAGCTTATACATGCGGCACACAATGATGCCGCCGATAATGCCGCCCACCAAACCACCATGGAAGCTCATGCCGCCCTCGTTGGTGGCAAAGATCTCGAGCGGGTGCGCCCAGTAGTAGCCATCACCGTAAAAGACGACGTAGAACAGGCGCGCACCGATAATGAGGCCAAAGACCACGCCGACCACGACACTCGTCAGGTCGTCAATCGTGATGCTAAAGCCCCAGCGACGCTGCGTGCGGTACATGACGACCGCCGTGAGCAGAGCTCCGACCACATAGGCCAAGCCGTACCAGTAGATGGTGATGGGCCCCGCCGAAATCGCGACGGGATCAAGCATATGGTAGAAGTCGTTGAGCATGTCGACCCTCCTACTCCCTACATACAAATGCGGCCGCGGGCCTTACGCTCGCAGCCGCATATTTGGGCGTAACGTCTATGCGGAGTATGCCGTCCGCAGCTTTCGCATCTTAGAACGGCGCGTACTCGTCGTACAGGTCGTCGGTCTCGCCGGAGGCATTGACCTGCTCGACACGGGTAACGCCGGGCACATGCTCCTTCAGGATGCGCTCAATACCCATGGACAGGGTCAGCGAGCTCATGGGGCAGCCGGCGCAAGCGCCCTGCAGCTCCAGTTTGACGACGCCCTCGTCGTCAACGCCCACATACTCCATATCGCCGCCGTCGGCCTGCAGGTTGGGGCGGATCTCCTCAAGAACCTTCTTAAGCAGCTCTTCGTTAACAGCCACAGGGGCTCCTTTCTCACAATAACGCGGGCGCGCCCGCGGACAGAAGCTATGTTACTACAGCCGTGTACCCGCTCACGAGCCGTCCATGCGCGCAGACGCGACTTTCACGAGTAGTCAATTTGGGACGGGGCTCTTTTGGCTGCCTTTTGTTGCCAGCTGGCGTTGCCACGCGCTACTGCTGAGCCTGCCCCTCGGTGCCGATGTGAACATCGACGATAACCTGGCGGTAGCTGATGCCGCAGGAGTCGAGGATGCGGCGGCTGATGCGTCCGTCATCGGTGTCGGCGTACTTGTTGTCCAGGTAGACAACCTCGCCCACGCCCACCTGCGCCAGGATCTTGGCGCAGTCGTGGCACGGGAACAGCGTAACGTAGACCGTGGAACCCTCGAGATCCTTGAGCGAGCCACGGTAGTTGAGCACGGCGTTGGCCTCGGCATGGACCACGTAGTTGTGCTTGTCCTGCAGCGGGTCGTCGCTCGTACCCCACGGGAAAAAGTCGTCGTTGAGCGCCGAGGGCGTACCGTTGTAGCCCACCGAAAGGATGCGGTGGTTGGTGCTGGCGATGCACGCACCCACCTGCGTATTGGGGTCCTTGCTGCGGCGCTGCGCGGCGATGGCCACGCTCATAAAGAACTCGTCCCAGCTAATGACGTCCAGGCGCTTGCCTGACGAAGTTTGATGAAGATCGTCCGACATGGCAGACACCTCCGTAATCGCAATAGTTTGACCCATTGTAGCAGGTGAAAGGTGGAGGCGTTTGTCCCACCGGCGCCCTCACTTTTACACGCGGCGGGGCTTTTGGTTGATGCGGTAGAGCTCGGCGAGACCCCGCAGCGTCAGTGCGTCATCTACCGTCAGACTGTGGCCGACCAACGCCGCGAGCGCCTCGGCATCGTCGCCGGTAATGACGATGGGCACGCCATCCTCCCCCGCCGCCTTGGTCGCGCGCATCTCGGCAAGCACCATGTCGAGCATGCCGTCGATGCGGGCCACCTCGCCCAAGACCACGCCCGAGCGCATGGCCTCGCGCGTGTTGCGGCCGATCACATGCGTGGGTGCCGAAGGCTCAACCTGCGGCAGGCGCGCCGCAGCAGCCGAAAGCGATCGGGCGCCAAGCGCCAGACCCGGCGCGATGACGCCGCCCACAAAGGTACCGTGCGCGTCGATGACCTCGATATTGGTCGTCGTACCCAAGTCGATCACGATACAGGGAGAGCCGTAGACGGCACGAGCCGCCACGGCATCGGCGATGCGGTCGGGACCGATCTCGGCCGGGTCGTCGTAGTGCACGGGCATGCCGGTCTTGAGGCCCGGCCCCACCGTGAGCACGCGCCCCGTGCAGGTACGGGAAAGCGCCGCCTTCCAGGGGCGCTCGAGCGCCGGCACCACGCAGCTCAGCACTGCGGCCGCGGGAACGAGTGCACCCGGCATGACCGCATCGGCTGCCAGTGCGCCCATGACCTGCGCGAGCCTCATGCGCGCCTCGTCAGCTGTGATGCTCGACGGCGTGGTGATCTCGCACGTCGCGAGCGGGCGCTCCTGCGCCGCGGCCGAATCCTCGGCAAACAGGCCAAAGCGAATGAACGTGTTACCCACGTCGACCGTCAATATATATGCGCACCCATTAAGCATCGTCGGCGCTCCTTTCGTCTGTCCAGCAGTATATCGCCTACCTAAACCAGTCATCCCAAAATGACTAGCTTGCGGCTATACTGGTGCGCGGTCGTTTGCGAGCTCACGCGGCGGCCCTTGGTAACCCGACTTCCCGCGCCGTATCCGTAGCGGCGCTTCCGGGGGAAGCGGATATACGCAAAGGAGTTCTATATGAGCAATCCCTCGAACCGCGCTTCGATGCGCGGGCAACTCACGCTGCGCGGCGTCGTCATCGGCGTCCTTGGCTGCGTGATCATCACGGCAAGCTCGGCCTACACCGCCCTCAAGATGGGCGCACTCCCCTGGCCGATCGTCTTCGCTGCCGTCATCTCGCTGTTCTTCCTTAAGCTCATGGGCAACGCCAGCCTCAACGAGGCCAACGTCACCCACACCATCATGTCCGCAGGCGCCATGGTCGCCGGCGGTCTGGCGTTTACCATCCCAGGCGCCTGGATGCTGGGCTATGCCGACCGGATCAGCTGGCTCGACATGTTTATCGTGGCACTCGCCGGCACTATCCTGGGCCTGCTGGCCACCGCGCTCATCCACCGTCACTTTATCGTGGACGCCGCGCTTGAGTTCCCCACCGGCAACGCCGCAGCTCAGACCTTGCGCGCGACCGAGGCTGGCGGCAAAACCGGCAAGCAGCTCTTTGGTTCCATGGCCATCGCCGGCATCTATAGCGTGCTGCGCGACGCCCTGGGCGTGGTGCCCAGCATGCTCTGCACGCTCAATATTCCCGGCGTGACCTTTGGCATCTACAACTCGCCCATGCTGCTCTCCGTCGGCTTCCTCGTGGGCTTCGCCCCGGTCGCCTTCTGGTTTGCCGGTGCCCTGCTAGGCAACTTTGGCATCATTGTGGGCGGCACCGCTGCCGGTCTGTTCGACGTTGTGACCGCGCAGGGCATCGTCAAGTCCCTGGGTATGGGCCTCATGATGGGCTTTGGCGTCGCCGTCGTCCTCAAGGACATCCTGCCGCAGGTCGCCGGTATCGTCCGCGGCCTCGCCGCCGACAGCTCCACCGACACCGACGAGCAGTCGCTCATCTCGGGCTCCCTCAAGCTCGACGCCGGCATCATCGGCCTGGGCGCTGCCGCCATCGCCGTGATCATCGCCATCGTGCTTGACCTTGGCCCCGTTCCGGCCGTCATCGTCACGCTGTTCACCTTTGTCACCACCATCATGAGCGCACAGAGCTGCGGCCAGACGGGCATCGACCCCATGGAGATTTTTGGCCTCATCGTTATGCTCATCGTGGCTGCCTTCGCACAGATCGCTCAGGTCAAGCTGTTCTTTATCGCCGGCATCGTAGCCGTGGCGTGCGGCCTTGCCGGCGACGTCATGAACGACTTTAAGGCCGGCGCCGTGCTGGGCACCAACCCGCGTGCACAGTGGATCGGCCAGGCCATCGGCGGCATCGTGGGCGCCTTGGTCGCCGCAGCCGTCATGGTCGCGCTCGTCACCGCCTATGGCCCGGACGCCTTTGGCCCCGACAAGAGCTTCGTTGCCGCGCAGGCAAGTGTGGTCGCCACCATGGTCTCGGGCATCCCGAGCGTGCCGTGGTTCGTTGGCGGCTTTATCGCCGGCATCGTCATGTACTGGCTCGGCATTCCGGCCATGATGATCGGTCTGGGCGTGTACCTGCCGTTCTACATGTCACTCACGGCATTCCTGGGCTCCTGCGTCAAACTCGCCTACGACAAGTGGTCCGCCCGCCGCGACGCCGAGGCCGGTCTTTCGGACGAGGAGAGGGCTGCCAAGGACGCCGCCTTCCAGGAACAGGGTCTTGTTGTCGCCAGCGGCCTGCTCGGCGGCGAGTCCATCGTCGGCGTTATCCTGGCGTTTGTCTCTGTTGGCCTGAGCCTGCTGGGCTAAGCTGAGCAGCTGCTCGACGGCAACCATATTGCCTACGACTTGCCCGGTCGGTAGCTTTTGCGGCTACCGACCGGGCTTTTTGATACCAACGCAAAGAAAGGCCGGCGCGCTGCGTTTAACAGCGCGCCGGCCTTATCGCTTAAGCTATCGAAGCGTTCCTGCTATGAACCGAAGTTCGTTGCAGAGCCGACGCTCGAATCACTACATGTGCTTGCGACGACGATCGCCCAGCGTCACGCCCGCAGCCACGAGCGTAATACCGCCGATAACGAAGACCTCGCCCGCAAGCGCGGAGTCATCACCGGTCTGGGCGAGCGCGGCAGGCGCAGCCTGTTTCTTGGCAACGGGGGCCTTTGCAGCAGCCTGCGCAACCTGAGGCTTGGCCTGCGGCTTGCTCTGCGGCTCGGCCTTGGGATGATACTTGTCGTACTCGGCCTGAGCGGCAGCCAGGGCATCCTTGGCATCTCCGAGCTCGGCCAGTGCAGCGGCATAGGCGTCGTTGGCATCGGACAGCTTGGCATCGGCATCGCTCAGGGCAGCCTTGAGACCAGCGGCAGCATCGACGGCGGCCTTGTAGCAAGCGTAGGCAGCGTTAAGCTTGACCAGCTTATCGTTGCCCGTCGTGCCCGCGGCAAGAGAGGCCTTGTGGTCGACAGCCTCAAGATCGGCCTTGAGTGCCTCATCGCTGGCAAGCTCGGCCTTGGCCTTGACGATCTCGAGGTTCGCATCGACGACGGCTTCGTTGGCGGCCTCGAGCTGCTTTTGAGCATCGGCGGCACCGGCGACAGCAGCGTCATAGGCAACCTTGGCGTCGTCGACCGCTTTCTGGGCTCCAGCGAAGCGCTCGAAAGCCTTGTTCGCGGTGGCCAGCTCGCCCTCGGCAGCCTTGGCCTTGGCCTGCGCGTCGGACACAGCCTGCGCCTTGGCGGCAACTGCCTGCCTGGCGTCCGAAAGAGCGGTCGCGGCGTGTGTATCTGCGGCCTGAGCCTTGTCAACGCCAGCCTGGGCGGCATCGTCGGCCTTCTTTGCCTCGTCAAGCGAGCCCTGCTTATTCGCAAGGTCCGCTTGGGCGGCATCGCGCTTGGCGGTAAGGTCCTTGACCGAAGCCGTAGCGTTGTCATACGCCTCGCTGGCCTGGTCGGATTTTGCCTTGGCGGCATCGCGGGCGCTGCGAGCCTTCGCCTTGTGAGCAGCGGCGTCGGCTGCCTTCGTCTTGCTGTCAGCAAGCGTGGCGTTTGCCTTATCGAGAGCTGCCTGGGCAGTAGCGGCCTCGCCCTTGGCGGCGCCGAGCTTGGCCTGAGGCGTCTTGACGTCGATACCCTTGAGTTTGGCTTCGGCGGCGGTGTAGGCGGACTTGGCGGAAGCGGTGGCGGACTTAGCCTTCTCGTACTCGCCCTTGGCGGTGTTCACGTTCGTGTCGGCTGCGGTGAAAGCGTCCTGGGCGGCATCCTGCCCGTTTACAGCCGCGAAGTAAGCTTCCCTAGTAGCTCCAAAGTTCTTCTGCGCCTGCGTGCCGCCTGCGTTGTAGGCAGAGTCGATGTAGTCGTTCACGAGCTTCTTGAACTCGGAGACAGTGAAATCTGTCTGGGTCGCGCTTCCGCTATAGTCGAAAACGGTTACCTCGGAATCGGTATTCTTACCGCTACCAGTCGCGATACCGATGGCTGTCGCTCCTGCATCGATGATGTTGAGATAGTGCCCGCACTCCTGGTAGATGCTGTTGTAGTGCTGGTAGATATAGTAGGAATCATATCGATGGCTTCCGAGTGCGTCACCATGCTCCTCGACGTACTTATCGAATGCCTCCTTCTCCTGGGTGTAGAGGCCGGTATATGGCCAGCCGAGCGTATCCTCGGTCTCGCCTCCTGTATATGCACCGCCGCCGGCAAGATTTTCTCCCTTGTCGAAATAGCAGTCCGAGTGCCCCCACTTGTTCGATGAATATGAGGCATTAAGGGCTGCTGCCGCAGTCATGCGGAGGCTGACGCTGAGCTCCGACTGACCGTTCGCCTTGCGGAGGTTGTTTTGAGTATCGAGGTAGGTCAGGGCATTACGCATCTGCTCCAAGGAGAGCGGGTTGGTGTCGCGGGACATGTCCTGATCGACGTAAATACCATACCAGTCCTGTTTACTTTTCGTCCCCATGAGCATCGACGCGGCAGTGCTTGCGTTCGACTTCTGCTGGGCGGTGAAATCGCTGCTGTTGCTGATGTAGGCCATAAAGCCGAGCATGCCCTTATTGATGACTTCCTGGTCAACAGTCATGTTGGACTTTAGGTCTGCAATCTGCTGCTCAAGAGCCTCAACCTGGGCATTAGCAGCGTCATAAGCCTTTTCCGCGGCGTTCGAAGCGGCGCAGGCTGCCTCCCACTCGCTGCGCTTCTGCTTGCGAACTTCGACAAGCTTATCGTACGCGGTCTTCTTGTCTGCTTCGGTCTGCTGCGCCTTCTCGTATGCGGCCTTGGCGGCGTCACGCTTACTGGCCGCGTCCTTGTACTCCTTGTTTGCCGCATCGTATGCAGACTGGGCAGATGCCACGGCAGCGTTGGCGGCGTTGGCCTTCTCCTGCGCGGCGGTGGCGGTATTCTGGGCCGCCTGCAGGTTCGCCTGGGCGGTAGCGTCGGCATCCGTCGCGGCATTGAGCTCCGCCTGCGCGGTCTTAAGCTCACCAGCGGCGGCCTTCTCGGCGGCCTCAAGCGCACTCAGGTCAACACCCGTACCCGAGACGGCAGCATCGAGCGCGGCCTGCGCCTGGTTGAACTTCTGCTGGGCGTTATCGCGCGCGGTGGTTGCGGCTGCGAGAGCAGTAGCAGTCTCCTGCTTCTTGGCCTGGGCAGTCGTCAAAGCTGCCTCGGCATTCTGCTTTTCCTGCTGGGCGCTGGCCTCGGCAGCCTTGGCCTGGTCCAGATTGGCCTGTGCAGTAGTAACGGCCTTATTGGCGTCATCGAGCTTTGCCTGCGCGTCCTCGACGGCCTTCTTGGCGGCCTCGTACTCGTCCATACCCATGGCCTCGAGCTTGGCCTGAGCATCGTCGAGGGCCTTCTTGGCCTCATCCTGCTTTGCCTTGGCGTCCTTGAGCGCCTGGGTCTTATCCTCGACACTCTTGTTGGCTTGATCGAGCTGATCGTTCAGGTCGCCCAGCTTCTTCTGCTGCTGCTCGGTCTTTTCGACGGCGGCTTTGAGCTCGTCAATCTTCTCCTGGAGCGCGGCGACTTCTGCCGCGTTCTGCTCGATTTCGTTGTCGCTCACAGCCTGCGAGGCCTGATTCTTTTGCTGCTGCGCCTGCTTTTGAGACTGGCCCGCCGCATCGGCGTTCTTCTGGGCGGCATCGTAGGCGGCCTGAGCGTCCTTGAGCTGCTTTGCCGACTCCTCGGCCAGCTGGGCAGCCGTCTTTACGACCGCTTGGTTACCGGCGGCAACGGTGTTCTCTACAGAACTACCCCCCCCTGAACAGAATCGCCGTTATCGGTTGACGGTGCGGCGATTGCCGCCAGCGGCGACATGAGCGGCTGAGCAATGAGGCCCGCCGTCAAAACGGTTGCGACGGCGCGGTTGGCAACGCCCTTGACGTTGACGGCCTTAACCCGAGGCTCAAAGTGTTGTGGGCTGTAGTTTGCCATGGCTTTCTCCCTTTGACACGGATGTATCCATACGTATCAAACGGTAGCTGTCGATTTTTGAATTCTGTTGCGCAACATTGGCGACCAGCGTATTTTTTGAAATTCACGCTCTCGTGCTTCACAGTTTCGTCACATTTGAAGGAGCTGGTGCATCATATTCTCGCGGGATGGAATTGAGCCTGTGATTTGCATTTGCTCCCGCGTCATCCGCCCTATCGGATTCCGCATCCAACAGACACCCCGCCCGCCACGGTGTAGAGTTAGGACAACGGGCGCGTTGCGCGGCCCGTGCCAGAACGAGGTGGACATGGAACTCGACAAACAACAGATCAAGCGACTGCGCGAGCGTCATCATCGGCGTCACGGCATCCGCCCTGCTCATAGTGAAGCTGCCGAGCAGGCTGGTCGCTTTTTAAAGCGCGCGTTCAACATTCGCGAGGGACGCGCGCCCTATCACGTGATCCGCAAGCGTTTTGTAAACGGGGCGCGTCTGACTGGCTCCCACCTATGCATCCTCATCATCGCCATGCTCATCGCAAGCATCGGCCTCGATATCGACTCGGACATCGCCATCGTGGGCGCCATGCTCATCTGCCCGCTTATGGGCTCGGTTCTTGCCATGGCATACGGCATCGCCACGCTCGACCGCGAGATCACCGTCGAGGCCATTGCCAGCCTCGCACTGCAGATGGCCTTTTGCCTGGTCACGTCCACGTTGTACTTTAAGCTCTCGCCCCTTGGCACCACCACAGCTGCCATCATCGACAATTCGACACCCACCGTGTGGGATCTTGCCGTCGCGCTCGCGGGCGGCTTTGCGGGTGGCCTGGGCAACTCGCGCGACCAGGAACCCGCCACGCTCATCGCCGGCGTGGCCGTGGCGACCGCGCTCATGCCGCCCCTGTGCGCGGCGGGTTATGGCATTGCCATCGCGAGCGGGTCGCTGTTTCTCTCGGCGCTCTACGAGTTTGGCATCAACGTGGTCTTTATCGCGCTGGCTGCCGAAGCCGTGCTGCTTCTTTTGCGCGTGCCGCTCAAGCGCGACCTCAACGGCGACGGCATTGTGACCGCTGAGGAAGACGCCGAGGTCGACGAGCTGTCGCGCAAGGTGCGCCGCCGCATCATTGTGGGCACGGTGATTTTTGCCATCCCCTGCATCGTTATGACGGCTGGCTCCATTGGCTCGGCGCAGGCCGGCGTGCAGGACGGCTACGGCGTCACCGAGACCACGCGCGAGCTTGCGGCGGTGCTGCCAGGCTTTAAGGATTACACCGTCGCCGTCGAGACCTCGGCTACCGAAGGGGACGAGGAAGGCATTGTAGAGCGCGAAATCGTCGCCCATGTGACGACAAGCGAGGCGCTTGGGGCACACGACCGCCGCGTCGCCCGCAAGCTCATCGACCTCAACGTGCCCGAGCTCGATCGCGTGGAATTTGATGTGGAGTAATGCGGGGCATGGGATGGCTCCCGCGCACAGGCGCAAGTCGCGGCGAGGCTCAGACGCGACGCAGGCACAAACAAAAAGCGGGACGTAGTTCACGTCCGCGCCCCGCTCGCTGTTTTATTGCCGTGAATCAACTGTCCGCATCGACATCGCCAGACTCCACCGTAAACGCCGGACCGGTACTCACCAGATAAAAACGGGTCACCCTGGTATCTCTAAATAGGTAGAGCAAGCCCCGATCGCGTCGGCGTGACAAGTACGCCACGTGGACCGTACCGAATTCTTCACCGTTTTCCTTCTTTAATATCAGGATGTTGGGGTCATCCGTACGCTTAAACTGCCCGTCTGTGCAGATTCCGTCTTGGTCGACCAGCTGCCATCGACAGTTGTCCTCCTCAAGAAAAGCCAGGGTTTCCCGACTCGTTTTATCATCCCGATAGTAACCATCAATGGCAAAGCCTTCGGAAGCACATTCCTGCATATAGGATGTTTCTCGACTTATAGCAAACAGCCCCGTAGCGCCAAAGAGCACAGCCAGGCAGACCACTGCAAGGGTTATCGAAATAGCACGGCGACCCATGTTAGCCCAACCGATAGTTATTTAACGGAGCGCGAAACATACCTGGAACCTCCGATATCAGGGGGGAACGTCACCTATGGCCTGCCGGCAATCATATGTTTCCAACATCAAACCATATGGCTGCCACTCGCGGAGGGGGCATCGGCGAACGGCGTGTTTTCATACTCCATTGGTCAAACCTAAGCGCAGCGCTACAACTTGTACTTGTACACGCGATAGATGTACTTCTCGGCTTCCATCTCGTAGGTAGCGATGGGCGACCCGTAGCGATCGTACTCGGTAAAGGTCTTGGCCTGGCCCGATGCCACGAGCATGCTGTTCGAATTGCCGACGCGCTGCGCACTGCTGACGTAGCCCGAGAACGGCACCGCGATCTAGTCCACAAGCTCGTAGGTGCGTGCGGTCTCGTCCACCGCGAACACGCGCCCAAACGAATGCGTGCCCTTGCTGTAATCAGTCACTACCGCGGCGCCCAGCTGGCCCCAGTCGAACTTGGGATAGCTTTCTGCCGCACCAAAGTTGTTGTCGTATAGCAGCACCTGGTAGCGACCGGTCGTTGCCGTGTCAGGACTCGGCAGATACGTCACACTGTGCTGGCCCGCGCTGAGCGAAAAATCGCCCTGGGCTTGCAGCAACTTGTCCTCAAAGCCCGAGCCGGCCCAAAAATCGGGCAAGTCCACGGAAGGCTGTAGCAAGGTCATTTACGCAACATATATCCAGCAAAAACGGGTGGTAGCCGTACCGGCTACCACCCGTTTGTCTCATATCCAGCCCAAAGAAGGCAACTACTTCTTAATGCCGCGTCCCAGACGCTCGGCGACCGATGCCACGGCCTCTTCGCTGGCCGGCCCGCAGCTCACGCAACCGTCGTGGGCGCGCATCTGGCCGGTAACCTCGTCCATCGCGAGCGGCGCCACCTTCTCGAGCTTAAAGCCCTTGCCGGCGCGCATGTTCTCCTTGGCCACGCTAATCATGAGCTTAATACGGTTGAGCTGGTTGACCTCGGACGCGCCGGGATCGTAGTCCACCGCGACGATGTTGCTCTCGGGATGCTGACGGCGCAGCTCCTTGATCACGGCCTTGCCCACCACGTGGTTGGGCAGGCACGCGAAGGGCTGCGTGCAGATGATGTTGGGCGCACCGTGATCGATCAGGTCGAGCATCTCGGCCGTGAGCAGCCAGCCCTCGCCCATGTTGTTGCACACCGAAAGCACCGTACGGGCCTTGTCGGCCATGGTGCCGATGCGCTCGGGCGCCTCAAAGCGGCGGGACTTTTCGAGCAGCTCCTCCACCGGTGTGCGCATCCAGTCCACGAGCTTGATGAGCGCCTGCATACCAGCGCGCGTGGTAGCAGAGCTTCCCAGTTCGTCCTTCTGCAGCTCGGCGTTGCTCATGGAGTACAGGAAGAAGTCGAGCAGGCCCGGCACTACGGCCTCGCAGCCCTCGCGCTCGATGACATCGACCACGTGGTTGTTGGCTGTGGGATGGAACTTGACCAAGATCTCACCGACCACGCCCACGCGCGGCTTGGTACCCTCGCCCACGAGCGGCATAGTGTCGAACGCGCGGATGGCCTCACGGCACAGCTTGGTGTAGTTGTGGCGGTTGAACTTAGGCGCCAACTTGCGGGCGCGCGCCATGTACTCCTCGTAGAGCGCGTTGGCGGCACCGGGCGTTGCCTCGTACGGGCGGCAACGATAGAGCATCTGCATCATCACGTCGCCAAAGAGCACCGCGTAGACTGCCTGCTTAAGCAGCGCCGGCGTAATCTTAAAGCCGGGGTTGTCCTCGCCCAGCGCCACGGCCGAAAGCGAGATCACCGGAATCTCGGGGTGGCCGCTCTCGCGCAGGGCCTTGCGGATAAGCGCGATGTAGTTGGTAGCACGGCAGCCACCGCCGGTCTGGCTGATGACCACGGCTGTCTTGGACAGGTCGCACCGACCGCTCTCGATGGCCTCCATGATCTGACCCGTCACCAGGATCGACGGATAGCAGATGTCGTTGTTCACATAGCGCAGACCGGCCTCGACGGCATCGTGGTCAGTCGAGGGCAGCAGCTCCAGGTTGTAGCCGGCACCGCGGAACACCTCTTTGACCAGGTCAAAGTGGATCGGCGCCATCTGCGGGCACAGGATGGTGTAACCCTCCTCGCGCATCTGCTCGGTAAAGGGCACCTTGGGCCACGCGGTCGAAGCACTCTCACGCTGCGCCTCGAACGTGTACTTGCGGCTCGCGAATGCGGGAGCATCCATGGAGGGTGCCACCGGCGCGGCGTCGCCCTGCTCGTAGGCCTCGCCCGCTGCCGTAGCCTCGGCCAAGCGCTCGGCCTCCTGGTCCTTGAGCGCCGCCATGAGCGAGCGGATGCGGATGCGCGCAGCGCCCAGGTTGGACACCTCGTCGATCTTGAGCACGGTGTAGATCTTGCCGCTGGCCTCAAGGATTTCCTGCACCTGGTCGGTGGTCAGAGCGTCCAGGCCACAGCCGAAGGAATTGAGCTGGATCAGATCCAGGTCGTTGCGCATCGTCACAAAACGGGCGACGGCATACAGGCGGCTGTGGTACATCCACTGGTCGACGACGCGAATCGGACGCTCAGGCTTTACCAGGTGCGCGAGCGAATCCTCGGTAAAGACCGCAAAGCCAAAGCTCGAGATAAGCTCGGGCAGGGCATGGTTGATCTCGGGGTCGTTATGGTAGGGGCGGCCGGCGAGCACAATGCCGTGGCCACCGTGGTCCTCGACCCACTTAAGAGCCTCCTCGCCCATGGTCTGGATGTCCTCATGGAAACGCGCATCGGCCTCAAAGGCAGCGTTGACGGCGGCATCGACCTCGGAGCGCGTGATCTTGGGCCCACGCACGCGACCGCGACCGGCTTGCGCATCGGCCACACGGTCGACGGCGAGCACCTGGTACAGACGGCGCTTGAGCTCGGTCTTGTCGTGATACGGCACAAACGGATACAGGAACTCGATGTTCTGCTCGCGGATCTCGTCGATGTTGAGTGCCAACGCCGTGGGGTAGCTCATGACGATGGGGCAGTTATAGCAGTTGCCAGCCGTCGGATCCTCCTTGCGCTCCCAGCGCACGCACGGCATCCAAATGAAGTCGACATCGCGGTCGATGAGGTTCATCACATGGCCGTGGCTCATCTTGGCCGGATAGCACACGCTCTCGGACGGCATGGACTCGATGCCCGCCTGATAGGTCTTCTTGCTCGACTGGTCAGACAGCTGCACGCTAAAGCCCAGGCGCGTAAAGAACGCATGCCAGAAGGGGTAGTTCTCGTACATGTTGAGTGCACGCGGGATACCCACGGTGCCGCGCGGGGCCTCGTCGGGGCTCAGCACCTCGCGGTTAAAGAGCAGCTCGTTTTTCTTTTTGAAGAGATTGGGGGCCTCGGTCTTCTGCTTTTTGTGGCCGGCGCCCTTCTCGCAGCGGTTGCCGGTAATGAAGCGCCTGCCGCCGCCAAAGTCGTTGACGGTGAGCTGGCAGTTGTTGGAGCAGCGACCGCAGCGGACATGCTTTTGCGTCACGGTAAGGTGCGCGATGTCCTCGGCCGAAAGGATAGTCGAGGTGCCATCGGCGCCGGCGCGATCGCGGGCGAGCAGGGCCGCACCATAGGCGCCCATGCAGCCGGCGATGTCGGGACGCACGGCATGAACGCCAGTGAGCTGCTCAAACGCGCGCAGCGTGGCGTCGGACATAAAGGTGCCGCCCTGGACGATCACTTGGCTGCCAATCTCCTTGGGGTCGCGCAGCTTAATGACCTTGAACAGGGCATTCTTGATGACGGAATAGGACAAGCCGGCCGCGATGTCGCCCACTGTGGCGCCTTCCTTTTGCGCCTGCTTGACGCGAGAGTTCATAAAGACCGTGCAGCGGCTGCCCAGGTCGACGGGGGCCTTAGCATGGATAGCGGCATCGGCGAACGCGCGCACGTCCATGTTCATAGAGACGGCGAAGCTCTCGATAAAGCTGCCGCAACCCGACGAGCAGGCCTCGTTGAGCATGATGTGCTCGATAACGCCGTCCTTGACGCGCAGGCACTTCATGTCCTGGCCGCCGATGTCCAGGATAAACTCGACGCCGGGCAGAAACGCCTTGGCGCCGCGCAGGTGCGCGACGGTCTCGATCTCGCCGGAATCGGCCTTGAGGGCCTCGATGAGCAGCGCCTCGCCGTAGCCCGTGGTGGTCACGTGGCCGATGGTGCAGCCGGCGGGGATGTGGTTGTAGAAATCGGCCATGATGACCTTGGCCGTGCCCAGGATGTCGCCGTTGTTGTTGCCGTACCAGGTATGCAACAGCTGGCCGTCCTCGCCCACGAGCGCGGCCTTCATGGTGGTGGAACCGGCGTCGATGCCGATGAACACGCGGCCGGTGTAGCCGTCGAGCTTACCCTTGGGGACGACTTCCTGGTCGTGGCGGGTCTTGAACTCGGCAAAGTCCTCGTCGGTGGCAAAGAGCGGATCCAGGCGCTCGACCTCGGCACCCTGTGTGTCACCCAGGGCATCGATGGCCTCGATGAGCTGCGGGAACGTGCTGAGCTTATTGGACTCGTGCGCCATGGCGGCGCCGCTCGCCACAAACAGGTGAGCGTTTTGGGGCACGATACGGTGCTCCTCGTCCAGGTTGAGCGTGAGGTAGAAGCGGTGGCGCAGCTCGGAGAGGTACTGCAGCGGGCCGCCCAGGAAGGCGACGTTGCCACGGATGGGGCGACCGCACGCCAGACCCGAGATGGTCTGGGTCACGACGGCCTGGAAGATGGAGGCGGCCACGTCCTCGGGACGGGCGCCCTCGTTGAGCAGCGGCTGCACATCGGTCTTGGCAAAGACGCCGCAACGGCTGGCGATGGGATAGATGGTGGTGGCGTTGGCCGCGAGTTCGTTGAGGCCGCTCGCGTCGGTGTGCAGCAGGGTTGCCATCTGGTCGATGAACGCGCCCGTACCGCCGGCGCAGGTACCGTTCATGCGCTGCTCGATGCCGTTGTCAAAGTAGATGATCTTGGCGTCCTCACCGCCCAGCTCGATGGCGACATCGGTGGCCGGGATAAGGGTCTCGACGGCGCGTTTGCTGGCGATGACCTCCTGGACAAACTCCAAGTCGAGCCACTGGGACAGCAGCAGACCGCCCGAGCCGGTGATGGCGCAGGTCATCTGGGCCGTCGGCAGCACAGTCGCGGCGCCCTCGAACAGATCGCGGGCGCAGGCACGGACGTCGGTGTGGTGGCGCTGGTACTTGGCGTAGACGATCTGGTTGTCATCGTTGAGCACGGCAAGCTTGACGGTGGTGGAGCCCACGTCGATGCCCAGGTGCAGGTTGCCGCGGGCGGCCTCGGGGTTGAAAATCGCGCCTTCGGGGGCGTGGGCGGCGGCCACGGGCTCAGCGGCGGTGGCGAGCTCGCTAGCGATGGACGTCTCCCCTGCCGCGTTCTTGGCATCGGCAACTGCCTCGGCAACTTTCTCGGCAGCCGCGGTCGCGGCCTTCTGCGCGGCGTCCACCACGGCGGGCGCGGCCTCGCGTGCGGCAGCGACCATACGATCCTTGATGCCCTCGACGAGTTTGCTCATTGTCTCTCCTCTTAGTTGTTGGACTCGACGGTTGCGGCGGTGTCGGCCGCGTCCTCGAGCTGCAAGTTCAATAGCTTCATGCCGTATTCCGGCACGTTGATATCGATGGGTTGGCCATACAGGTCACCAGGACGAACAAAAGCGAGCACCGTCATAATGCGCGCCATGGCCTCGGGCGATTCGGTGAGCCCACGCTCAAACCAGCGCTGAATCATGCCGACCTCGGCGCTCACGACGTAGGTGACGTAGTAGTCAAAGAACGTGCCCAGCGCCAGGCCCAAAATGCCCGTCTGCGCACGCGGCACCACAGCCTCACGCGCGGTGTCGATGATCCTTTTAATGAAGGCCTGGTCGCCGCCCGGACCCAGCAGCGCACCGATTAAGTCGCGGTTGGCCGCAAGATAACGCAGCAGCTCAACCGAACCGGGCGCCGGCTCGAGCTCATCGATGTTGTGATAGAGATCGGGCAGCTGAGCTGCGGTGATGAGCTCAATGCGCTCACGGATCTCGGCCAGCAAGCCGTCCTCGATTTGATTGATAAAGTCGGGAATATCGCGGTAGTGCGAATAGAACGTGCGGCGCGTAAGGCCAGCGCGCTCGGTGAGCGACGCGACATTAATGCGCGAAAGGTCGCCGCTTTCGGCAAGCTCGCTGGCAAGTGCCTGGCGAAGGGCACGCTGCGAGCGAAGGGACCGGCGATCGCATTTCTCGAGCTGGGACAAGCGTCCTCCTTGTTACTCAGTCCGTGCGCTATTGCACAGTGCGAGTATTATTGCACACCGTGTGCATCAACACGTAAAGGCAATATTTAGATTGTGACAAAGGGACTGTCCCTTTGTCACATTATTCGATTATGGTGTGGGAATTCTGCTTGCGCATGGTAGCGAGCATGTGTTTGGGGACGGCATGGGCCATGCAACTGCCGATGGTCGCGCTCGCGGCGACCTTGGCTGCATCGCTTGCGTTTTTGGTCGCGTAGCTGTGGCGGAAACGCTTGAGCATGGCGATGTCGTTGCCGCCGTCTCCATAGACCGCGACCTCGTCCTCGGCAATACCGTAGTAGCCCGCCAGCCAGGCCACGCTCTCGCCCTTGTTGCATGCCACGTCCGTGATCTCGAACATCACCGGATCGAACGGCGCGTTGACCACACGGTCCGAGCGCTCGGCAAGATAGGCCTTAAGGTCACGCTCCAGCTCGGGCGAGGTCACGCGACAATTGATCTTGCATACATCGTGACGCAAGATATCGCCGATCGACTGGTCGAAATACTGTTCCTCGTGATACCCGCCGCGTGCACGCATGCCGCGCATCACAATACGCTTGATGGGGCTGTCCTTTTTAAAGCCCGCCTGATGCATCTCGAACGAACCGCTCGAGTACATGCCATCGGGCGTGGAGCAATCAAAGCAAATGTCCGGAAACCCCTTGAGCAGCTCCTCGGTGATCCGCGGGTCGATGGTCCAGGTCTTGAGCACCTCGCCATGGCTGTCGCGCACGATGGAGCCGTTAGAGCAGCAGGCATCGAGCGCCAGCCCCGTAAAGCCATGCTCGCCGACCGGCAGCGTCGAGCGTCCGGTCGCGGGAACCACGTGCAGGCCAGCCTCAGTCAGCTCGCGAATGGCACGGCGGATGGTCCCATCTGCCTCGTGCAGGGCGTTCAGCAGCGTTCCGTCTAAGTCACTCGCAAACATCTTGATCATGGGGCATGCCTCTCCTTCGTCTGCACGATATTTTAGACGAAAGAGAGGTGTGCCCATGCAAGGGTGTTCCAACGCGCCAGGACATTCGCTTCCGCAGAGCAACGGTGCCCCAGCGCGTTAAGACAATCGCCACAAGCGACTTTTCAGCCGATAAAACAGCGCCGTCGTCAGCGTCAGCACCGCCAACATGCCTGCGAATACAATCGCCGGTGTCCATCGATCATATGCAGTCCCGTACGTCAATTGGCCGATAGGTATTGCGCAGGAAAGGACCATGTAAACGACCGAAAGCACTTTTCCGCAGAGCTCAGTCGGCGCTGCCCGCTGAACAAACGCGATGATTTCAACCGACGCAATGCTTGCCCACACCATGACCCATGCCGAACCAACCGCAAACACGGTGAACACGCATGCATCTGCGCCGAACAGTTGTGCGACAATAATCGGTGCGACTCCAAAACAGATCATCGCAACATATCGACATATGTCATTGAAAGAAAAGCGATGCGGCCAAATGCCGACCAAGCCACTGCCGGCAAGACCACCCAAGCCCATAGCCACCTCAACTATCCCAACGCAGGACGATTGCATGCCGAGATGCTTTGTAACAATAATGGGAGCGCCAATCGTTAGCCCAACCAACGCAAGGTTCAAAACGGCCGCAAGCAAAATCACAGCGGCCAATGATGCATTTTGCAACAGATACCGAATCGACTCCCGAAAATCGTTTCGGCATGTCGTACGAGTCGCGCCGTCTCCCCTCGTTTCAGATGAGGCATTTTGCTTGGGTGCGACCCCAAACAAGAGAGCTGAAATCGCAAACGCCACCGACGCGGTTGTGCAAAGAGTATCGATGCCAAAGCACCCATAGACTGCCGTCCCGACCACAGGACCCAAGATATTGCTCACCATGGTCACCTGCGAAACCAATGCAGTGGCCCGCTCAACCTTCTCTTCACCCGCCATGCGCACCGTCTCAATTTGGAGCATTGGCTTTAGCAGCGATTGAACGCCATATTGAACACAAAGTATCGCAACTACGACGACCGCAAGAGGCAATGAGTGCTTCATGGGGATAGACAGCAGTGATGCAGCCATCAGAGCAATGCCCAGGGCCACGAGGACCTCGCGATGTCTTCCCCTATCCGCCAAGATTCCGCCAACCGGAGTTGCGAGTACGCCGGGTATGAACGCTATCGCCACGACGACGCCATATAACGTTGACGATCCACTGCAATCGAACAAGTAAAGTGGATACGCAAAGCACAGCGCCGACAGCATCGAATACGTGCACAGCTGCGCAACCAGAAGTTCCGCGAGCCTGATTGACCGCACTGTTTTTTGTGTCAATGAGACGCTATTCCTCCGCATTCAAGCCATAAGCCCACCCCCTATACATACCGCTAGTATGTATTTAATGACTTGAAAAGGGCAGCCGTGGCTACCCTTACAAATCAATTACATACCGTCAGTATCTATATTACCACCCGGCGCGGTCCCATACGTCCCAAATCTGCGCCGTTGTCTGAAGCACTTCATTACCCAAATCGAGCCCCACCGCGGCAGCCATCTGCGCCAAACATTGTGCGCGAGCGAGCATTCGCTCCTTGGGCTCGAGCGGACGGAACAATGGCAGCAGCCAAAGATTCGCCAACAACGATACGGCCTCCGCCGCTTCGCGCGGGCATTCGCACGCAATGGAGCCGTCGGCGATGCCCTCCTCGATCACTGGCAAGAGACAGCCATCGGCCGACTCGTCAAATGAGCCCTGGTACTGCATCGCCAGTAGGCGCGAGCTTTTTACCGGATCTGCTGCAGGACGCATACGTGCCCATAGCTCAATTTGCGGAACAACGGACTCGGGAGCGTAAAGCCTTTTTAGCTTTTGGGCGCCGGTCATATTACCGACGCCAAGCATTGAGCGGCGGTGCTCAACAATCGGAGTCATCGCCCGATCAAACGCGGCGTTGAAAATCTCTTCTTTGCTCTTGAAGTGATGATAGACAGCGCCCTTAGTCATGCCGTCGAGACGGTCAACGATATCTTGAATACTCGTCCCCTCATAACCCTGTGCGCAGAATAGCTCCAGTGCCGCGTCGAGAATCTTCGCGACCGTCTCCTCGGGATATTTATTGCGACCCATAATCCGCCCATCCGCAACGCAAGTCTTGTGCCTCATTGCAGCATTTTAACGTTGCGGATGGCAGACGGTCGATTCTACACCGCGGCCGGGCCGTGTTCGCCGGTGCGAATGCGGATGACTTCTTCGACCGGCTCGACCCAAATCTTGCCGTCTCCAACGGCACCGGTGCGGGCGGCATTGCAGATGATGTCGACAATGCCGTCGACGTGCTCATCGGCGCAGATAAGGGTGAACTGCACCTTAGGGATCGTGTTGACAAGCAACTCGTTGCCGCGCACGTATTCCTTCCAGCCATGCTGTGAGCCGCAGCCCTGCACCTGGTTGATAGTCATACCGCGAACATCGGCAGCAAACAGCGCGTCTTTAAGAACCTCAAGCTTCTCCTGGCGCACGATAGCCGTAATTTTCTTCATAGTGAATTCCTCTCTTCAATAAAAGAAATGAATTGTCCTTCACATGGCACGGGTTTTCCAGGTGCCGCAAACCAACCTCAGAGATCAATAAGTTCAACTGACTGGTCTTAGCAGGTTTCCCAAGTGCCGCAGATTGCCGTGAAAGAGGAGCGAAGCGTACTTAAGTACGTGAGCGACGATTGAACGGCAAGGTGCGGTGCTTGGGGAAGCTGCTAATCGAGTCCGGAGAAAGAAGGATAGGCGCTCTCGCCGTGCTGACTCGCATCCAAGCCCAGCGCCTCATCGGCCTCGTCCACGCGCAGGCTGCCGCGGAACAGCGCCTTGACCACCGCGGCAATCACCAAGTCGAGCACCAGCACAATAGCGACCGTCACCACAATGCCCAGGATTTGCGAGATGAGCAGCGACATGTCACCCGTGTAGAACAGGCCGCCCTTACCGGTCCACGAAAGCTCCGGCACGCAGAACAGGCCCGTGAGCACGCCGCCCAAGATGCCGCCGATACCATGGCAGCCAAACGCGTCGAGCGCATCGTCGTAGCCGAACTTGGTCTTGAGATGGCTGATGGCCAGGTAACAGACGGGAGAGACGATCAGGCCCATGACCAGCGCCGCCCACGGCTCGACAAAGCCCGCGCCCGGCGTGACCACCACAAGGCCCGCAACCAGACCGGTGCTGGCGCCCACCAGCGTGGGACGACCGGTGTGCACGCGCTCGACGGCAAGCCACGAGATCATGCCCGCCGCGCTGGCCGTCACGGTGTTGAGGATGGCGAGCGCCGCCACGGCGTCGGCCTTAAACTCGCTGCCGCCGTTAAATCCAAACCAGCCAAACCAAAGCAGGCCGGCGCCCAGCGCCACAAACGGCACGTTATGCGGACGGTAGCTCATCATGCCAAAGCCGCGACGACGGCCGAGCATTAAGCAGAGAATCAGGCCCGTGAGACCGGACGAAATGTGTACCACGTCGCCGCCGGCAAAGTCGAGCGCGCCGATGATGTCGCCGATAAAGGAACCATCGCCGCCCCAAACCATGTGGGCGAGCGGCGCATAGACCACGAGCAGCCAAATGCCCAGGAAGGTCGTCATGGCACCAAACTTAACGCGGCCTGCCAGACTACCCGTAACGATAGCGGCGGTGATCATGGCAAACGCCATCTGGAAGGCGATGTTGATGATCTGAGGGTAGACGGCACCATCCGCAGCATTGCCCTCGGCCGCCTGCAGCACCTGGTTGAGCACCGGCAGGCACAGCAGCTGGTCAAAGCCGCCAATAAACGGGTTAAAACCGTCGCCACCGTAGGCCAGCGACCAGCCGGCAACAATCCACAGCACACCAACCAGGCCAATGGCGCCAAAGCACATAAGCATGGTGTTGATGACATTTTTGCGCCTGGACAGGCCGCCATAGAAAAACGCCAGACCCGGTGTCATTAAAAACACGAGCATGGTGCAGATGAGCATAAACGTTGTCGATCCCGTATCGTACATTCGCTCCCCCTTGGTCGCATGAACGTTGTCGGCGCTCATGATGCGGCCGAGGGCCAACTGGTGTAGACCAGATACGGCGTTGTTAAACGCTGCGTTGTCGAATGGAAACGGTGCCGCAATCTTGGAAACGGCACGGCAACGGGCGCGAAACGAACGGGAAACGTGCGAACGAGAAGGGCGCGCTTGGCTCCGCTCTGGCTAGCGCCGGAACAGCTCGCGGGCTCGGTCGCGGAGGTCGGTAGCTCGGATGACGCCCTCGTAGCGATTGATGCGCAGACGCGGGAAGGCGTTAAAGAAGCGCAGGTCACGACGGCTGAGCGACACACTCGGCACCGGACGGCTCATGCGCTTGCCGGCAAGGCGACGACTGAGCGACGGACGCGGCATGCTCGGCGCGACATCGGCAACGCGGCGGGCAGCGAGCGCCAGGCCGCGAGCACCATCCGAGATAAACGTCGGCATCGAAGCCTTCTCGCGCAGGGCATCGAGCGCCGCGTCACCCAGCTCGGCCAGCCAAGCGTTAACGGCGCGACCGCGGATATGCGTCTGCGCCACCGAGTCGATCGCCGAATCGGGAATACGTTCGAGCATAGAGTCGGAGGCGTCGGCAAGCGACTCATTGATGCGGTCGGCAAGGTCGGCACGCACACGCTCAAGCTGATCGGACAGGCGGCGCCAGCTGGCCAACGAGCACACCGCATCGACCATCATCGCGACCGCGACGATAAAGGCGGACAGCCGCACAATCAGCACCGGCAGATGGCCAAGCAGCCCCAGCAATGCCGGCTCCACTAAACGGCAAATACACAACGCACCCAAGCCAAACGCGCAGGCCCAGTACAGACAGATGCGTCCGTGCAGGTTAAACGGCAGATGCGAGTAATCCCAAAACCGGGCACCCGTCGTTTTTTCCAACAGCACGCCCACACTATATTCGATCACGCTGCATACGAGCGCGGCAGCGACAAACTGGCTCGAGGCGTCTGGGATTCCACGCAGCAGCAACCAGCACGCGATGCCGCCCGCACCGTAGATGGGACAACACGGCCCTAGCAAAAAGCCGCTGTTGGCAAAGCGTCCGTGGTTGAGCATGGCGCAGACTGTCGACTCCCATACCCAGCCGCAAAAACCGTAGAAGGCAAACGAGAGTACCAGCGCCGAGAGCGGACAGGCGGCAAGCGTCGCGCCGTCAAATGCCATGTCGATCGCGGTTCCCACCGTCTACCCTCTCCTCTTTTCGTTCGATTCGCTGCTCACGTCATCGTCCGCCCTGTCTTTGCGCGGCAGACGGCCGGCAATCGTCTCGCGCAGCGCGCACCATTTATCCGCCAGGCACACAATCCATGCCTCGCGACACGTCGGCGGCACCGGTACCAGCGGAAACATATGGCGCGCGATGATATTCCGCTCGCGCGACGTCAGCTCAAAATCCTCTTCGGCACGCGCCAGGGCAAAAAACGGATGCCGAAAGCCATGCAGTCGATGGCTTGGGTCGGGATCGTGCCAGTCATAGAGAAAGTAATCGTGCAGCAGGGCCCCGCGCAGCAGCGACAAGCGGTCGACGGAGATACCGACGCGGCCCAGGCGCTCGGCAAAGGACAGACTTGCCCGCGCCACCGAGGTCACATGCGTATACACCGTCACATCGCCATGCTGGATAAACTCGCGCGTCAGGTCCAGACGGCCCGCCTGTGCCAGTTGACGGGCAGCATGGTCTACTTCGCACGCGATTTTCTCGGCACGAACGGTATCGGACATGCGGCCTCCTTCCGGCGGCGCTCGGCGGCAAGCCACAGCCTGCACGCAATGAATAAAATCATCGTGGAACTTATCAGTATGGCATCGGACAAAACGTTTTGCCCCACCAGTTGGCGAATTACCGCGCCGCCGTCACATATCAAACGCCAAAATGTGCGAGACTGTCTTGTGCAATTGTGCCGGCCGAGGGAGTGCCGGCGCACGATTCGCATGGAGTAACCCACAACGATGCTGCTTACGCAAACGACAACGCCCGAGGACGTCAAGGCTCTCGATCGCGCCGAGCTTCCGCTGCTCTGCGGCGAGATCCGCCACGCCATCCTCGAAAGCTCCGCCGCCGTCGGCGGGCACGTTGCCCCCAACCTGGGCGTCGTTGAGCTTACGGTTGCGCTTCATCGCGTGTTTAACTCCCCCACCGACAAAATTGTCTTTGACGTGTCGCACCAGACCTATGCCCACAAGGCGCTGACTGGGCGCGCGTACACTTATATCGACCCGGCACGCTACGGCGAGGCCTCTGGCTTTGCCAATCCCGACGAGTCCGAACACGACCTGTTCGCCATGGGCCACACCTCCACATCGGTGAGCCTGGGCTGCGGCTTGGCGCACGCTCGTGACCTGGCGGGCGATGCGTACAACGTCATCACCATCATTGGCGACGGTTCGCTTTCGGGCGGTCTGGCGTTTGAGGGCTTTAACAATGCCGCCGAGCTCGACAGCAACCTGATCATCATCGTCAACGATAACGACCAGTCCATTGCCGAGAACCATGGCGGCCTGTATCGCAATCTGGCCGAGCTGCGCGCCAGCAACGGCACCTGTGAGCGCAACGTTTTCCGCGCGATGGGGCTCGACTACCGCTATCTGGACGCCGGTAACGATGTGTTGGCCCTGGTCGACGCGCTGCAGGAACTGCGCAATATCGATCATCCCATCGTGCTGCACGTCTCCACCGCCAAGGGCAAGGGCTTTGAGCCGGCCCAGAACGACCCCGAACGCTGGCATCACGTGGGTCCGTTTGACATGGCAACTGGACGCAAGCTCTGCCCGGGCCATCCGAGCGAGCCTGCGCCGCGCACCTATGCCGACATTACGGGCGAGGCGCTCAGCGCCGCCATCGAGCGCGATCCGCAGGTCGTGGGCATCACGGCCGCCACGCCCTACATCATGGGCTTTACACCCGAGCTTCGCGCTGCCGCCGGCAAACAGTTCGTCGATGTGGGCATTGCCGAGGAGCACGCCGTGACCTTTGCCACCGCGCTTGCGCGCTCGGGCGCCAAGCCGGTCTTTGGCGTGTACGGTACGTTCTTGCAGCGCGCCTACGACGAGCTGTGGCACGACCTGTGCCTTAACGACGCCCCGGCAACCATTTTGGTGTTTGGCGCATCGATCTTTGGCACCACATCCGAGACGCACCTTTCGTTCTTTGATATTTCCATGCTGGGCGGTCTTCCCAACATGCACTACTTGGCGCCGGCCTGCATGGAGGAATATTTGTCCATGCTAAGCTGGTCGCTCGACCACCGCGAGCATCCCGTGGCGATTCGTGTGCCTGGTATTGGCCTGGTAAGCCGTCCCGATCTGGCACCCGCCGAAGACACCGACTTCAGCGGCGTTCGCTACAACGTGGTGCGCCAGGGTCGCGACGTTGCTGTGCTCGCGCTCGGCGATTTCTTTGAGCTGGGCGAGCGCGTGGCAAACCGTCTGACTGCCGAGTACGGCATCGAGGCCACGCTCGTCAACCCGCGCTATGCAACCGAGCTCGACCGCGAGTTCCTCGACAGCCTCGCTGCCGAGCATCGCGTTGTCGTCACCCTCGAGGACGGCATCTTGGACGGCGGCTGGGGCGAGCGCGTGGCATGTTATCTGGCATGCACGCCGTTGCGCACGCGCACCTTTGGCATCGCCAAGGGCTTCCCCGACCGCTACGACCCCAACGAGTTGCTCGCTCAGAACGGCATGACGGTCGAGAACATGGCCGCCGAGGCCGTAAGGCTACTCAACGAGTAAAAAACCTCCGCAAGGGAAGCACCCCTGCGGAGGTTTTTATTTTCGCGGCGCGATTATCTCAATCTGTAACATCTATGGCCCGAATTCCCGTCTAACTGTTACAGATCGAGACATTCAAATCCCCCTAAGGATAAAATCTCGATCTGTAACAGTAAGAACCCATTTCCTCGTCTAGATGTTACAGATTGAGACAAAACAACGAGACCGGCCGCCGTACCAGCCCAAACCACCACAAAGGTGCCTGTCCCCTTTGTGGTGGTTTTAGGTCACGGTCGGCGCGAAAAACGAATAATCGTTCATACGCGATCTCCTTACTTATATATATGTCGCGTTGCCGCCATTATAACGACCGCCGCGAGCGGCCACGCCGACCGCAAAACGTCATCTCAGCAGCAATAACCGACATTTTCCCAGATAAAACCTACCAAAATAAACCTGTCCCTTTTTGGTAGGAAGAATTACCCATAAGGTAAGTATGTTTCTGAGTTATTTCGTGTTGACCCATTTGAGCGCGATAGGGTATAACTCTACTCAACCGCTAGGGATTTTATTGAGAAAGGTGTTCTACCATGAGCAAAAACCTCTCCCAGCAGGTCGTTCTCGACCGCCGCGGCTTCGTTGCCGCCACCTTCGCAACCGTCGCCGGCCTTGGTCTTGCCGGCTGCTCCGACACCAGTGCCGAGGCCGACAAGGGTTCCGCCGCCGGCTCCTCCAAGAGCTCCGAAGATACCGAGGCTTCCACCATACTCGATGCCAAGGCATTCGACAAACTCGTCGACAACGGCCCCAAGGCCGATGACGACGCCATCGCCGCCAGCACCTGGGCCACGGCCGTCAAGGACGCCGGTGTCTTTAAGATCGGTGGCGTTCAGACCTCCACGCTCTTCTCCCTCCTCAACGAGAAAGACGGTCAGACCCGCGGCTTCGACGCCGGTATCGCACAGCTCCTGTCCAACTACATTCTGGGCGAGAACAAGGTCGAGATCACCCAGGTGACCTCGGACACGCGCGAGTCCGTCCTGCAGAACGGCCAGGTCGACGCTGTCTTTGCCACCTACACCATCACTGACGAGCGCAAGAAGCTCGTCTCCTTCGCCGGTCCCTACTACTACACCCAGCAGGCTATCCTGGTGCTCGCCGACAACGACGACATCAAGAGCGTCGACGACCTGGCCGACAAGAACGTCGCCGTCCAGTCCGGCTCCAACGGCCCCGCCATCCTGGAGGAGTTCGCCCCCAAGGCCAGCCAACAGGAGTTCAAGACCGACGAGGAGGCCCGCCAGGCACTTCAGCAGGGCCGCGTTGACGCCTACGTCATCGATAACAACATGCAGCAGAGCGCCCTGGTCCGCGAACCCGGTAAGTACAAGATCGCCGGCAAGCCCTTCGGCAGCAAAGAGCCCTACGGTATCGGCCTGCCGCTCGATTCCGACGGCGTCGCCTTTGTCAACGACTTCCTTAAGAAGATCGAGGACGACGGCACCTGGACCGAGCTGTGGCAGATCTGCATTGGCGACCGTACGGGCGACACCAATGTTCCCGAGCTGCCCGAGATCGGCGCCTAGGCAGCGAGCCTAGTAACGGCCGCTACGAAACCATACGGAAACGCACGATGCGCTTTATTGCGCTAAACTGTTTCCTCACTGAGTTGTCGGGGCTTCCGTACACACGGGAGCCCCTTTCCTTACCGGCGGGAGGTCCGCATGAGTCTCTCCGAGCTCTGGTCGCTCTATGGCCAGAACTATATCGACGCGCTGCTAGCAACCTGGGGCATGACGCTTGAGTCGTTTGCCATCGCCATGGTGCTGGCCGTTGCCGTCACTGTGATGCGCGTGTCGCCGCTCAAGCCGCTGCGCGTCTTTGGCGACCTGTATGTCCAGGTCTTCCGTAACATCCCCGGCATCGCGCTGCTCATTATCGTCGTCTACGCGCTGCCGCCGCTCAAGGTCGTCCTGCCCTACCGCACCTGCGTTATCGTCGCCACAGTGCTCTTGGGTTCTGCCTTTGGCTCCGAGAACTTTATGAGCGGCATCAACACCGTCGGTGTCGGCCAGGTGGAAGCCGCCCGCTCGCTGGGCATGAGCTTCAGCCGTATCCTCGCCAAGATCGTGATTCCGCAGGCGCTGCGCTCGAGCGTGCTGCCCATGACCAACCTCTTTATCGCCGTCATGCTCACCACCGCGCTCGGCAGTCAGGTGCCGCTTAAACCGCAGGAGCTCACCGGCGTGGTGAGCTACATCAACACGCGCTCGCTTGGCGGCGTCGCCGCGTTCTTTATCTCGGCGCTCGGCTACCTGGGCACGGCCTTTGTGGTGAGCCACATTGGCAACTACATCGATAAGAAGGTGAGGATCCTCCGATGAGCAAGCATTCCTCTCCCGCGCTCACCATGCGCGATGCGCTCTACGAGGCTCCCGGCCCCAAGATGCGCGCCAAGATTCGCATCGGCACCGCCATCTCGCTTGTTGCCGTGGCCGCGCTCATCGCTCTGGTACTGCAGCGCTTTTATGTGACCGGCCAGCTTTCGGTCCATTACTGGTACTTCTTTACGCACCTCACCACCTGGAAGTTCCTGCTTGCCGGTTTTGAGGGCACGGTAAAGGTCGCGCTCACCGCCGGCGCCATCGCGCTGGCACTGGGCTTAGCCCTCATGCTCGGCCGCACGAGCGGCATCAAGCCGCTGCAGCTGGTCTGCCGCGTGCTCACCGATTTCTTCCGCGGCGTGCCGAGCCTTCTGTTCATCTACTTCTTCTTTTTGGTGCTGCCCCAGTACAAGATCGCACTGCCGTCGTTTTGGATGCTCACGCTTCCCGTCGCGCTCGCTGCGGCCGGCGTACTGGCCGAGATCTTCCGTGCCGGCGTCAACGCCGTACCGCGCGGTCAGGTCGAGGCCGCCCAGGCACTCGGCCTCTCCAAGGCCAAAATCACCTTTAAAATCGTATTGCCCCAGGCGATTCGGTTTATCATTCCGTCGTTGATTTCGCAGCTCGTGGTCGTAGTCAAGGACACCACCGTCGCCTACGTGGTGAGCTACCCCGACCTCATGCAAAATGCCCGCGTGCTCATTACCAACTACGACGCGCTCGTGTCGGTCTACCTGGTTATCGCGGTCATCTACATCCTCATCAACGTCGCGATCAACAAGGCCGCTGTCTACGTTTCGCACAAGACCGGCGCGACCATCATCCGCTAACGCTTTACCATTTCGAGTCATAAGGAGCCGAGCACCATGGCACAGAGCACCTCTTCCACCGGCAATCAGCCGCTGATCGAGCTCAGACACGTCGATAAGCACTACGGCGATCTGCACGTCCTCAACGACATCAATCTCTCGGTCGACCGTGGCGAGGTCGTCGTGGTGATCGGCCCCTCGGGCTCGGGCAAGTCGACCATGTGCCGCACCATCAACCGCTTGGAGACCATCGACTCGGGCGAAATTCTCATCGAGGGCGAGCCCCTGCCGCAGGAAGGCAAGGATCTTGCCCGCATGCGTGCCGAGCTAGGCATGGTGTTTCAGCAGTTCAACCTGTTCGCACATATGACCGTACTGCAGAACGTCATGCTGGGACCGGTCGATGTACTGGGCGTCTCCAAGGACGAGGCCCGTGAGCGCGCCATGGACCTGCTGAGCCGCGTGGGCGTTGCCGAGCAGGCCGACAAGGTGCCCGCACAGCTCTCGGGTGGCCAGCAACAGCGCGTGGCCATCGCCCGTTCGCTTGCCATGCAGCCCAAGGCCATGCTCTTCGATGAGCCCACAAGTGCCCTCGATCCCGAAATGATCAACGAGGTGCTCGAGGTCATGGTCCGTCTGGCCCAGCAGGGCATGACGATGATCGTCATCACGCACGAGATGAACTTTGCCCGTCGCGTGGCCGACCGCATCGTGTTTATGGCCGACGGCCAGATCGTGGAAACCGGCACGCCCGATGAGTTCTTCGACCACCCCCAGACCAAGCGCGCCCAGGACTTCCTCAACTCCATCAAGGGCCACTAACCCAATTGCCACGCGGGCAAATTCATCAGTAACGTTTGTCCCGCGCCACTCCTGCACCATGTCCACCCGGATTCGAAAGCCACGCCCATGATTGGAACCCGCACTTCATCGTCATACACCCCGCACGTCGACGTCGATCCCGCCGACCGCCCGCTCATCCTCGTCGCGCCGCGCTGGGAAGAGGCGAAGCCGTTTTTAAGCGAGACGCTCTCCCCCAACGAGGAAATCGCAAGTGTCTTTGTCGATGCCATCCTTGCCGCCGGCGGCCTGCCGCTGCAGATGTCTATTACCGAAGACGTCGACGTTATCCGTCATTACGTGGAAATCGCTGACGGTATCGCTATTCCCGGCGGCCCCGATGTCAATCCCAAACGTTGGGGCGATGATCGACCCTACGACCCCACCCTCTGCTGCGAGATTCGCGATAGTTTTGAGTTTAAGCTGGTCGACGAGGTACTCCGCGCCAAAAAGCCGCTCTTTACCACCTGCCGCGGCACGCAGCTGCTCAACGTCGCCACCGGCGGCACCCTGTGCATGGACGTGCCGAGCCTGGGTGCGCGCGAGGGTCGCACGCAGTGGCGCCACACCCACGTGCTCAACGACCCCGTGCACCCCGTCGAGGTCATGCCGGGCTCGCTGCTGGAGCGCGCGGTTGGCGGGCACAGGCTGATCCAGACCAACTCGGCACATCACTGCTGCGTCGATCGTCTGGGTAAGAGCACGCGCTTGGTCGCCAAGGCAACCGACGGCGTTCCCGAGTGCATCGAAGTCGAAGGCCAGCCGTTCTGCCTGGGCGTGCAATGGCACCCTGAGTACACGTGGAAGACGCTCGAGACCGACTTTAACCTGTGGAAGTCGTTTGTCGAGGCAGCGGCCAAGGTAAAGCAGGCCCGCTAGCTCGCGAACCGCACAAGTTAAAGCCTCCTAAGCCAGGAGGGGCGGACACCAGCACGGTGCCCGCCCCTCCTGTATTTGGTATGCTCGGTATGATTATTCCTCACAAACAATCAAAGAAATCTCGACCGCAATCGGTCGACGGTAAAGCAAATGGCAAAAATGCTTGCTACGTTTATTAGGCAGTCAATTAGAATCGAAATGCATTGACTATTCCCCAACGGGGTCACGCCGCAAATCCACATGAGCATCGAGGACGGAAGCGGAAGCATGGAATTGGCCCCGAGCTGTATGTAGATCGCTACGACGTTGACAAGCAGCAGCATGCCAATCGGACCGAAACCGGACTCAAAATAGGAAACAACGATTACGCAAGAGACCACGTATGCAAGGCAGACAGCGGCGGCAAGAACAAGTCGATAGCAAAAAATATTCAGGTTGAAATACTGCTGAGCATCCGAAACGATCGCGCAGTTAAGACAGTACAAAACGACACTCGTCAGGATAAACGCGCCCAAAAGGGCAAAAGAAGACAGCACCACTCGCGCAACGATAGCGCACACACGCTTCCCTCCCCGAGCCTCCGACAACCCCCACGGTTCCTCGACAAAGCCCGAGTTGACAAAGCGCGGCACGATACAAGCCGCGATGAACGGAAAGAACAATGCATGAGCCAACGGGGCTACGTTGAACAGCAGACCGCGAAAAACCTCTGCATTACCAAATAGAAGGACATCCTCCGCCGATAACCGAAGCGTCGGGTCTGGGAAAAAGCCCAAGAAACTGTTCTCACGGAGGCTACAGAACCACAGCGGGAAAGAATCAAGCTGCAATACCACCATGTACGCATAAATTACCAGGATTAAGGCGTACGCCCATTTGCTCACATGCTTCAATTCTGAATGGAGGAATCTTTTAATCTGACGAGCCATTGAGCGCACCCCCAGCGCAAAAGCTCACGAGAGCGTAAATCAATACCGATAGACAGCTGGCTGCCACGCCATATCCCAGAAGCGTCAGCTGCCCCATATCGCTATACCCAAGGGCACATCCGACTCCAAGGTACGGCCCCGGAAGGAAGAAGATCCATCGCAAGGATGGTATAGGTGCCTGAAGGAAGGCTCCGTAGAGCGTCAAGCTCATGACAAATCCGACTATCACCACGGCCCCACTCAATACAGCGCTGCCCGTTATCCGATAGATGGTCACCGTCTCCAGCGCAACCGATATCACCAATACGGCGTTGACTATCATTGCAGGCAAAAATACAGTTAGTATGTTGTGCGAGTAGTTATGCCCTCCACGTATTATGGCTATTGCAAAAAGAAGAAGGCAAAGCGCGCTATACGCTGCGCCAATTATTAAAGCAGACGAAAATGCATGGGCTAGAGCCCCATAAAAGCGGTTGAGACCTCTTGCCGAAGAAATTCGGTGCCCCTCTTTATAGCCATGCTCCTGTAAAAGCACCAAACAAACGATGAGTGGAACGAACAGGGATGTACCGGCAAAAGCGCTGCGCGCAAGGGACTCATCAGGCGCAGAAGGATCGATTGCATTCCAGAGGAAACCAATATTCTCCCCACAAACGCCATAGCCAAAGGCGAGCAACGTTGTTCCGTTTTTTAGAAAGATGCCGAAGAGAAGGCCGAACGCCAGCATAAGCGCAAGACCAAACTTCGCCGGAAATATCCTGTGCAAACGCATCATATCTGCCTTTATGGGATGGATCGCCCGCTTCATAGCGAGACCGCCTTCATCAAGCGCCTGTAATACTCTTTTAGGGATGGCGCCTCATCCCTTATGACGTCCATCGATTCCTTTTTTAGCAGTTCACCGTCATGAAGAAACAGGCAGCTTGTTGCAACCGATGCCAGCTCATCCAAGTTGTGGCTAGAGATAAGCATGGTTTTGCCCTGCTCCCGATTCAATCGACCGATAAGGGCCCATATACTCTCGATGCCCAACGGATCCAATCCATTTGCCGGCTCATCGAAAATTAGTACGTCGGTGTCGCCCAATAAAGCCGTAGCTATATCCAGTCGCCGTTTCATTCCCAGAGAAAAACTGCTCACGCTCTTTTTCTCATCGACGTCCAGCCCGACTAGGCCCAAGACGCGAGGAACCTCACGTTTCTCATCGAGTCCCCATTCCGCACATCGGATCCGAAGATTCTCAGCCGCACTGAGGGATTGGTATGCTCCGCAGGAATCTGGCACATAGCCGACACGCGTCCGCATCAGGCTCAGCTCTTTTTTCGACTTGCCTCCAAAGAGCTCCACGCTCCCCGACGATGGCTCACAGAGGCCCAATACGATTTTAATAAGCGTGCTTTTGCCCGCCCCGTTTGCACCAACAAGGGCGCAGAGCTCAGACTGATGTACCTCGAAGGAAACGTCATGCAAAACGCGGCGCCTCCCATAGCGCTTTGACACCCTTGATAGCCTTATCGTTGATACGTTCATTGGCCTCCCGTTCCGCTTGATAGCAAAACCGCTCATATCGTTCCTTCTTTACTTTATCGTTTTCCATAGTTGTTATTGTTTTTCAATAACTTATATTTGTCAAGATAATCTAAAAGAAAGAACCCGTGTTAGACACGGGTCCCTTCACGCTGATATTTCGTTTTAGTTGTTCGCCTTAAGCTACTCGTCGCTCAAATCGACAGCAAAGACTGATGTCGGAAGCGACGCCTCATTGCCTCCGCCGTCCCGCATCTGCCTCACAACGTTTTTTGCACGCTCAACAATAAGCTCCTCAAGCTCTTTCTCGCTCACGCGCTGAATAATATCTCCCGGTTGACAATCAAGCTCATCACAGATATCGAGAAGCGTCTTTAGGCGAATAGCTTTTATCTTTCCGTTTCTAAGCTTTGAAATATTAGCCGGAGTATGCCCCGTCGCCCGAATCAGATCAGCGCTGGTCTTTCCGGTCTTAAGCAGCTGCGTCTCAAGCTCGATGATGAGATAGCTCATGTTTCCTCCTACACAAGCTCGTCAGACTGCTCTTGGAGCAGCGAGGCATAACTCCAGATCGCCGAGATAAACAAACAGACAACTGCGCCGATAAACGACCCCGCATCAAAGGTAGCGCCTTGGCAAATCTCAATAACGAAGGAATGAGGCACAATGTAAAGCTCCAGTCCGCCAATGGTGAGATTGACCGATCCATAGGCACCAACAAGCGAAACCGCGGCGTTAACAGCAAAGGCAAGCGCGAGAACACGGATAAGCCGCACATGCGCCTTGGTAAAGGGCGAGACGCCCCGAGAGATGTTATGGCTGATTCCGCACAAAACGACAAGCGAAACACCCACGACGAGTGCCAGGCACAGCCCGCTTGGGATAACGATGCTCCCGCCATCGAGAAGCGTCACGACACCGAAAGAATCGACAGAAACAACGTTTGCAACCGCATACCAGATCACGTAAACAACCAACGCGGCAAAAGCGACGAGCATCCCTGCAAAAACGGCTGCCATGCAAAAACCAAGCTTCCTGATATTTTCGCCCGCCTTGGCCATACGCTGAACGTTGTTGGACATACACTCACCCTCATCGACTCTATCGTTATTCGAACAGTTTATCGAACAACGATATGGATTGCATGCGGAAAGCCCCGCCAGTGCGCATGGGCCATTCACTAATCAGAAGGGGTGAGCGTGGATTTTTGGACATGTATCGAACGAGAGTGGACAATCTCCCACTTTGAGGCCGCCACCGGGCCTAAAACGGGAGATTATCAACTCTCATAGTCATCAAAGCTCGCGAGCTCTTACTCGGCCGCCTCGCGCAAGGCCGACATCGTTGCCGCATATTGCTGCTGCAGCGCATGCATTCCCTCGCGAGCGCCGTCAACGGCATCGGCGCCGCGCAGCGCTTCGGTCACCACAACCGCCGGCTCGTACAGATTATCGAATCCCAGGTTCTGGCTCACTCCCTTGAGCGTGTGCGCTGCCATAAACGCACCTTCGGCGTCTCCTGCCGCCATGGCGGCCTCCAGCTTGTCCATGCTCTCGTCATCCAAAAACTTGAGGGCAAAGCGGGCAAGCATTTCCCCGCCCATCAGCCGAGCGAACGCGTCGTCATAATTAGCGCCGATCTTCTCATACGCCTCACGCATGGAAATCATGGATTAAAAACTCCTTTGGTCAAACTAAATCGTGGGAAACGCGACAACGTCGGCGGGGCGTGCCAACGTCTCGGCAATACGGTCTTGCACCTCGAGCAGGCAGTCGAGCAACAGCGGGTTAAAGGTGCCGCACTTACCGTCCAGGATCATCTGGATCGCCTCCTTGTGCGGGATAGCATCCTTGTACACACGCACGCTCGTCAGTGCATCGTACACGTCAGCCACCGAAACCACCTGCGCGGCAATGGGAATTTCGTCGCCCTTAAGGCCATCGGGATAACCCTTGCCGTCCCAGCGCTCGTGATGCCAACGCGCAATCTGGTACGCATATTCCATAAGCGCATTGCCGGCGTGATGGCTACCCAGCTCAAGCAGCATGTCGGCGCCGATCGTGGTATGCGTCTTCATAATCTCGAACTCCTCGGACGTAAGGCGTCCGGGCTTGTTGAGAATCGCATCGTCAATCGACATCTTGCCGATATCGTGCAGCGCCGAAGCCAGGGCGATCGTGGAGCGTTCCTCATTGTCGAGGGAGACCGTGCCGCTACGCTGGACCAGATAGCCAAGCAGCAGCTCGGTCAGCTTTTCGATGTTCGTAACGTGCCTACCGCTCTCGCCGTTGCGAAGCTCCATGACGCCGGCCATGATGTCGATGAGCATGCGACTGTTCTTGACGCGCTCGTTGTACTGTTGGGACAGCAGGTTCGTCAGGCGGCGCTGTTTGGCGTACAGGCGGATGGTGTTGCTTACGCGGCGGCGCACGACACGGGAGTCAAACGGGCGGTTGATATAGTCCGAGGCGCCCAGCTCGTACGCGCGCAGAACCGCATCATCGGAATCTTCGCTCGAAATCATGATGACAGGCAGATTATCGATACCCGATCGGCGCGACAGATCGGCCAGCACCTCAAAGCCGCTTATGCCCGGCATCACAATGTCCAGCAGCACGAGCGACAACTCATCGCCATAGCGGTCGACCATGTCGAGCGCCGCACGACCGTTATCGGCCTCGAGGATGCAATGCTCGTCCTTGAGCATCTCGCTGAGAATGGCTCGGTTCTTCTCGGAGTCATCGGCGATAAGCACCAAAGGCTTTTCGCTTTGGAAGGCCTCGATGGAATCGGCATCGGTCACGACCGTACCGGCTTTTGCCTTAGCGCGGCTCAGTAACTGAGCAGCGCGGCCAACGCCCTCATCGACCGTCTCGCCATGAATGCGAACGCCACCAACACATGCCGTCAAGCTCACGTACTCATGGCCCGGAATAATCGTGGAATGAACGGCATCGGACACCTGATGCAGGCGACGGGTGAAGTCATCGGAGGGAATATTGGGCATGACAACCACAAACTTGTCGCAGCCATAGCGCACAAGCTCTTCAGTCGAACGAATTCCGCTGCGTATGGCTGTCGCCACAGCACCGAGCGCAAGGTCGCCGGCATGACGGCCACACGTATCGTTGAAGGCCCTAAAACCATCAACGTCGATCATCGCAACGCCGGCATTCATGCGGGCGCTACGGAGCTTTTCCTCGTAATATCGGCGGTTGCGCACGCTCGTCAGCACGTCGGTGTAGACAAGGTCCTCTTCCGCGGCCTCTTGCTCATCAATCGGACGCACCATCAGCAAGACGTGAGGCTCGCCCTCGACCTTCAGAGGGCGCAGGCGAGCGCGGTACTCGGTACCATCATTGAGCAGTTGCTCCGACACCTCATCGGAGTCTGCCAAAGCCTCAAGACTCGACTGGCGCAAACAAGGACACCGATCGCCGGCGAGCAGGCAGTTAGGCTCGCTCTTAATCTGATCGGCCGACAGCAAACGCACCACGGGGTAGGTCTTCGCGACGCGGGCGACCTCAGCGGCAGCCTCCTCGTCGGTTAGATTGACCTCGTGATTATTGAGCATATGGGGCCCTTTCGATAGTTTCGCATGGTAGCGGTGGGTTCCAAATGCTACAAGGGTAACACCTTGTCGATGCAGGTAAGTACGTGAATGCTGTTACATTTTTATGAGTTGACAGGCGGCGCGATTGAAGCCGCAGACGCGAGGTTTTGAGCACGTTTGTTAATACGGCCGAAACGCTTGCGGATGAAGCCTGCTTTGGCTATTGCGGATGCTAGAGCCCCAGGATGCCACGGACAGCCCGGGCAGCCGCTGCCGGGCGATCGCGCAGACCGTTATGCGCGCCCGGGATCGTCACGAGAGGGCAATCGAGATATTCGGCAGCCGCTCGCGTGCCAGCCTCGCGGGGCGTGCCAATCGAGAGCTCGCCCAGGAGCACGGCGGCCACCGTTTTTGACGCGCGAACGCTATCCCAATCGGGAACGCAGGTCATAGTAATCCCGTATTCATTGGCCATGAAGCAACGACCATTGCGCAGGGCATGTTTGGCTTCCGCTTCGGTCGTTCCAGGAGCCTCGGGGTCCAAGTCGCCGAGGGCTCCCAAGAAAAGCCGGAGCGCCCTTGAAACCTTTCCAGCCGCAATCATATCGAGCAAAACCGGAGCTGCGCCCATGCCGACGCCTTCGGCCGACACAGCCGGCTCATGCAGAATCGCACGGGCGACGAGATGGGGTTCGGTACGAAGAAGCTCCAGCGCCACCAACGTACCGGCGCTGTGCGCAAGCACATTTGTCGGAGCGCCAACGTGTTCGATCACGGCCTGCAGGTCGGCGGCCTGAGCGGCAAGATCATAGCTGCCGTCTGCCGCTTCGCTGCTGCCACCACAGCCGCGGCGGTCGTAGGCAATTACGCGGTAGTTGCGGCTGAGCTCACAAGCGATGCCGTCGAAAAATGTGCCGTCAACACAAGCGCCGTGCACGCACACCAAGGCAGGAGTATCAGGCGACACATCCGGGCCGGCATATTCGCGACAGGCAATCGTGGTGCCCGCATTCTCGACCGTAAAAACCATGTTGTGCCCCCATCATCAATGCCCATCCAGTTGCACGTCAGTACGGTTGGATGGACCCGCATTGCCTTACGCCTTGTTAACAGATTAACTGTACCCGACCCGAGACTTTTCATGGCACGGCATCATGAGCGACGTGAAAAAACGAAACTTGTAAAGCAAGAGCCCGCACCTCGCTTTGGAGCCGATGCTATGCTTAGGCGCAATAGTCTTGAGGAGCATATGCCTATGTCTACGTTTTTGAATGCCAGCCCCATCTTTGGACCCGTTCGCAGCCGTCGCCTTGGTCTCTCGCTCGGCGTCAACATGATGCCGGCCAGCGGCAAAATCTGCACGTTCGACTGCATTTACTGCGAAAACGGCCTCAACGCCGAGCGCCCCTGCCACGAGCCGTATAACACGGCCGCCGTGGTGCTCGATGCACTCGAGGCAAAGCTGCGCAAGATGGCAGCCGAGGGCGAGCTCCCCGATGTGATCACCTTCGCAGGCAACGGCGAGTCCACCGCCGCACCGGAGTTTCCGCAGGCCATTGCCGGCGCCGTCGCGCTGCGCGACGAGCTTGCCCCAAGCTCCAAGATCGCCGTGCTCTCCAACGGCACGCGCGCCGACCGCCCCGAGGTGCACGACGCGCTCATGATGGTCGACGACAACATTCTTAAGCTCGATACCGTCGACCCGGCGTTTATCCAGCTGCTCGACCAGCCTGTTGGCCCCTACAACGTCGAGCACCAGATCGAGACGTTCGCAAGCTTTGACGGTCACGTTATTATCCAGACGATCTTTTTGACCGGCGAGTATCAGGGCAAGCTCATCGACAATACCGGCGAGGAGTATGTTGCCCCCTGGCTCGCGGCGCTTGAGCGCATTCGTCCGCAGGAGGCGACCATCTACACGGTGGCGCGTGAGACACCGGTCGCCGGCCTTACCAAAGCAGCGCCCGAGGTGCTCGACGCCATTGCCGCGCGCGTCCAAGCCCTCGGCATCCCCTGCCAGGTGAGCTACTAGCAAAACCACGCAGCAGCTAGTGCCCGCCATCCCGCCCCATCAGTTGCGGTGATATAGTTCCTATTTGTGCTGTTAAACCGCTTAAATCGGAACTATATCACCGCAACTTTTATGGCCGCGTGCGTGGGCTATACTAGCTGCGAATGAAAGGAAGTTAGCCATGTATGACAAAGGACCCGTGCCCGGCCGCAACGACGCTTGCTGGTGCGGCAGCGGCAAGAAATACAAGAAATGCCATAGCGC
Source organism: Collinsella sp. (assembly GCA_048330275.1). Lineage (GTDB taxonomy): Bacteria > Actinomycetota > Coriobacteriia > Coriobacteriales > Coriobacteriaceae > Collinsella. The sequence continues at coordinate 62,829 of DBFEIO010000004.1, forward strand.
CTTTGATGAGCGCCTCGAGCGCTTGTGGGAAGAAGGCTGGGAGGTTCTGCCTCGCACGCTCTACAAGACTCCCGCCGATATCGAGGGCATCAAGCGCTCGGCAGCCATCAACGTGGGCGTGCTCGATTACGTAGGCGAGCACATCGCCGCGGGCATGACCACCAACCAGATCGACCAGATGATCTACGACTACACCGTCGAGCACGGTGGCACGCCGGCCGACCTCAACTACGAGGGCTACCCCAAGAGCGTGTGCACCTCGATCAATGATGTGGTCTGCCACGGTATCCCCTGCGATACGGACGTGCTGCACGAGGGCGACATCATCAACGTGGACTGCTCCACGATCTTGGACGGTTACTTTAGTGATTCGAGCCGCATGTTCTGCATCGGCGAGGTCTCGGCCGAGCGCCAGCGCCTGGTCGACGTCACCCGTGCCAGCGTGGATGCGGGTCTGGCGGCCGTCAAGCCATGGCTGCCGTTGTCCGTTATGGCCGAGGCAGTGCAAAAGACCGTCGAGGACGCCGGCTTTAGCGTGGTGCGCGAGTACGGCGGGCACGGCATCGGTAAGGAGTTCCACGAGGACCCGTTTGTGGGCTTTACCACCGAGGCGCCCGATGTGGACACCATCATGGCCCCGGGCATGGTCTTTACCATCGAGCCCATGGTCAACGCCGGAGCGCCCGACATCAAGATCAGCAAGGGTGACGGCTGGTGCGTGCGCACCAAGGACGGCAGCGATTCGGCCCAGTGCGAGGTACAGCTCGTGGTGACCGAGGACGGCTACGAGCTGCTGAGCTGGTAGCCGCGGATGCGCCGGATGCTGACGGGCACGCTCGTCTTGCATCCGGCGTTTTTGTTTGAACGTTTTACCTGATAAAACCTGCCAAAAATAAACCTGTCCCTTTTTGGTAGGTTGAGCGGAGAGGACTGCTTGTGAACATCCTGGTTTTGTTGCCCGTCAACAATCGCCATCGCGCAATTCTTGAGTCGAGCGCTCCGGGCGAGGACTTTATCTACACGAGCGCCGACGCCGCCACGCGCGAGCAGGTCGCCGGTGCGGACGTGATCTTGGGCAACATCGACCCTGACATGCTCACGGCATGCGAGCATCTCCAGCTGTTGCAATTGCAGACCGCCGGCTATGACGACTACCTTGCTGCTGGCACCGTGCCGGCTGACGCCAAGCTGTCTTGCTCGATCGGCGCCTACGGTCAGGCCGTAAGCGAGCACATGTTTGCCATGGTCCTTTCCATGATGAAGCGCCTGCCTGGCTACCAAGATTTACAGCGCGAACATCGCTGGGAAGACCTGGGGCCGGTCACCTCGCTCAAAAATGCCAACGTGCTGGTGCTGGGCGCGGGCGATATCGGCGGCCACTTTGCCACGCTCTGCCGCAGCATGGGTGCACACGTCCGCGGCATCAAGCGCCATCCACTCGTCTACCCCATTGTGTTTGAGGACATGGACGGCATGGACGCCCTGCCCGAGCGCCTGGCCGAGGCTGACATCGTCGCATCCTTTATGCCCAGCACGCCCGAGACCCGCGGTCTGGCGAACGCCGAGTTCTTCGCCGCGATGAAACCGGGCGCCTTCTTTGCCAACGGCGGCCGCGGCGATCTTGTGGTTGCCGACGACCTAGTTGCCGCCCTGGAATCAGGACATCTCGCCGGCGCCGCGGTCGACGTCACCGACCCCGAGCCGCTGCCTGAGACAAGCCCGTTGTGGGATACGCCCAACATGCTCATCACGCCGCACATCTCCGGCTGGTTCCACTTGGCCGCCACGCTCAACAACGTGGTCGACATCGCCGCGGAGAATCTGCGTCACCTGCAGGCCGGCGAGACCCTGCGCTGCTGGATCGAACATTAGGGTTCCGCCGTTCTAACGAACGGCGGACCACTCGACGCTGCGAGCCCGTCTGGACGGCAATCTGCCTTTCAATCGTCGGGCATGGCCAGAAGGCCAATGCCCTCCTCTTTCAAGGCACCTTGCTCGCCCAGACGGGCTCTCGCTGACTTTTGTTCAACCTGCGGGGTCTGGCTGGCGTTGGCTCTATCTGTGGGCCCTCGCTGACTTTTGTTCGGCCAGTGAGGTCTAGAGCTATTTGAGCGTTGCCAAGTACTTTCTTGCGTTTTCGACGTTCATTGCTGCGACGGGCGCATGCGAACAGAGTTTGACATCGTTGGTGACCAGTAGATCTGCTTGAGCGCGTATCGCTGCCGCAATGATTAAATCGTCTTCGTAATCGCTATGGAGCTCACGCTGCCTGCTCGCCATCCATATATCGCTCAGGTCACAGGGCACTGGCGTGGCAAGCTGCGACAGCATGCTAAGACAATCCCATGCAAGCGAAGTCGCTACCGTAGCGGCATGCTGGGAAAGCGAACTATGCTCGCGCCGATACCATGCCTTATGTTCGCTTGAAATCAAATAAAACAGGTCTTTGGACGATGTCGCCGCATACAGCAAATCAACCTGCGCCGTGCATGCATCGCGTAAAAACTCAATCGCCACCGAACGACCACGTCGTGAGGGAATGAAGTAATCGAGCCACACGTTGGTGTCAACCAAGATGCGCTTTGGAGTCTCACTCACAGAGCCAGCTCATCTCCTCGCCATAGCGATCCGCATAGGCATTCCGTTTGAGCTCTTCGTCGTCCGATGGCTGAGCCTTGACCATATCGATTCCCGACTCACAGCAAGCGGCAGCGAACAGCTTCGACCCCTGATCCATAAGCTCGAGCTTACGTTTGGCGGCCTTTTCGCGCTCGCGCTGTTCCGCCCGGGCACGACTGGGCAGCAGGATATCCTCGAGTGCACCGGGGCGATCGGCCAGCGACGCTGCAAGCTGCCAGAGCGCTCGCACCGCTTGGCTCGGCGTCATACCGGCCTTGGAGAGAGCGGCGTCCCCACTCCTTTTAAGATCGGCATCGAGACGTACGTTGATCTGAGCGGCTGTTGTGGTCATGACCCCTCCTTAATACTTCAAAACTATCATAAAACTCTATGGTAGATACGTAAAGCATGTATAGCATTTACAAGCATCAGCCGTACTCTGTACACAAAAAGCCGCCGAGGCACACTGCACCTCGGCGGCTACGCATCACCAATCCAGTTCGGTTTCACCTTTTGCATTCGCCCAGATAAAACCTGCCGAAATTAACATCCCTTTTTGGCAGGTTTTAGAGCTCTACACTTTCGGCGCCGTTGATGGTTAGGTTTCGCTCGTAGAAGGCGGTGAGGGCGCGGATGGCATACATTACGTCGCGCACGCCGCCGGTCTCGTAGCTCGAGTGCATGGCAAGCTGCGGCAAGCCCACGTCCACGGCATGCATGCTCGCCTGCATATTGGACAGATTGCCGAGCGTGGAGCCGCCGGCCATATCGCTCTTGTTGGCGAAGGCCTGTGTGGGTACGTCGGCGTCATCACAGATGGCCTGGAACACCGCGCGGCTAAAAGCATCGGTGCAGTAGTGCTGGTTGGCAGCTTCCTTGATGACGATGCCGCCGTTGAGCACAACCTGATTGCGGGCGTCGCACTTCTCGGCGTGGTTGGGATGCACGGCATGCGCGTTGTCGCAGCTCACGAGTATCGAGGCGGCAAGCGCGCGGTGGTACGACTCGTCATCGAAGCCCAGCGACCCATTGATGCGGCGCAGTGCGTCGGCCAAAAACGTCGACATTGCGCCCTGCTTGGTCTCGGAGCCAACCTCCTCGTTATCAAAGCAGCAAAAGACCGAGATGTCGTGCGCATTCTCGGCACCCAAAAATGCCTGCAGCGAGGTATAGGCACAGGCCAGGTCGTCGAGCTTGGGCGTCGAGATAAACTCGTCGGCCCAGCCCCAAATGCGCGCATCCTGACGATTGACCAGGAACAGATCGCGGCCCAGAATCTGCTCGGGCTCAACGTCCAACTCGTCGGCAATCAGGGCGTCAAAGTCGCCCTGCTTAAGGTCACCGGCGCTGATGAGCGGGCACAGGTCGACGGCTCGGTTGGGAGCAAAGCCCTCGTTAACGCCGCGGTTCATGTGGATGGCAAGGCTCGGAATGATAGCGACCTCGCGTTCGGTGGCAAGCAAGCGGCTCTCAATACGGTCGCCCTCGCGCACCAGCACGCGGCCCGCGAGCGCCAGCGGACGATCGAACCAGGTGTAGTCGATCATGCCGCCGTAGGCCTCGGTGTTCAGGCGCAGCGTCTCACCCGCACCGTCGAGCTCAGGCACGGCTTTGACCTTAAACGTCGGAGAATCGCTGTGCGATGCCGTGAGCTGAAAATGATAGTCGCCGGCAACGCCGTCCTCGCCCCACGTTGCGGCCAGGTCCTCGCCAACCTTAAAGGCGATGACGCTCGAGGTGTTGCGCTGCGTGTAATAGCGACCGCCCGGCTCGATATCCCACGCCGCGTTCTCGGGCAGGTAGGTAAAGCCCGCCTCGTCGAGCTCGGCCATAATGGTCGCCGCCGTATGAAACATGCTGGGGCATGCCTCGATAAAGTCGATGAGGTCGTTGGCGGCCTCGATATCATCGGCCGTCACATGCGCGCGCCCGGACGTTTCCTGATCCGTCATGCTCTCCCCTTTCGCTGGGTTGATGGTCCCTTCCAGCATACCCCCAACTGACCGGCCTGTCCGACAAATCGAATGCCAAACAAAGCCAGACGCTCCAAACAGAAAAGTCGATGCTCTTGCGTTACAGGCAAACGACAATTGAATTGACAAGTTAACCAGTGGTAATTTCTGGTATTTTTGTTTACTGCCTTTAACTTTTTGCGGTAAGCAACATGAGTTCTATGGCAGTTACCTATCATGTGCGACGCACATGACCACTGTCCATCCGGGTGCAACAGGAAAGGAGAGCAGCACCCAACAACCGATCGATAGAAAAGAGGTTCTATGCACAACGATAACGCTGTGCTGCGCAAGCTCAACACTGTGGGCAGCAATGCCTGTCGAGGTGCGCTCATCGCTGCGATGACCGTCTCGATGATGCCTACCAGCGCTTTTGCCGCAGCAGCAACAACGGAGACCGGCTCCGAAGCTACCAACAACGCGCCGATCTCCGCCACCAGTGAGGAAACGAAGTCCCTCAGCTCCGAGTATAGCCTGAGTGCCGTCTCTGACGACGCCGCATCCTCCTCGACCAGCTACGATTTGACCAAAATCGCAGATGGTACGTATGAGGGCACGGCCACGGCCAACTCGAAGGACCCCGCTGCAGGCGGAAACGAGTGGGACGTCGACAGCTACGAGGTCAAGGTAACCGTACAGGTCGCCTCGCACAAGATCGCCTCCGTTAAGGTCTCCGATGAGACTTACGATGCGCTGACTGGCGAGAGCTGGGACTATCTCGACAAAGCCGAACACGGTAATGCACGCAAGCACGTCACTGGTATGGCGGACAAAATCGTCGAGGCGAACGGAACAAGCGTTGATGCCGTCTCCACTGCCACCGTCTCGTCCAACGCCATCAAGGCTGCCGTCGATAATGCCCTGCAGACTGCCTATGACGAGCAGAATCCGTCGACCCCTGCGACCGACGAGTACACCTACGGCTACGCTGGCCTGACGTGGGCCGAGTATTGGGCTGGTGAAAAAGTGCAGGCGGCAGGGTCCTCCGCTTCGTCGAGCGAGCTCGATTCCCGCAACGAGGCCGACAAGGGCGCTTTTGACGTGGTGACCCGTGCAACCGCCAACCACGGCCTGCACCGCGGCAGCTACCAGTGCATGGCTACCATCTACGCCAACGAGGGCGCGACGTTTGACCTGGCCACCTGGGCCGCCGACGGCAAGTCGTTCACCACGACCGACGGCAAGACCGTAACGTGGAACCGCGGCGCCATGACCTGCGACGGTGCAAGCTACACGCTCAAAGACTACGAGGTCACGGGACTCAAGTACGTTCCCGTCAAAATCAAGACCAGCGACCTCGAGGCTTTTAAGGCGAGCCACAGCTTTGTCGCCAATGGCGAGACGCTCGCCGGCGGCTACACCGAAAATAACCTCCAGGCTTACTCCGGCCTGGTTGCGGACGTCGATGCCAACACCAACGGCATTAAGACCGTGACCAACAATAACGGAACCTTCAGCTTCTCGGCCGCCACCACCGGCACCGACTCAGGTATCAAGGGTCAGGAGCTCAAGACCGCCACGGACATTAAACCCACGGTTAAGGACGCGAGCGGCTCCTACGGCGAGTTCCTGCGCGTAGACCTCAACGGCAACTATGGCGACCTGGGCGCCAATATGCAAAGCGTCACCTGGACCTATTACGGCGACGATGCGACCTACACCAACGCCCTTGCCACCTACGGCACCAAGTTCGCGGCCGACAACTGGATGCACAAGTCCATGGGCATTCAGCTGGGCCTCACTAAATCCGAGCGCTGCCAGCTGCCCGAGGGCACCAACGGCACCGGCTACTGGAAGCTTACCGTCCACGCCTTGGGTTACAACGATTACACCTACACCTTCCAGGCGACTGACGACAACATCGTGGGTGCCAAGGAGCCGGTGACCGACGCCACCAAGGCCCAGCTGCAGGAGCTCTACGACAAGGCGACGTCCCTCGATAAGTCCAAGTACACCGAGGACTCCTGGACCGCCTCGTCCATCGAGACCGAAACCGCCGAGACCAAGGACCTGCTCGCCAAGAAAAACCTGGGCGAAGCCGAGGCCGCCGAGCAGATCACCCACCTGCAGGGCGCGCTCGACGCACTCGTGAGCCTGTATCCCCAGGCCGGTGACTACGTGCTCATGAACATCCCCTACGCCGATTTCTATGCCGCCGAGAGCAACAACGCCGGTACCGACATCGTGACCTCGGCTACGCTGCAGAAGACGCGCTCCAGCTTGGCGAGCGGTTCCTACCACGTCAATTCCGACGGTACGGATATCTCGGGCGCCACGTTTGCCGTCAAGGTGGGCGAAGGCGACATCGATTGGTCCAAGTTCACCCGCGTGACCGACAACAGCTCCGTTACGATCACCACCTCGATCAAGGGCAAGGAGTCCACGACGACCTACACGGGCAAGGACGCCCTGTTTGAGTCTGCGAACTACTCTTACTACGTGCTGCCCGCCGGCGAGGTTCCGACCAATTACAAGGAGCTCACCGCCGATTCCGAGGGCAACCTGAACTTTGGCGCTGTCGAGGGCAAGAAAGCCACCGAACTTGCAAACGTCACCGCCAACTTTAAGACCTCCAGCAAGTACGGCGACTACGAGATCGACTTTAAGAACCTGCGCGAGCAGATGGTCGACGCCGACGGCAACCAGGCGACCGTATACGGTGCCGTGGTCAATGCCGCCGATGCGGACGGCACCACCGAGGGCTATGGCATGCGCACCGTCGAGAACATCTGGAAGGGCAAGGAGATTGCCTGGAGCTGCGGCCTGGTCAACGAGTCTCACGGCAGCCCGTTGAGCTCGCGGCACTACAAGTCCATGATGGGCAAGACCATCAAGAGTGTGACGTTCTACACCTCTACGGGCACCTACACCGTTGCCATGAACCAGTACGTCCCCGTCAAGGCCTCCAAGTCCGAGATCGACGTCGAGGCGAACGCCAAGGCCGATGCCGAGACCGCCGAAGTCAAGGCGACGCTGCCGGCAGACTTCAAGGTCGAGTACAAGCTCGACAACGCCGATGTCACGGTCGACAACGGCACGTTCTCCATCAAGGACCTCAAGCCCGGCAAGCACACCCTCGTGGCGCGCGACGCCTCGGGCAAGTATGCCGATGTGACGAGCGAGTTCACCGTCACGACCGACAAGACCGTCGCCAAGTTTGACGAGGGCACCTCGAAGATCACCGCCGCCAACGAGGGCGACGATGTCGAGAACTTTATCGGCAACATCACCACGGTCAACGTCAACGGCACCGACTACGCCGCTTCCGGCCGCGGTTCCGTCAAAATCATCAACGCCGACGGCTCCATCAACCTCGACGCCGTCGCCGGCGGTCAGCAGAGCGCCAAGCCTAAGGCCGCAGGCCAGCAGCAGGGCACCAAGGTGTTTGCCAACTACGGCACCTACACCATCAAGGTGACCTCCACCGGCTACAACACCCCGCTCGAGTTCACCTTTACCCACAAGGCCGACCGCACCGACCTCGATAAGGCCATCGATGCAGCCGAAAAGCTCGACAAGAGCGCCTTCACCGCCGTCTCCTGGAACGCCATGAGCGACGCCCTCAGCGCCGCCAAGACCGTCCAGGCCAACGATGCCGCCACCGATGACGCCATCGCCCAGGCCCTGAACGCGCTCAACAGCGCCGTGGCCAACCTCGCCGCCAAGGCGACTGATGAGGCCAAGTCCGCGCTCGCCGACCTGATCGAGAGCGCCGGCACCGTCAAGAACGACGGCTACACCGACGCCTCCTGGAACGACTTCCAGACAGCACTCGATGAGGCTAAGCAGGTTGCCGCCTCCGAGGACCCCTCCGCCAGCGAGGTGGCTTCTGCCGTTGACAAGCTGAAGGCCACCCAGGACGCACTTACCAAGAAGGGCACGGAGGGAAAGCCCGCCGGTGGCTCCACCTCTACGACGACCACGACGACGACCACCGATACCAAGAAGGCCAATGCATCCAAGAAGGACGCAAGCGGCCTCCCCGGCACTGGTGATACCCAGATCGCCACGGTCGGCATCTTCGCCGGTATCGGCGCCGCCATCGCGGCCGCCGGCGTCGCCATCCGCCGCCGCATGCAGCACTAGCGCCTAAAACGCGCGCCACGCGCTCGCAACGCAAGCGCCCGCAGCCCCAACCAGGGCTGCGGGCCTTTTCTCATACTCGACCACGGGAGACCACCCACAAATGGACAACTACCAACCCAAGCACTCAAAAGCCAAGGCGCTCGGCCACGGCCTCGCCACGGCAGGCTTCATCGTGCCCTCGATCGCCGTGGGCGCAACCGTGGCCCTCGTGGTGTCCCAGTACACCCCGCTCGTGGCCAAGACGGTCGCCGCCACGCCCGCGCAAGAGGCCGCAGGCGCCGACCTCAAGACCGTCGACACCTCCAACGTCCAGAAGGAGACGGCAACGCCGGCAACCGAATCGCTCGACCCCTCGGCCTATGGTATGGACGCCGCAAACCTCAAGGACGGCACCTATGAAGGCACAGGTACCGGCTTTAGGGGCAGTATCACCGTGCGCGTGACCATCGCGGGCGGCAAGATCGTGGCAATCGACATAGTGTCGTCTGCAGACGACCCAGCCTACTTTGGGCGTGCCCGGGCGATCACCCAGTCGGTGATTAGCGCTCAGTCGACGTCGGTCGACACTATCTCGGGTGCCACGTATTCATCAAAAGGCCTGCTCATGGCCATCAAAAACGCACTGGTCAAGGCATCGGGCGGGCTTGCCGAGGCTGTTGCCCCCGCCCCTGCGGCCGGCGGCTCCTCCAATAAGCCCCACCACACCATCGACCCCTTCACGCCCGCCGGCGGCTACGCAGACGGCGTCTACACCGACTCCGCCTGGGGATACAGCGAGGACACGCCCGTCAGCGTGCGCGTGACCATCGCGAACGGCAAGATCGCCAACATAGAACTCGTGAACACGGGCGACACGCCCGAGTATTGGAGCCGCGCCTGGAACGCACTCCCCGGGCTCGTCATGCAAAAGCAAAGCGTCAATGTCGACACTGTGACAGGAGCCACGTATTCGAGCGAGGGCATCCTGGGCGCCATCCAGGGCTGCCTTAAGCAGGCCGCAGCCAGCACAAAGGACCCCGAGCCCGCGCCCGGCCCCGACCCCGCGCCCAACCCGGACCCCTCGCCCGACACGCCAGACGAGGTCCACTACGCCGACGGCGACTTTACAGGATACGCCCTCTGCAAAAACGAGGAGGACGACGAAGCCTTCAGCCCCTACTACGTCAAGCTCACCGTCACCGTTAAGGACGGCAAGGTTACCGGTATCCACGATATCGAGGGTGTAGGCGGCAAGCCTGACGAGAGCCTCTCCGACGCGCTTGATCCCTTTGACGAGGATAACGAGCCCTACCTCGATAACGCCATCGACGGCCGCACCTTCCGCGGTACCGTCTACACCGGCATCCCCGAGCAGCTGCTCGCGGGCACCGAGGCTGGCAAGATCGACGTGGTGGCGCGCGCCACCTACTCCAGCCGCGCCATCGCCAACGCCTACACCGACGCCCTCGCGCGCTCGGCCGCGGCTTATAAGGATGCGAACGACAGCAAAGGCGACAAGGCAGACGCTTCTGACAAGACAAACGCCCCCGATGAGCCTACGGCCAACCCGACCGCCGCAAACGGGGCCACCGAGGAGGCTGGCGCCCATGCGTAACCCGTTTGTCCTCCTTGGGCGCCACCTCTGGCGCAACCGCAATTTCTATCTCAAAGCCGTCAACGCCGCGGCCGTCGTCGCCATCGTGGCGGGCTACAGCAGCTGGGCCGCCCAGGCGGCAGAGGCCGACGCCCGCACCCAGGCGGAGGCTGTCCAGGCCGAGCGCTCGCAGACGCGCGGCGCCTACGACACCGACGGCACCTTCGAGGGCAGCGCCCAGGGCTACGGCGGCACTGTCACCTGCCGCGTGACCATCGAGAACGGATACATCGAAAGCGTCGAGGTCACGGACCACGCCGGCGAGACCCCCGCCTACTTTGCGCAGGCCGAGGGCCTCACGCAGACCATCTGCGATACCCAGGGAACCAACGTCGACACCGTCTCGGGTGCCACGTTCTCGAGTGCCGGCATCCTAAACGCCGTCAACGCGGCGCTTGAGCAGAGCAACGCCGGAGGTACGCAGTAATGGCCAGGACTGCATCCACCAAGACCCGCGGCGCAAAGCGCCCCGCGGGAACCCTTGAGAGCCTGCGCAACGGCGCAAACGTCATCGCGCACCCCAAGAACAAGATGCAGGAGCGCCTGCGCCGACAGTACCTCCATCGCGGTGTGCGCTGGTGCGTACAGTTCGGCTTTCTCATCTGCTTCCCGGCCGCCTGGAACGCCGCCTTCAACGGCGTCAAGTACATCTTCACGCAGCTCGGGAGCCATGCACCCATCGAGCTCACCGGCTTTTTATCCCTGCTTTTGGCCCTCTTGGCCTTCACCTGCGTGTTCGGCCGTTTCTTCTGCGGCTTTGCCTGCGCCTTCGGTACGCTCGGCGATATCGTCTACGCGCTTGCAACCCCGCTGCGCCGGACACTCCGCCTTGAGGGCAAGGGCGCGCACCGGCTCCCCGCGGGCGTGCAGCACGCGCTCCAGCTCGTCAAGTACGCCGTCCTCGTGGGCATCTGCGCCCTCTGCGTGATGGGTATCTGGCCCCAGGTCTCGGGCGCGAGCCCCTGGGTCGCCTTCGCCGGCATCACTGCGCGCTCGCTCGAGGGCATCGCGCCCACGGCCTTTGCCGCGCTTGGCGCGGTCATGGTTGGGATGGCCTTTGTCGAGCGTTTCTTCTGCCAGTTCCTCTGCCCCTTCGGCGCCATATTCTCGCTGCTGCCAGTGTTGCCGGTCTCGCTTTTCAACCGCCGCCGCGAAAGCTGTGCGCGCGGTTGCAACCGCTGCCAGGACAGCTGCCCGGTGCGCATCCACCCCGAGCGCGCCGACCTGCGATCGGGCGAGTGCATCGCCTGCGGGCGCTGCGCCGATGGCTGCCCCATGGCCAACGTGACGCTCGCCCGGCTCGACGGCTTTAAGCGCGATCAAGCAACCGACGATGCCAGCGAGCTCGCGCAGAGCAACACCCGCAAGCGCCCGCCCGCAGGGCCCGCCATTCGCGGGACCGAGGTTGCGCTCACGCTCGTCAAGGCTGCCATCCTCGCCGCGCTCTGCTACCTGCTCATGTAGGGCACGCGCACCCGCGGCCCGGCACCCCGTCAACACCGAGTCGTGCAGGCGCAGGCTCATCCGTAACGCCACCGACCAGAAAGCTCACCATGATCCAGACCCCCCACACCATCGACCGCCGCACGTTTATCGCCCTCGCAGGCGGGGCCCTCATCTCTTGCGCCGGTGCACTTACCGGCTGCTCGGGCACGCAGGGCGACTCGGGCTCTGTAACCGCGTCCAAAGCGGGCTCCGCGGGCTCCGACAGCTCGCCCAAGGTGCAGAGCACGACGCTCTTTGTCTTCGACACTGTCGTGAATATCAGCGCCCAATGCAGCAAAAAGGTCATGGACGAGGTCGCCGACCGCTGCACCTACTTTGAGAACAAGTTCTCGCGCACCGTGGAGGGCTCGGATATCTGGAACATCAACAATGCAGGCGGCAAGCCCGTGGAAGTCGCGCACGAGACCGCCGAGGTCATCGAAGCAGCCATCCGCTACGCCGAGGAGTCCGACGGGCTCTTTGACATCACCATCGGCGCCGTCTCGAGCCTCTGGGATTTTGACAACGAGGTCAAGCCCGCAGATGAGGACATCCAGGCGGCACTGCCCCATGTCGACTATCGCACCATCACGGTCGACGGTACCACCGTCACCCTCTCCGACCCCGAGGCCAAGCTCGACTTGGGTGGTATCGCCAAGGGCTACATCACCGACGACCTCGTGGCGCTCTTTAAGAAGAGCGGCGTCAGAGATGCTTCCATCAGCCTGGGCGGCAACGTCTACGTGATGGGCAAAAGCTTTGACGGCGACGCCTGGAACGTGGGCGTGCAAGACCCCAACGGCGCGCAGGACGACGTGCTCGCCACCGTCAAGACGCGCAACCGCTCCCTTGTGACGAGCGGCCTCTATGAGCGCGGCTTTGAGCAGGACGGCACGTTCTACTACCACATCCTCGACCCCAAAACGGGCTACCCCGCCGCCACCGACCTCAAGAGCGCCTCGATTATGACCAAGAAATCCGTGCTTGGGGACGCCTACTCTACCATCCTGTTTTTGCTCGGCCACGACCGTGCCATGGAGCTCATCGAAAGCGATGAGCGCTTTGAAGACGGCGTTTTAGTCGATATGGACGATCGCGCCACCAAGAGCGACGGCTCGACGTTCAAGATCTTGCAGGACTAGGAGCCATGATGGTCAAGCGCAAAGGTGCGCGCGATGGGCGCGACAACAAAAGACTCAACCTCATCCTGGTTTTGGCGATAGCGGCCATCGCCTGCGTCGGCTTGGTCGCCACGCGTCTGATGGGAGCAAACACGAACGCCGATATGGCCACGGTCGTTATCCGCGATGGAGAGCAAAACGTCTACGAGCTTCCTCTGAGCCAGAACACGACCAAGGGCGTTACGACCGACTTGGGAACCAACCTCATCGAAATCAAAGACGGCCGCGTGCACGTCGAGGAAGCAGACTGTCCCAACCAGGACTGCGTGCACCAGGGCTGGATTGACGCTGCCGGGGAGCAAATTGTCTGCCTTCCGCACAAGCTTACCGTCGATATCATCGACGAGAGCGCCAAGACCACCTACGACGTAGTGGGGCGCTAATCCGTGGAGATGGTCGATATCGAGCACGCTCGCCGCCTGGCGCGCGTTTCGCTGTTGTGCGCCTGCGCATTGGTACTGTCCTATCTGGAGACCATGATTCCGCTGCCCGTCGCGGTGCCCGGCATTAAACTGGGCCTTGCCAACGTGGCCGTAGTCGTCGCGCTCTATACACTCGATGTCAAAAGCGCCGCCGCCGTTGCGCTCGTCAAGGTCTTTGCATCGGGCTTTTTGTTTGGTTCGCCCATGATGCTCGTCTATAGCCTGGGCGGCACGGTCCTCGCCTTTATCGGCATGGTCGCCCTTGCTGCCGTGCCGGGTGTTGGCTTGGTGCCCGTGAGCATGCTTGCCGCCGTGCTGCACAATGTAGGCCAGCTGGGCGTTGCCGCCATGGCGCTGCAGACCCCGGCAGTCTTTATCAATCTGGGCGTTCTGGGCGTCGCCGCCTGCGTCACCGGCGGCATTACGGGCGCGGTGGCAGAAGGTGCGCTCGCCGGTATTGAGCAAGCCGATGACACACGTCCCTCCGTCGATTGCGCTGCACTTGCCGCCAATATCGTGGCAGGAGAGCGCATCGCCTTTGTCGGCACCAACGGCAGTGGCAAAAGCACCTGTGCACTCGAGCTTGCGGGGCTGCTCAAAGATGCAAACGGGCCCGCTATGCGCGTGCAGGGCACCGTAGGCCTTGCTTTTCAGGATCCCGATAACCAGATCGTCGCTCCAGTCGTGCGAGACGACATCGCCTTTGGACTCGAAAACCGCGGTGTCCCCCGCGACGAAATGCGTTCAGAAGTCTTGCAGGCACTCAACGAGCTTGGCATTGTCGAGCTTGAGCAACGCGATGTCGCCACGCTCTCGGGCGGCCAAAAACAACGCGTGGCGGCGTCGGGATTGGTTGCGCTCACCCCTTCGCTCATGATTTTTGACGAGACGACCGCCATGCTCGACGAGACCGCCCGCGAGGCCGTCAATGATCTCATCGATCATCTTTGCCAGCGCGATGTTGCCGTGATCCAGATCACGCAGTTGCTCGACGAGGTCGCGCGCGCCGACCGAGTCGCCGTCTTCGAGGCGGGCGCCATCGCATACCTGGGTACCGTGCAAGATCTTGCCGACCAGCGCGATCTGCTCATTCGATGCGGCCTGGAGGAACTGTGTCGTTAACCTGCTCAAACATAACCGTCCGCTATCCCGAAGCAGACGCCTGTACCCTATCTCGTGTTTCGTTGGAAATTAGGCCCGGCAGCGTGATCGGTATCGCAGGCACCTCTGGCTCCGGCAAGTCAACGCTGCTGCGTGTCCTTGCCGGAGCGCTTGCCGTGCAGGCGGGGTCTGTCGTGGCGGACGGCACCGCGCTTGGCACACACCCCACGGCGGATGAACTTCGTACGTACCGCAAAACCGTGGCACTCGTGCAGCAACGCCCTGAGCAGCAGTTTTTTGCCGCCACGGTCTTTGACGAGGTGGCGTTTGGCCCCCGCAATCTTGGACTGGACGAAGCCGAGGTCAAGCGACGCGTTGGCACATCGCTCGCCAGCGTCGGGTTCGATCTCGCCGCTATCGGCGACACAAGCCCCTTTGCCCATTCTGGCGGAGAGCAGCGCCGTATCGCCGTTGCCGATATGCTTGCACTCGAGACACCGTATTTGCTGCTCGACGAGCCCAGCGCTGGACTCGATCCCCGCGCCCACCGGCTGCTGCTCGAGCGCTTGGCTCAACTCGCACGCCACGGCCGCGGCATTGTAATCGCCACGCACGATTCGCGTGTGCTGAGCATCTGCGACAAGGCCTTTCGGCTGCAGGACGGCATGCTGCTGCCGCAAAGTTCCGAGGGCATCCAGGTGACATCCGTTGGCGTGACGGCCGCACGTCCCGTGGAAACCGGACATACCCCGTCGGCGTCCAAGGCGGTCTCATTTGGCATCTTTCGTCCGGGGTCAAGCCTCGTTCACCTGCTGCACCCCGCCACCAAGCTTGTATTCTGCGTGCTCTTTATGATTGCCGGCTTTATCGCCCAGCAGCCCGGCGCCCTTGCCGCCGTCGCGCTCACCGCATTCGCCTCGCTCGCCGCAAGCGGCAGCTCGATGCGTCAGGCACTTCGTGCCCTCAGGCCATTTCGCTGGCTTATGGGGTTTGTCCTGGTCTTCAACGCACTCTTTACGGCATCGGGGACTCTGCTGCTACAGGCGGGACCCGTGCAGATCACCTCGGGAGGCCTGCTCTTTGGCGCGCTCTGCGTGCTGCGTTTTGCCCTCATTATGCTGGGAACGTCGACGCTCATGGCGACCACCTCCCCCACCGCACTCGCCGATGGCGCCGCGGCGCTTCTGAGGCCCCTCGCCCGTTTTGGCCTGCGCACCGACGATGCCACCGTCGCCATACAGCTCACGCTTCGTTTTGTCCCCGTGCTTATCGAAGAGTTCAATCGTATCAAGGCCGCTCAGGAAGCGCGCTTGGCGCGCTTTGACAGTCCCTCGCCCCTGCAGCGTGCACGTGCTTTTATTCCCGTCATCACGCCCTTGTTTAGCAACGCGCTGCGGCGCTCTGACACGCTCGCGCTCGCCATGGTCAACCGCGAATACGGAGCGCACCCGGCTGTCAGCAGAACCTGCCTGCGCAGCTATCGCTTTGACCGGGCAGACCTTGCTGTTCTGGCGCTCGGATGCTGCATCGTTGCGATTGCGCTGCTCTAGGGCTCGGTATGCCATGCCACTCGCCGGAATGCGGCATATGGTCTGTATGACATTTGCGATAATGCCTATAGCATCGCTTTGAGAGGAGTCCTCATGAAGCCACGTATCATTGCCATCACCTGCGGTGTTGCAGGAACCGCCGTCGGCCTTGCCGCTGCCGCCGGCATCGTTTACCGCAAGCAAATCAAGTCCGCCGCGTCGCTCAAACGCTTGACCGGCTACGCGGATGGCTATGACCTGTACGCAATCGACATTGCCTACGACTACGATCTTGATCGCATCATCGCCGCTGGCGTGCGCGACGACCAGGCCTACATCGATGCCGTGGTGGCGCAGGTGCTGCCCGGTGTGCCGGCACATGTCCAGGCGCCCCAGTTTGCCTGCAGCGCTTTTGTCGCCGTAGATGCCGAAGGCCGCGTGCGCACCGGTCGCAATTACGACTTTAAGGACGACACCTCGGCGCTGCTGGTGCGCAATCACCCGCGCGACGGCTATGCCTCCATCGGGTTTGCCGCCCTTAACAACCTGGGCGATAACACTCCGCTTGACTCCGTCGCCGGACGCGCCGCCGCACTCATGGGCCCGTTTGCCCAGCTCGATGGTGTTAACGAATGTGGCGTCTCCATTGCCGTACTCACCCTGGATTCCAAGCCCTGTGACCAGGACACGCAACGCCCCGTCATCAATACCTCGCTCGCCATCCGTCTGGTGCTCGACCGTGCCGCCACCACGCAAGAAGCTGTCGACCTGCTTTCCGCCTACGACATGCACGCCATGGCAGGACGCGATTACCACTTCTTTATAAACGACGCCGCCGGTGACGCGCGCGTAGTAGAGTGGGATCCGCGCGATCCGGACCGCGCTTTCAAAGCGACTCCTGTAACCCAGGTTACGAACTTCTACGCCTGCTATGGCGACGAAGTGCTGCCCAACCAAAAGAATGGCGAGCTAGGCCATGGTAAAGAGCGCGCCGCCGCAATCGCCGATGTCCTCGACGCCCATACCGGCGCCCAAGACGAGGTAGTCGCTTGGAAGGCCCTACGCGCTGCAGCGCAAGAGCCCAATCCGGAAGACATCACCAGCAACACGCAGTGGTCGGTCGTCTTTGACAACACCGAGCCTGCTGCCGCCATCACGCTGCGCCGCCACTGGGGCGACATCGACGCATTCGCACTGTAAGGAGCCAGGCCCGTCGACTTTACGCTCGCCTGGCGTTGTTTACATTTCTATACGCTTGAGCTAACACGTTTTACCCCCGTATCAACAGTGTGCGGGGGTAAACTTATGCGCATGTTATAACTTGCCCGGAAGGATTCATCATGCTTAGGATCGGTCTTCTTACCAGTGGCGGCGACTGCCAAGCGCTCAACGCCACCATGCGCGGCATTGTCAAAACGCTTATGACCAATAGCGAAGAGCCTATTGAGATCTATGGTTTTGAGGACGGCTACCAGGGCCTTATCTACAGCAGGTTCCGCGTCATGACGCCCGCCGATTTTAGCGGCATCCTCACCCGCGGCGGCACCATCCTGGGCACAAGCCGTACGCCGTTCAAGCGTCTGGACATTCCCGAGGCCGACGGCGTCGAGAAGGTGCCCGCGATGGTCCACACCTATCACAAGCTGCAGCTCGACTGCCTGTTTATGCTGGGCGGCAACGGCTCCACCAAGACCGCCAACCGCCTGCGCGAAGAGGGCCTCAACGTTATCGCCCTGCCCAAGACCATCGATAACGACACCTGGGGCACCGAGTTGACGTTTGGCTTTACGAGCGCCATCGACGTCGCCACCAAGTGCATCGACGACATCCACACCACTGCCTCGAGTCACGGCCGCGTGTTTGTCATCGAGATCATGGGCCACAAGGTTGGCTGGATCCCGCTGTACGCCGGCGTCGCGGGCGGCGCGGACGTCATCCTGATTCCCGAGATCCCCTACGACATGGATAACGTCATCAAGACCATCGAGCATCGCATGGAGACCGGCAGCCGCTTTACCATCGTAGCCGTCGCCGAGGGTGCTATCTCCAAGGAGGACGCGGCGCTGTCCAAGAAGGAGTACAAGAAGAAGCTCGCCGAGCGTACGAGCCCGTCAATCGTGTACGACATCGCCAAGGAGATCGAGGCCAAGACCGGTCGCGAGACCCGCGTCGCCATCCCCGGCCACACGCAGCGCGGCGGCCAGCCCGACGCCCAAGACCGCATCTTTGCGACCCAGTGCGGCGTCGAGGCAGCGCTCGGCTGCCTACGCGGCGAGTTTGGCTACATGATTGCCCTGTGTGACGGCAAGATGTGCCACATGCCGCTCGAGGAGGTCGCCGGCAAGCTCAAATATGTCGACCCCCAGAGCGATCTGGTGCGCGAGGCCAAGGCGTTGGGCATCAGCTTCGGCGACGAATAGCCTCGGCTGGAACTGCTCTCATCGGAGGCCCCAGGGCTTTCCTCCCAAATCGTCCTCGGACATGTCAGGACCCCGCTGCGCGCTTCGCGCGGCGGGGTCCTTCCGTCCTGCGGAAAGATTTGGGAGGAAAGCCCTGGGGCCTCCTGCGGTAACTAGGGAGGCCGAGGCTATTCGTCTTCTTGCTGCAAGTGCGTGGGCTGAGATTTTGGGATGTTGCAGGCTCTTAGCTGAGAGTAGCACTGACATTTGTCCTGAAATGGCTGGTCGTTAGGGGTTGCTACCGGTAGTTGCGGTAGGGTTGGGGCAGATTCTAACTAGAAATGGTGGTCGCTACCGGTTGTTCTCGGCATACTCGGCTCATTCGATTCGACCATCAAACGAAAGGAACCACCATGGATCTTGCGATGGCACAGCGCCTCGTCGATCGCCGCAAGGCTGCCGGGCTTTCTCAGGAGGCGCTTGCCGCCCAGCTGGGTGTGAGTCGTCAGGCTGTCAGTAAATGGGAGCGCAGCGAATCCTCGCCCGATACCGATAACCTTATTGCGCTCGCCGCGCTGTATGGCGTGTCGCTGGATGAGCTGCTGTATGGGGAGGCGGCCAACGATGCCGACGACCTGGAGGACGGTAGCGCCGACACCGAGACGGCGGATGTGGCTGACGAGGCTGAGGATTCTGCCGAGCACGCCGATTGCGGCGACAAACCACTTGTCGACATTTCCCTCGCGCGCGGTATCCACGTCATTGATCCCAATAAGGGCGAGGAAGTCCATGTTGGTTGGAGCGGCATCCATGTGACCAACGAGCGCAAGGGCGAAGAGGTGCATGTGGGGCCGGGCGGCGTGCATATCGATACGCTTGAGGACGATGGACATAGCGTACGCACCAATGACGACGGCACCGTCACCATCGACGGCGAAACGTTTTCCAGCTGGAAGGAAGCACACGACAAGCTCGACCATCATGGCAAGCATTTCCACACCAAGGTCGGACGTGCATGGAACAAATTCCCCTTCCCCGCACTTGTTACTCTCGCCTATCTGGTGCTCGGCATTGTCTACGGCACATGGGGCATGGGGCTTTTCCTCGTCTTTCTGGTTCCCGTCTACTACGCGATTGGTGACTTTATCGATCGGCGCCACCTGTCTAAGCTGATCGAGGCCATCTACCCGGCAGCCGCCATCGCTTGGTTCCTCTACATGTTGCTCTGTTTGGGACAGCCCCATCCTGCATGGATCATCCTCATCACGATTCCCGTCATAAAGGCGCTCATGCGCTGGTGCCGCAAACAATGGAAGCACCGCAAACAGGCCTAACACGCTCCGACCCACCAGCACCCAACCGCCCCCGCCCTTCTCCTAAGTTGCGGTGAGATAGGGACTGTTTTGAAGCTCCAAAGCGCCAAACAGTCCGTATATCACCGCAACTTACAAACAACTGGGTCAGTTCCGGCACGGAGATTAGCATTGAGCTGACCGCGCGCCAAGAAAAGGGCCCATTTACTACGTTTAACTCGAGAGGGCCGACCATACCCGCCTTTTCCGAAAATTGGTAAGCCCTCTACCTGCGGTTTTAATTTCATAATCTTTGTCATGGTCGAGGGTGTGGAAGCAAACGTAGTAGATAGGCCCATTTTGTGGCATACGACCCATACAAGCCCAATCTCGAAGGCTAAAGAGAGCCTCTCATCCACGCCTGTGAGCGAAAACCAAATAGAATGAAAGGCAAATGGAAAGCCCGTTTGACGGGGCAAACGCCGGGCCACCTAATGGTTGCCCGGCGTTTGCCCAGATAAAACCTGCCAAAATAAACCTGTCCCTTTTTGGCAGGTTACTCGGCGCTCTTGAGGGCGCCGACCATGTCGATCTTGTTGAGGGTACGGTTGGTGGCGAGGTTGACGATAAACGTAAAGCCAAAGGCCAGAAGCACGGATAGCACGTAGCTCAGCGGCTCGACCTCAACATCAAAATACAGCGACGGCATCTGCAAAATGTACGTAAAACTCTCGGCCAGCAAGCCGCCCAGCGGCACGCCCAGCGCAGCGCCGATCGCCGTGAGGATCAACGTCTCCTTGTTGACGTAGTGGTGCACCTCGCCACGGCGGAAGCCCAGCACCTTGATGGTCGCCAGCTCGCGTTCGCGCTCCGAAATATTCGTATTAGACAGCGTAAACACCACCACAAACGACAGGCACGCCGCCATAAAGGTCACAAGCACCACGACCGAGTTGATGATGGTGAAGTTGGCCTCATAATTCTCCCAATGCTCGGCCGTACTCGAAATCGTAAGCCAACCGTCACTCTTAAGATTCTTGCTAAACGCAATCTGGTCAGCCGACGAACCCTTAAGCAGCGCAAGGATGCCGTTGAGGCGCGCGCTTCGACCGAACGCGCGCTCATAAGTGCCCTGCGTCATGTAAAGCGTGTTGCCTAGATAGTTGAGCGAGATGTCGCTGACTTTGACCTTGGCAACATTGAGCGACGAATCCTGGACGTGAGCCGTGTCACCCGGCTTGATCCCCAGCACCAGCTGAGAGCTCTTGCTCAAATACACGTCTCCGTCACGCAGGGCGAGCGGTTCTTTGGACTCATCCTCCAGGCGCACGTAATCGCCCAAGTCACCCGTGCGGTCGTCGGGAATCACGATGAGCTGCACGGTCTCGCTCTTGCCGCCAAACGTAAAGGTGACGTTGTCGGTCATAATCGGCAGGGTCGAGGTCACCGTCACGTTGGAATCATTGGCCGTGCTGCGCTCATCCAATGCCGCGCACGTCTGCGAAAAATCGTCGGGATTGGCGACCGCCAGCAAGTCATAGCGCGTGATATGCCCGTACTGTTTGGGCGAAAGCGCCACCGACGTGTCGCGAATTCCCATACCGCAAATCACGAGCGCCGTGCAGCCGGCGATACCGAAGATGGTCATAAAGGCGCGCTTTTTGTAGCGGAATAAGTTGCGTGCAGCGACCTTGTTCAAAAAGCTCATGCGGTGCCAGATAAAGCCGATGCGCTCGAGCAGAATGCGCGAGCCGGCGCGCGGGGCCTTGGGGCGCATGAGCGAGGCAGGGGTCTCGGCCATCTCGTGGCGGCAGGCGATAATCGTGGCTCCCACCACGCCCACGGCAAACAGCGCCACCGAAACGATCGAGGACACGATGTCGTACGAAAGTAGCATCTGGGGCAGCGAGTACATGTCGTCGAACACCGTAAACAAGAACAGCGGCAGACCCACAAATCCGATGATATTGCCGAGCACGCCACCGATCAGACACGCCCACAGCGAGTAGTCCACATATTTGGACAGGATACGCCCGCGTGAATAGCCGAGCGCCTTGTACAGGCCAATAAGCGTGCGCTCCTCCTCGACCATGCGGGTGGCGGTGGTGAGGCTGATAAGCACGGCGACGATAAAGAAGATGAACGGGAACACCGTGGCGATGGCCTCGATCGAAGAACTATCGCTCTCGACGCTCGAGTAGCTTGCGATATTGCCGCGGTCCTGGATGTACCAGGTGCATTCGCCCAGGTCAGAGAGCTCGGCGCGGGCATCGGCAAACTGCTGGTCGGCGGCGGCACGGCGCTGGTCCAGGTCGGCTTGCGCCTGCGCACGCTCGTCGCTGCCCTCGGCCATGCGATTGATGTTGTCCTGCTCGATCCCAAAGACCATATTCGCCTGACGCTCAGCCGCGTCCAAGCTCGCCGGTGTGTCGACCGTCAGCTCCTGGGCGCGCGCCTTCTCACGCTCCTCGCGGATCTTCTCGATATTGCCCTTGACCTCATTGATCTTTGCCGAGTAGGCATCCGAATAGGAGTTGAGGCTCTTGGCTCCCTCGACGACCACGTGGACAGCGGAGTAGGAAGAAGATGTCGCGGCATCCTCGCTCACGTAGAACTTGTAGTCCGCAGTCGAAGCAGCGCGAAAGGCGTTGACCGTCGAGTCGGAGCTCACATCAGTGGGATCGAGGACCTCAGCCGTAATGGTGTAGTCCTCATCGGCAAACTGGTCCTTGGCGCTTTGGTTCGACGAGCTCGCATCGTTGGCGGCAAAGCTCACCGTATCGCCGATTTTCTTGCCCGAAGCCTTCAAAAAACGTGAGGTCACTGCCACTTCGCCCGAAGTCTCGGGCAGCTCGCCGCGTACTAGCACCGGTTGGTCAATATTCTCTTTGGAGAGGCTCTGTACGACGACACGCTCGCGCGTCGTACCCACGGCGGTATAGGCGGTCTCGGTATAGATGCCCTCGGCCGTCTCGACGCCATCGACCTCTTGGATCGCGGCAATATCGTCATCGGTCAGACCATAGGTCGACTGCACGTTGATGTCATAGACATTCTGCTGGTCAAAATAGGCGTCGACCGAATCACACAGGTCCTCGCAGCCCGCCTTAAGGCCGCACATCACGCTCACGCCAAGCGCGGTGATCACAACGATAGACAAGAAGCGTTTGAGGCTGCCGCGAATCGTGCGGTAGATGCCACGGCGAAAAACCGTCGGCACCATATCGTTTGAGCTTTGGGCGGTACGGTAGGTCGTAAAATCCTGCTCGCGCTCCGTGTTCTGCGCGTCGCGGCGTTGACTGTTTTGGCGGTCCTGATTCATGGGCGCTACCACTCGATCGTCTCGATAGGCACAGGATTTTGCTGGATCGTCTCGCTCTCCACGCGGCCGCTCTTAAAGCGGATCAGGCGATCGGCCATGGGCGCCAGCGCAGAGTTGTGGGTGATGATGATGACCGTAATGCCTTGCTTGCGGCAAGTGTCCTGTAGCAGCTGCAAGATCTGCTTGCCGGTTTTGTAGTCGAGTGCACCCGTAGGCTCGTCGCACAAAAGCAGCTTGGGGTTCTTAGCCAGCGCGCGGGCGATGGATACGCGCTGCTGCTCGCCGCCCGAAAGCTGCGCCGGAAAGTTGCCCAGGCGCTCGCCCAGGCCAACCTGGCGAAGCGTTTGCTCGGCATCGAGCGAATCGGGGCAGATCTGCGCCGCGAGTTCGACGTTCTCAAGCGCCGTCAGGTTAGGGACCAGATTGTAGAACTGGAAGACAAAGCCGACGTCGGCGCGTCGGTATTCCACGAGTTGCGCCTCGTTGGCGGAGCTCACGTCACGCCCGTCCACCGTCACAGTGCCGGAGGTCGCCGTGTCCATGCCGCCCAGAATGTTGAGGGCCGTGGTCTTGCCGGCGCCCGAAGCGCCCAGAATGATGGCGAGCTCGCCGCGCTCGACCGTAAAGCTCGCGCCGTCAAGCGCGTGGATGCGGGCGTCGCCCTCGCCGTATGCCTTGATGACGTCTTTGAATTCGATATAGGCCATCGATTAATTCCCATCTGGTCGGATAACTCTTTAGTATTACCCATTTCCCACCTACCAAAAAGGGCAGGTTTATTTTGGCAGGTTTTATATGGGGAAACGGCAGCTATAGATAGGGCGCCGGGGAGGCCGAGAAATCATCGACGGGGTCAGGCCGACCGCCAAACACAACGCACGTATCTCTATCTGTCATCAAAATCATTCGAACAGTTGTTCGTTTCTATGATATGATTCCGTTATCTAAGCAGGCCAATACGCAGAAAGGCGGCCAGCATGGCGTTCGACTTTAAGAAGGAATGCAAGGAGCTCTACAAACCTGCAAGCAAACCGAGTATCGTAACTGTCCCACCTATGAACTACGTTGCCGTTCGCGGCAAGGGCGACCCAAATACCGAAGGTGGCGAGTATCAAAACGCCCTGCCGCTGCTTTACGGAATCGCCTATACCGTCAAGATGTCGAAGAAAGGATCAAGGAGTATCGAGGGCTATTTCGACTTTGTGGTACCGCCGCTCGAAGGTTTCTGGTGGCAAGACTCCCCGAGCGGCGACATCGATTATGTACGCAAGGACGATTTCAACTTTATCTCGTGCATCCGCCTGCCCGATTTCGTCACCCGAGATGACTTTGACTGGGCAGTCGCGGAAGCCACGACCAAAAAAACTGGACTTTTCCGCCGTCGAGCTGCTTAAAGTTGACGAGGGTCTTTGCGTTCAATGCATGCACACCGGGCCCTACGACAACGAACCGGCGACCGTAAACGCCATGCATGAATACACGACCGAGCAGGGCTATGTCCCCGACTTCTCAGACGCCCGTTTACATCACGAAATCTATCTCTCCGATCCACGCAAATGCGCACCGGAGAAACTTAAGACCGTGGTTCGTCATCCTATCAAGCGCGCTGAATAGCGTGGGGCGTCATTTCACGCGCTAGGTTTTAAGCCAGCCAACCAGCCGTCTCCTAGGCCGTCCGGTAATTATCTTGACGCGGCCCGTCGCATCTTATAAGTTTGTTTTGCTAAAGCTGGAAAGCCTCTCAACGATGCGCAACTCCAGCTCTTTTTCTATCAAGAGAGCAAGTGTCGGAAAGCAAAATGTCAGAAAGCAGCGCTTCGAGCAGAATCAAACGCCTGGTCAACACCTATAGCGGTCTCGTGCTCATGGGCGCCGTCGGAATCCCTATCGGCGTTATCGTTGGCGCCATCTGTGCCCTTTTTGGTCGTGTGCTCCTGGCAATTGGCGCCTTCCGGGACTCGCACGTCGCGTTGCTGCTCCCCTTTCTCGCTCTTGCGGGCCTTGCCATCGTGTTTGCCTACCGCACCTGGGGCAAGGGCACCGACCGCGGCATGAGTCTGGTGTTCGACGTAGGCCACGGACGCGAGGACGCCATCTCCCCACGTTTGGTGCCGCTCATTATGCTGAGCACGTGGGCCACGCATCTCTTTGGCGGCAGCGCGGGACGAGAAGGCGTAGCCGTGCAGATCGGCGCAACCGTCTCGCATTGGATCGGCCGACGTCTACCTTTCCGAGACCCCGGCAACACGTTTTTGCTTATCGGCATGGCCGCCGGCTTTGCCGGACTCTTCCGAACGCCCCTCGCCGCCACGGTCTTTGCGATCGAAGTACTGGTCGCAGGACGCATGGAATACCGCGCGCTGTTTCCCGCGCTTACAGCCTCGCTCGCCGCAAGCATGACCTCCGGCGCTCTGGGACTCGAGAAGTTCGAGGTCGCCATTACCGCCTCGTATGCGCTCGACCTCCCCGGTCTTGGACGACTGGCGCTGTTGGGTATCGCGTTTGGTATGGTAGGTGGAGCTTTTGCCTGGTGCCTTGCCCATGCCAAGACCCTTGCAGCGCGGCTGCTCCCCAGCCCTTACATACGCGTTGCCGTTATGGGCCTTGCGCTGTCGGCGATTCTGTTCGCGCTGTGGCAGGGGCGATACTGCGGCCTTGGCACCAACCTGATATCCGCGGCACTGGGTGACAACGGCGAGGCGTCGATCATGCCTTGGGACTGGGCGCTCAAATTCGTACTCACCATCGCCACGCTTGCCGCAGGATATCAGGGTGGCGAGGTGACGCCGCTGTTCTCCATCGGAGCCAGCCTGGGTGTCGTACTCGCCGGGATTCTCGGCATGCCCGTCGAGCTCTGCGCCGCGCTGGGATACGCCGCCGTCTTTGGCAGCGCCACCAACACGCTACTCGCGCCGATCCTCATTGGCTGCGAGGTCTTCGGTTTCGGTAATCTGCCGATGTTCTTCATCGTCTGCGTTGTGGCTTATCTGTTCAACATGGACAAATCGATCTACGCCCTGCAGGAACGGGCGTAGGAAGCCGCCCGGCAGATACACCGGGGCGCAGTTTCCGCTAGGCCCTCCAAGGGGAAAGCTCATCCCATTCCGAGGCGTCAAACCGGGACACAGTTTCCGCCCACAGCCTCCTCCGTCGACGTTTCCCCAGATAAAACCTGCCAAAACAAACCTGTCCCTTTTTGCAGGTTTTAGAGGCGGACGGTGAAGGTGATCTGATGGTCGTGGCTGGACACGGTAGCGGAGCCGCCATGGGCCTCGGCGATGGCGCGCACGACGGATAGGCCCACGCCCGAGCCACCCGTCTTGGAGCTGCGCGACACATCTGCACTATAGAAGCGGTCGAACAATCGATCCAGGTCGCCCTCGGGCAGCTCGTCCACAGCGTTCGATATGACAAGCTCGGCGGCGCCCTTACCCTTGCCGTGCGAGACGGCGCGCAGACTCAACTCGATCACGCTGCCCTCGCTCGCATAGCGCGTGGCGTTGTCCAGCAGCAACTCAACCACCTGCGTCACCGCCGCAGCATCGGCATGAGCGCGCACGCCGGTCGCGACCGACATCGACAGGCGCTTGCCGCGCGAGACCGCCACCGATTCAAACGGCGCGGCTGCCTTGTCAACTGCCTCCGAGAGATCGATCGACGCCATGGTAAAGCCCGCCGAGCCCTCGTCCATGCGCGCCAAAAATACCAGACGCTCCGTAAGTGCCGTCAGTCGCGCCACCTGCTCGTGAATGCTCTGCGTCCACTCACTCTCGCCGCTTTCAATCTCTTGCACCTCGTTCGCGGCATCAATCACAGCCAGCGGTGTCTTGATCTCGTGGCTCGCATCGGTAATAAAGCGCTTTTGCTTGCTGTAGCTCTCGACCATCGGTCGAATCACGGCGCCCGAGGCGGCCGTTACAATTGCCAGCACCGCCAGCCAGCCAATGCAGCTGATTGCCACACTCGCGCTCAAAAACGAATGGAAACTTGCAAGCTCGCGCGAACAGTCCACGAACACATAGGTTGTCTTGTCGCCCTGAACCGTAGCCGTATAACGGTAGTTACCAGAAAAGCCCGAAGTCCATCTCTTGGAATCCAGCCCCATGGCAATACGGGCGGCACGCTTGGCGCCCACCGCGGCAATGCGGGCGGTATTGACATCGACCACCTGTCCATCGACAAGCGTCACCGTAAAGTAGCGCGTGTCGAAGGGAGATTCCGCCGTCATACCTTCAAAATGCCCGGCGCGCACGGCCACCCGGTCACCTGCAGCGGCCTTACCGGCGCCCACATCCTGGCCGGGGTCGGTCTTAGGCTCATCTGTCCAATCGATGCCGCCCTTGCCTGCCAAGATATAGTCCAAGCGCGCATCGGCCATTTTGCAGACGTGCGAGTAATTCACGACATTGATGCCGGCAATGATGAGCGTGAGCACCACGGTCACGGCGCCCATGGCAACGAGGATAAACTTGCGACGCAGGCGGCGGCCCAATGCGTCAGCAGAATTTGCCCGCCCTGCACTACGAAAGGTGGCACGAAACCGCTCAGTCACGTGCTTCCACCACGCGCGCACGCTCACGCCTGCTCGCCCTCCTCAATCACCTCAAGCGAATAGCCCTGATTGCGCGATGCGCGGATGGCCACGTTGGTACCCAGCGCCGTCAGCTTTTTGCGCAGGTACGAGATATAGACCCACACCACGTTGGCACCCTCAGGCGCGTCCTCACCCCAGACCTCGAGCATCAGACGTTCGGTGGGCATACGCGTGCCGGCGTTGCGCATAAAGAGCTCCATAAGCTGAAACTCACGATTGGCCAGGTGCTCCTCGCCCTCGGGGCCAACGAGCGTGCACGCCGCCGTGTCGAGGCGCACGTTGCCCACGCTGAGCGTCGTAGCGTCAATCGCCGTGGCAGCACGCGTCATGGCGCGAATGCGTGCGAGCAGCTCCTTGGCGGCAAATGGCTTAGTCAGGTAATCGTTGGCGCCAGCGTCCAGGCCCTCGACCTTATCGGACACCTCGCTTTTTGCCGTAAGCATGATGATGGGCAGGCGTTTACCGGCCTCACGTGTGCGCTTGAGCACCTCAATGCCGTCCATGCCAGGCATCATGATGTCCAGAATCGCGGCGTCATAGTCGTTAGCGAGCAGATACTCGAGCGCCGTCAGACCGTCGAGTGCGGCATCGACCTCGTAGTCGCTATGTTGAAGAATCGCGGTAAGGGCGCGGGAGAGGCCGGGTTCGTCCTCGGCAAGCATCAGCTTCATAGTTGCTCCTTTGGCGCATGGCTCTACAGGTTTCGATACTGCCGATAATAGCGCACCGTCAACCACACTTAGCACAGCCTTAGCCGCTCAACCTGCGCGTTTTTAAATACGCAGGATATGGCTTAGCCAAACTTAAGGCGCAGATGCCGAGCGCTTGGACGCATGCCAGCCGCGAAAAGGCAGCGGCTCGTCCTTTCGCGGCGTCCTAGTTATGCAAAGCGTTCGAGCGCTATTCCTCGTACGCGCCCTCAAGCCGAAGCAGCCACTCCTTGCGATCAAGCCCGCCGGCATATCCGTTGAGCGATCCGTCGGCCGCGACCACGCGATGGCACGGCACGATTATCGAAATGGGATTACGCGCAACCGCAGCCCCCACCGCGCGAGGAGATACAACGGGGGCCTCGTTTCCCGGCACATGATGTCGAGCCGCAACACGCTGGGCGATCTCGCCATACGTAGCGACCTCGCCACGCGGGATAGAAAGCAGCTCAAACCAAACCTCGCGCTGAAACGCCGTACCAATCAAATGCAACGGCGGCGTAAACCGAGGCTCCTGCCCCGCAAAATAAGCATTCAGCCAAGCCCATGAACGCTCAAGCACCGAAGAGGCCACACCATTTGCCGGACTCACCGACGACATGCCACCGGTACCGGAAACCGCGTCGGCGCCTTCAACATGTTCGGAGTCTTCCCGGAGAAGCGTGGAACCAAAGTGCTCCTGCCCCTCAAACCAAAGCCCCGTCAGACCGCGGCCATCAGCGGCAAGCAAGATTTCGCCCAAAGGCGAGGCAAATGTCGTCGTGACCACCAGCGGCTCCTTTCAAAACTCCGCAACATAATACCGCGAATTGTGCAGACAACCCCAATCGACCCCAAAGTCACCCAAGGCAGCAGGCGCGACAGCGCCGCAGCTGCCGCACGACCTCAAAGCCCCCGCAGGCAGCAGGCGCAACGCGCCGCAGCTGCCGGCCGTGCTCCGCAGTCCCCCAAGGCGGCAGGCGCGAAGCGCCGGGGCCGCCGCCGGGACCAGGGCCTGCAACGGCCACGTGCCCCCACATCAGCCCAGCGGCCCCAACCAGCAACGGCCCCCGCCGGACAGGCCACACTACTCGCAGAGCAGCTTAGCGATCTGGACGGCGTTAGTTGCCGCGCCTTTACGGATTTGGTCGCCGCAGCACCAGAAGGTGATGCCACGTGCGGCCTCGGGGTTCGAGATGTCGCGACGCACGCGGCCGACCCAAATCAGGTCCTGGTCGGACGTATCCATCGGCATGGGGAAGCGGTCGTGTGCATCCTCGGCGCTCATGTCGTCAACCAGCTTCACGCCGGGAGCGGCAGCCAGCGCGGCACGGGCCTCCTCGACCGTAATATCGCGCTCAAACTCGAGCGTAATGCTCTCGGAGTGCGAACGCAGCACCGGCACGCGCACGCAGGTGCAGTTCACGCGCAGCCCAGGCAGATGCATGATCTTACGGCCCTCGTTCTGCAGCTTCATCTCCTCGGAGGTAAAGCCTTCCTCCTTGACACCGCCGATCTGCGGAATCAGGTTGCTCGCCAGCTGGGCGGCAAACGCGCGCGGCTCGGGAATCTCCTCGCCGCGGCCCAGGGCGGCCAGCTGAGCCTCAAGCTCGGCCATACCGGGAGCGCCGGCGCCCGAAGCTGCCTGATACGTGGACACGATCATACGCTTCACGCCAGCAAGCTG
This sequence comes from Collinsella sp., assembly GCA_048330275.1. Classification (GTDB taxonomy): domain Bacteria; phylum Actinomycetota; class Coriobacteriia; order Coriobacteriales; family Coriobacteriaceae; genus Collinsella. The sequence goes on from DBFEIO010000004.1 coordinate 92,880, forward strand.
ATGCAGCGGCCAGGTGGGAACCAGGCCGATGATGGTCGCGCAGTTGGGGTTGGCAATAAGGCCATGATGCCACTTGATGTCATCGGCATTGATCTCGGGCACGACCAGCGGCACCTCGGGATCCATGCGGAAGGCGTGGCTGTTGTCGACCACAACGGCGCCGCGCTTGACGGCCTCGGGCAGCAGTTCCTTGGCGATATCGTCGCCGGCAGCGCCGAGTACGATGTCGCAGCCCTCAAAGGCCTCGGGGCAAGCCTCCTCAATCACAACCTGCTCGCCGCGGAACTCGACGGTCTTGCCCGCAGAGCGTGCGCTCGCCAGCAGCTTGAGCTTACCGACCGGAAACTCCTGCTCGTTGAGGCACTCGAGCATCTGGGTGCCCACGGCTCCCGTCGCGCCCAAAATAGCAACCGTGTACTGTTTCATGCTTCCCCCTTTAAAGGTTGTGGCTATCGCCCGCACGCCAAGCAGGCCGGATATTCTTGCCCAGTTTATACAAGAACGGGGCGGATATAAAACCCGCCCCGTCGAAACGAAACCGAAACGAAACGCCCGACAGTAGATTTTTGGGACATCCTAAAAATCTACCGGGATGGTAACTACTTGTGGAGGGCTGCCAGGGCGGGATCGGCCGGCGCGGGAGCCTCCAGGTCGGAGACCTTCACAATGCCGTTTTCGTCGGAGAAGGCACGGTAAATGGTCTGGATCGCCAGGTCAAAGTCCTTCTCCTCGACACCGATGATGATGTTGATCTCGTCACAGCTCTGCGAAATCATACGCACGCTCACGCCAGCCTGGCCAAGCATGCCAAACAGGTGGCCCGAGATACCTGCGCGGCCGCGCAGGTTACGGCCGACGGTCGCGATAAGTGCCAGACCCTCGACAACCTCGATCTCGAGCGGCTCGACCTCCTGCTGAATGTCGCCCACGAGCGAGTACAGCGAATCGTGAACGTCCTGCTCCTGCACCACGGCGCCAAAGCGGTCGACACCGGTGGGCATGTGCTCGACGGAAACGTCATAGCGCTCGAAGACCGAAAGCGCACGACGCATAAAGCCGACGCGGGGCTTGGTACGGTCGCGGGCAACGTTAATGGCGACAAAGCCGCGCTTACCGGTCACGCCGGTGATGATAGGCTCAGCCGCGCCCTCATCGGCGGTCTCGCTAATGATGGTGCCGGGGTCCTGCGGCGCGTTGGTGTTCTTGATGACCAGCGGAATACCAGCCTCGCGCACGGGGAACACAGCCTCCTCGTGCAGGACGCTCGCGCCCATGTACGAAAGCTCGCGCAGCTCCTCGTAGGTAACGCGGGCGATGGGCTGAGCCTCGGGCACAATGCGAGGATCGGCAGAATAGAAGCCCGAGACGTCGGTCCAGTTCTCGTATAGATCGGCGCCCAAGCACTTGGCCAGGATCGAACCGGAAATATCGCCGCCGCCACGGTCGAGCAGCTTGATCTGCCCCTCACGCGTCGCGCCGTAGAAGCCAGGCATAACGAAGCCGCCCTGCTGACCGTACTCCTGCACCAGCTCGGAGGTGCGGTTCATGCTGAGCGTACCGTCGTGATGGAACGCCACGACCGTCGCGGCATCCAGGAACGGCAGGCCCAGGTACTCGGCCATCAGACGAGCGGTAAAGTACTCGCCACGGCTTACGAGCTCCTCGGTGGAGTAGCCACCGGAGCGAGCACGCTCGGCAAAGGCCGCAAACTCCTCACGGATGGGATAGGTGAGCTCCAGCTCGTCAGCAATATCAAAGTAGCGCTGGCCAATGTCCTCGAGCAGCTCCTCGCACGACACGTGGTACTTAACGTGCGCGTTAACCAGGTAGAGCAGGTCGGTCACCTTGGTGTCGCCCTTAAAGCGGCGACCGCAGGCAGAAACCACCACGAAACGGCGGGCAGGGTCGGCATCAACGATGGCCTTGATCTTCTTGAAGTGTTCGGCGTCGGCGACCGACGAGCCGCCAAACTTGGCAATCTTAATCATGGGCTGGAGGTTACCTTTCTAAAAAGCCTCTGCGAACCTATTTTGCGCGCTCTGATACCATGGTTTCACCGATTGGGACCAAGGCATCCGAGGAGCAGTGTTATATGGGAACTTATCATAGTACACGAGGACGCACTTTATCGTGCTCAAGTAAGGTGGCAATCCGTACCGGCATCGCTCCCGACGGGGGTTTGTTTGTCTCGGACGAGCTCGGCACCCAGCAGGTCGATATCAGCTCGCTTGCAGATAAATCGTACTTTGAAATCGCTCAAGATGTGTTGGGAATGTTACTGAATGATTACACGGCCGAAGAAATTTCGGCGTGTGTCGACGAGGCATACCACGGCACGTTCGTGAGCGAAGAGGTTACGCCGCTCGTCAAACTCGACGCCGCACCGGGCGCCGACGCCCCGCAAACCTATGTGATGGAGCTCTTTGGCGGCCCCACGAGCGCCTTTAAGGACGTCGCCCTGCAGATGCTCCCCCGTCTGATGGCCCGCACCTCTGCCAAGGACGGCGGCGCCGAGCGCATCATGATCGTCACCGCCACGTCGGGCGACACCGGCAAGGCCGCACTCGCCGGCTTTGCCGACGCCCCGGGCACGGGCATCACTGTCTTTTATCCCGAGGGCAAGGTCAGCCGCGTCCAGAACCTGCAGATGTCCACGCAGGAGGGCGACAACGTCGCTGTCTGCGGCATCCGCGGCAACTTTGACGACGCCCAGAGCGCCGTCAAGCGCATCTTTGCCGATAAGAAGCTTGCCGAGCGCCTGGAGGCCGCTGGCACAGTGCTTTCGAGCGCCAACTCCATCAATGTCGGCCGTCTGGTACCGCAGGTCGTCTACTACTTTGCCGCCTATGCGCAACTGCTGCGCGCCGGCGCTATCGAGGCTGGCGACGCCGTAGAGTTCTGTGTGCCCACCGGCAACTTTGGCGATATCTTGGCCGGCTACTACGCCAAGTGCATGGGTCTGCCCGTCGCCAAGCTCGTCGTGGCGAGCGACAAGAACAACGTGCTTGCCGACTTCCTGACCACCGGCGTTTACGACCGTAACCGCCCGTTCTTCACGACCATCTCGCCGTCGATGGACATCCTTATTAGCTCCAACCTGGAGCGCATGCTCTACTTCTTGTCCGACGGCGACTGCGAGCTCGTTGCCGGCCTTATGGAGCAGCTTGCCCAGACTGGTCGCTACGAGGTGCCCGCCGAGCTGCTGGCCAAAATCCAGAACGTGTTTGGCTGCGGCTGGGCCAGCGAGGACGAGGTCCGCGCTGCCATCAAGAGCTGCTGGGACGCGAACGGCTACGTGATCGACCCGCACACCGCTTGCGGTTATCACGTCTTTGAGCAGGTCGCCCCCGCCGAGGGCGCCAAGGCCCGCGTGCTGCTTTCGACCGCCAGCCCCTACAAGTTCCCGCGCGCCTGCTGCGACGCCCTGGGGCTCAACGTTCCCGAGGACGACTTTGAGGCCATGCGCGTGCTCGAGCAGGCCACCAACACGGTCGCCCCGACCCAGCTCGCCGAACTCGAATCCAAACCCGTCCGTTTCGAAGACGTCTGCGACGTCGATGAGATGGCCAGCTACGTCGAGTCCGTAGCAAAAAAGATGGCTACCAACTAAACCCCTCATTAAGCGCCGGCGAAAGCCGGCGCACCTTCTTTCATCAGATAACCCCCGGGATGATGACGAACGCACACAGCGTGCCTGGCTGTTTAGTTCGTCGCGAGTTCCGCACGCAAAGGAAAGCACTTAATGTGCTTTCCGTCTTGCGCAGGACTGCCCGAGCAGCGAACTAAACAGCCAGGCACGCCAGGAGGACTCACATGATCAAGATCACCGTCCCAGCAACAAGCGCCAACTTGGGCATTGGCTACGACACCCTCGGCATGGCCGTCAGCCTTTACTCGCACTTCACCTTCGAGCGCGCCGACAAGCTCACCATCACGGGCTGCCCCGAGGAATTCCAAAACAAGAACAACCTGGTCTACGTGAGCTTTGTGGATGCGCTGGCCGCATGGGGCGAGCCGGCCTTCCCCGTCGCCATCGACATTCAGACTGACGTTCCCGTCGCTCGTGGCCTGGGTTCCAGCTCCACCTGCGTTGTCGCCGGCATTATGGCCGCCGCCGCGCTGACGGGCCACACCGTCGACCGCGCCGAGCTCGTCCGCATTGCCACTGAGGTCGAGGGCCATCCCGATAACGTCGCCCCCGCTATCCTGGGCGGCGCCGTCTGCTCCTTTACGCCGACCGATTCGCTCCCCCAGTGCCTGCGCTACGAGGTGAGCGATCGCCTGCGTTTTATTACCGTGATTCCGCCCTACGAGGTACACACGAGTGAGGCGCGCAAGGTCGTGCCGCAGGAGATTCCGCTTTCCACCGCCGTATGGCAGATGGGCCGCATCGCCGGCATGACGCGCGGTCTCGAGACCGGCGATCTGGACCTGATTGCCGCCGCCAATGACGACCGTATTCAGGAGCCCTATCGCCGTCGCCTGATTCCCGACTACAACGCTGTGCGCGACACCTGCCTTAACGGCGGCGCCAAGACCATCTGGATCAGCGGCTCCGGCTCGACCCTTATGGCTGTGACCGACGATACCATCGTGGCAAAGTTCCTGCAGGTCAAGCTGCGCGAGCAGTTCCCTAAGTGTGATACGCACATTCTGACGTGCGACACCGAGGGCGCTCAAATCGAGTACCTGTAGACATCGCCGATCGGTCTGACCGGGCCGCCCAGGGGCATCCCCTTAAAAACGTCCTCGCACTTGAGGCCCGCTTATCCTGCTCCTTCGGAGCTGCGGATAAGCGGGCCTCGTGCTGCGGAATGTTTTTAAGGGGATGCCCCTGGGTGGCCCTATGGCAACGTGGCTAGCGATGTCTACAGGGACCCACGCTTTGAAGGAGCGCCGGGCTGATAGTTGCTTTTTATTGGTAAGGGCTCTTGCTGGTGCTGGGCACTTATTAGAGGCAGGCCTCGGCGATGCGGCGTTTGAGTTCGTCGATGCCGGTGCCGGTCTGGGAGCTTGTGATGATCACGTTTTCGGCCGGGACGTTAAGCTGCTTTTTGATGGCTGCTGCCTGGCGGGCCTGCTGGGTGCGGCTGAGCTTGTCGGCTTTGGTGAGGCAGACGATAAAGTTGAACTCGTTGCCCTGCAGGTAGTCGATCATGTCATGATCGAGCTTGCTGGGGTCGTGACGAATGTCCACCAGCGAGACGACCAAGTTAAAGCTGCGCTCGGAGTCGAAAAAGTCGCCGATAAGCTCGGCCCAGCGGTCGCGCTCGGCCTTAGAACGACGGGCGAAACCATAGCCCGGCAGGTCGACGAAGTGCACATCGTCGGCCTCGAAGAAATTGATGTTGCTCGTCTTGCCCGGTGTGCTCGAAACCTTGACCAGGTTCTTGCGGCCAAAGAGCTTGTTCATAATCGACGACTTGCCCACGTTGGAGCGGCCGACAAAGCTCACCTCGGGGCAGGTGGACTCGGGAATCTGCGAAACCTTGCCGTAGCTGGCGACGAACTTGGCAAGCTGGTAGTTAATGGAATCGGCCATGGACACTCCTTGGTCGTAGGTTCTTACAAAAGAGCGCGCTATTGCGCAGCGGCAATGCGGCGGACGATATCGAGCGTGATGTCACTTGCGACACGCGCATACTCGAACAGATCGAACTCTCGATCGCAAATTGCATCGTACGCCTCGTCACAATTATCGCTGATAGCGCGCAACACCAGGCAATCGACACCATTTTTGGTTGCGACATGGGCAATTGCCGCGCCCTCCATGCCGACACAATCGGCATGCGTCGCCTCGATAGCGTCGTTGCGCATGGCGGCGCCCGTCACAAAGCGGTTACCCGTGGCAATCGTGCCGACCAGGAACTGCTTGGTGCCCTCGTTCGAAGCGACTGCATTTGTTGAAGCGTCAACGAACCCACGTTCAGCAAGCACGTCGACGGCAATATCGACCAGCGCGGGTGTCGAGCCAAACTCCTCGAGCCCCGGTGCTGACTCGGCGATAAGCGCGGTATCGGTATCCAGATAGCGTAAGCGTTTGCCAATGACCACGTCGTCGATATGGAGCTTGGGGTTCAAACCGCCCGCAATGCCCGAAAACACAACAGCCTGCGGAGCATACTCGCTAATGAGGTGCTGTGTTGCAGCGGCGGCGTTCACCGTGCCCATGCCCGCCGTTGTGGCGACAACTGTCAGGCCGTCGAGCTCACCGCTCACAACGGTCAAGCCTGCCTCCCGCGCCTCGCAAACGTCGCTCAGCTCTTCCTTAATCTGCATGATCTCTTTTTCGAGCGCACCGATAATCGCGATGGTAGCCATACCATTCCCCAAACCTATACAAAATTCTCAACCACGGTATGGTACCAGCATTTTGTTTGACCTCGCCAAACGAACACGCTAAGCCAGTGCAGCTCGCGTATCAAACAGCGCCTTTGCAATCGCGGCCGTAACCTCGCTCGAGCGGTCGCTCCACGGCATCGATGTCATGACGCTCATGACATAGGTACGGCCATCGATGTCGATAGCAGGCATTTCTTTCCAAAGATATTCAGTCGCGTTTAAGGTGTCTCTAAACAATAAACAGGCGTTTCTATGCAAAAGCACCGATTCCGTTGCGCATCTTTGCCCAAAACGCAGTTGCGGTGAAATAGTTCCTGTTTGGGCGGCATAAGCCGAAAAACAAGAACTATTCCACCGCAACTTGACGGGGCTCTTTAGCAATCAACTAGGTGCCGGGGGCACTCATTTAAGTCTGTCCCCAATGAGTGCCGCTAGCCGATGGCGTTTTTGAGTTCGGCACGGCGCTTTTTCATGCCGGCCATGACGGCGTTGCGCAGCTCGGGCATGCGCGCGGTATCCATCTGGGGCACGCCCTCGAGCTTATAGGGGATCCCCAGCTGCTCATATTTGACAACACCCATGGTGTGATACGGCAGCATTTCCAGGCCCACCACGTTGTGCCACGGGGCAATCAAGCGGCCGAGCGCCTCACACTCCTCCACCGTGTCGGTAATGCCCGGCACCACCACGTGGCGAATAACAACCTTAATCTTGCGACGAGCAAGCTCATCGCCAAACGCCAGGATGCGCGCAGGATCGCAACCGGTCAGCTTTTTATGCTCAACCGGATCGGCATGCTTGATGTCGAGCAGCACCATATCGGTCTCGTTGAGAACAGCATCGAACTTCTCCGGATGCTTGGGATCAAATGCATAGCCACAGCTGTCTAGGCAGGTGTGTACGCGGCCATCGGGGTTGTTGTGCATCACGCGGAACAGGTCGGCCAAAAACTCGGGCTGCAGGAGCGGTTCGCCGCCCGAAACGGTAATGCCGCCGCTACGGTAGAACTCATGGTTGCTCTGGAACTCGTCCATGAGATGCTCGACGGTCACCATCGTGCCGCCGTTAACAGACCAGGTATCGGGATTGTGGCAATACGCACAGCGCATGGGACAGCCCTGAACAAACACCACAAAGCGGATGCCGGGTCCGTCGACCGTTCCCATCGTCTCGATCGAATGCACGCGACCCAGGGCATACGCAGAGTCCTCGGGATGAGCATCCACACCCTCAAGCGTCATCTCAGCCATTCCCGCAACCTTGCCTCTCTTTGGTTTTTGTCAATTAAAATGCCAGAGCCATTCTAGCCCATACGCCTGATGGCGAAACGGTTTAGCGGTCAATTAGATCGTCCTATTTGACTCCACGCAAAAGCGGCGGGAAGGTTGTCGCAACCCGCCCGCCGCCGTGGCAATAGAAATCGATAGTCGCCAGGCCTTACGCCTTAAGCGTAAGCACCGCGCCAAAGGCGGTCGGGCCGCAGTGGCTCGAGATGACGCCGCCGACCTGAGTCCAGGTAACGTCCTTAAAGCCCAGATCATGCGCATAGACTTCCATATCGTCGCGCAGCTCCTCGGAAAGGCCCACTGAATACGCCAAACCAATGTGCGAGTAATCAATATCGCCCTTCGCAACCATGTGGTCAATAAAGGCACGGGCGCACTTGAGCATAGAGCCGCGGAACTTCTTAGTCGCCACGAACTTGCCGCCCGTCACCTCAATGCAGGGCTTAATCTTGAGCAGATGGGCACCGAGGAATGCCACGTTGGACAAACGACCGCCGGCCTTAAGGAAGGCGAGATCGGTGGGGACAAAGCCCAACAGCACGCGGTCCATAACGGAATTGGTAAAGGCGAAAATCTCGTCGACGGTGGCATCCGGATGGGCTTCGATATACTTGGCGGTCTCAACGGCGACAAGCGACTGGCCCACCGACACAAAGCGCGTATCCATGGAGAAGACGTAATCGCGGCCCTTTGCCGCAATCTTCGACGACTGATGCGAGCAGGTCGTAACCTCGGAATACGCAAGATGCAAAATGGTCGCATCGGGCCGCTCGGCGTGGATGCGGTCGTACACATGCGCAAAATCCGCCGGCGAGCAACCGCTGGTCTTGGGCATCACACCAAACTCGTTGCAGCGCGAGTAAATCTCAAGCGGGTCGATCGATCCGTCTTCGACGGTCTCGTCGCCTATCGTGACATGCATGGGCACGCGCACGATGCCATAGCGCTCGCAGAGTTCCGGCGTCACATCCGAACCAGATTCAACCACGATTACGTACTTGCCCATTATCATCACAACCCATCTCGACGTTGGCTTTTGAATATGTGACGCACGTCCGCCGTCCTGCTGCAGAACGGCCTCCAAGCGCCAAAGAGACGCCGCCCCTTGCGCACAACAAAGGACAGCGTCTCCCTGGAAAACTCCGTGCTTATCTGAGATTCTACACGGTTTATTAAGGAGTGTTACTTATTCCGCAAACGGTAGCTATACGCGATAAACGGTAGCAAGCAAGTATCCAGAACGCTCAACCCATTAGGAGAGTTCCGCCTAAAGGGTGACTACACAGGACCCCGCCGGGGCTGTTTGGGTTACTTTCCAAAACATTCCGCAGGACGCAAAGGGCTCCGCCGCGCGAAGCGCACAGCGGAGCCCTTTGCATGTCCGAGGACGTTTTGGAAAGTAACCCAAAGCGGCCCGGCGATCCTGCAGGAGTTAAACCCCTTTAGAACTTGTTGTGGAAGGTACGCGAAATGACCTCGTCCTGCTGCTCCTTGGTGAGCGTGTGAAAGTTCACGGCATAGCCGGAAACGCGAATGGTCAGCTGCGGGTACTTCTCGGGGTGAGCCTGAGCGTCGAGCAGCGTCTCACGGTTGAAGACGTTGATGTTCAGGTGGTGGCCACCCTTCTCGGCGTAAGCGTCGAGCATGTGGACCAGGTTATCGGCCTGAGTCTCGGAAACTTCAGAAACCTTCATAATGTGTCTCCTTCGATTGATAGGCGCCGGCCGAAACCGGCGCGCTAATCAGTAATCGTTATTGTTAGTATAGCACTAACAATAGTTACTCGCCCAGCTGATCAAGGTCGATATCGCCAAAGAACACCTGGTCCTCCTTGCCGAGCGCACTCGGGATGATGGAGAAGGTGTTAGAGATGCCGTCCTGAGCATCGCGGAACGGGAGCTTGGAAACCGAAGACAGCGAAGCGATGGCGCCGTGGCTATCGCGCTTGTGCATGGGGTTAGCACCCGGGGCGAACGGCTGGCCAGCCTTGCGGCCGTCGGGCGTGGAGCCGGTCTTCTTACCGTACACGACGTTGGAGGTAATGGTCAGAACCGAGGTCGTGGGCACGGAGTTGCGGTAGGTGTCGTTCATGCGGATGTACTCCATGAACTGGTGCACAACGTCGTGAGCGATCTGGTCGACGCGGTCGTCGTCGTTGCCGTACTTGGGGAACTCGCCCTCGGTCTCAAAGTCGACAATGATGCCGTTCTCGTCACGGACGGGGTGGACCTTGGCGTACTTGATGGCGGACAGGGAGTCAGCCACGACGGAAAGGCCAGCGATGCCCGTAGCGAACCAGCGGTGCACGTGCTTGTCGTGCAGAGCCATCTGGATGCGCTCGTAGCAATACTTGTCGTGCATGTAGTGAATGATGTTCAGCGAGTTGACGTACACGCCAGCAAGCCACTTCATCATGTCGTTGTACTTGGCCACAACGTCGTCGTAATCGAGCGTATCGCCCTCGACGGCGCGATACTTGGGGCCGACCTGCTTCTTGGAGACCTCGTCAACACCGCCGTTGAGTGCATACAGCAGGCACTTGGCCAGGTTGGCACGGGCGCCGAAGAACTGCATCTCCTTGCCGATGCGCATGGAGGACACGCAGCAGGCGATGCCGTAGTCGTCGCCGTGGTAAACGCGCATGAGGTCGTCGTTCTCGTACTGAATCGAGGAGCTGGCGACAGAAGTCTTGGCGCAGAACTTCTTGAAGTTCTCGGGCAGACGGGTCGACCACAGAACGGTCATGTTGGGCTCGGGGCTGGTGCCCATGTTCTCGAGCGTGTGCAGGTAGCGGTAGCTCATCTTGGTAACGAGCGTACGGCCGTCGACACCCATGCCGCCGATGGACTCGGTGACCCACTGCGGATCGCCGGTAAACAGGGCCTGGTACTCGGGGGTACGGGCAAACTTGACCATGCGGAGCTTCATGATGAAGTGATCCACGAACTCCTGGATCTGCTCCTCGGTGAAGGTGCCGTTGGCAAGGTCGCGCTCAGCGTAGATGTCAATGAACGTAGAGGTACGGCCGATGGACATAGCGGCGCCGTTCTGCTCCTTAACGGCAGCGAGGTAGGCGAAGTACATCCACTGGATGGCCTCCTGCGTGTTGGTAGCAGGGTTGGAAATATCGAAACCATAGGTCTCGGCCATCATCTTGAGCTCGCCGAGGGCGCGGATCTGCTCCTGCAGCTCCTCACGATCGCGGATGTTGTCGGCGGTCATGACCGTCGGGGTGGAAGCCTTCTGGGCCTCCTTGTCCTTGATCAGGTAGTCGACACCGTACAGGGCGACACGACGGTAGTCGCCGATGATGCGGCCGCGGCCATAGCCATCGGGCAGACCGGTGATGATGTGGGCCGAACGGCAGGCGCGCATCTCGGGGGTGTAGACATCGAAGACGCCGGCGTTGTGGGTCTTGCGCTCGAAGGTGTAGCGCTCGACAACGTTCTCGTCGACCTTATAGCCGTGCTGGCTGGCAGCCTGGCAAGCGATGCGGATACCACCGTTGACGTGCAGCGCGCGCTTGAGCGGCTTGTCGGTCTGGAGGCCGACGATGGTCTCCTTGTCGCGATGGGCGTTATCGATGTAGCCAGCGGGGTGGCTCACGATACCCGTGACGGTCTTGGTGTCCATATCGAGGACGCCGCCCTGCTCGCGCTCCTTGAGCAGCAGGTCGAGAACCTCGCCCCACAGCTCCTTGGTACGCTCGGTCGGACCGGCGAGGAACGACTCGTCGCCCTCGTAGGGGGTGTAGTTCTTCTGGATGAAGTCTCGGACGTCAACTTCTCCCGTCCAGATGCCTTCCTTGAAGCCTTCCCATGCCTCCTGCATTGTGTAACCACGCTCCTAGTTACGTGTAATGCGGCGCTCTCTCACACCGCTGCTTATTGAATTCTTGAATTATCGGCTTGCACTACCGGCTTCTTCCGTTCTTCACCACACATTGGTACAGGGAAAAACGTATGTCCACCTTGGAACTGCAACCCAAAAACCCAAGATTTCACCCGTTTGAGAAGGATAACATAGCCACCCCCTTCATCAGGGCTGTTATATGTTTCTTTTTTTATACCATTAGTGCGTTTTTAACAAATCCGCAGGAAATGCGAGCGCGAACAACTACCGTTCACCGATTTGTTTGGTATTTTTCCTTGCCTTTGCACGACGTTCACTCTAGCTGTTATGCCAGTTTTAGCAGGGTAAAGTGTCCCAGAGACCCCGCAGAAACTGCAGGGCGGCCACGGGATTTCCCCCGGGACCGCCCTGTGGCATGGTTAGTTATTTAGCTTTGATTGCCGCTTGGCATTAGGCGGCTGCGGCGGCCTTGTCGGTCGTTGCCTTGCTGTGGCCCTGACCCTCAAAATGCTTGTAGCACCAGCTGGTGACCAGCGGGGTCAAAATAGCCGTAACGATTGCGCAGGCAGCGACCTGTGCCGTGGCCGTTGCGAGCACCGCACCGCCGTACATGGCCCCGTTGACGCTTGCCATGGCAGCAGGCGTGGCCACATTGGCTCCGGCGCAGCTCGAAATGGCCGCACCTGCGACACCCGTACCGCCCGTGAGCTTATCGACCGCGATGACGGGAATTGCAAAGACCACCGAGCAGATCACGCCGAGCAGGATGCCGGGAAGACCACCGTTGATAAGCTGGCCAAAAGTCATGGTCGAGCCCATGGCAAAGAAGACGAGCACGATGATGGCGGAAAGTGCCGGTGCCATCATCTTCTTAAAGCTGGGGAAGAGGTTACCCAGGATAATGCCGACGACGATCGGCAGGATGGCGCCCACGAGCGACCAGCCGATCGGAGCCTGACCGGCAGCGCCGAGCACGATCATCGTGACCGGAGGGCCGACAACCAGCGTGGTGATGGCGACGGCGCCACGCTCGGCCTCGTTGCCCATGGTGCCCATCAGTCCAGCGTACATAGCGTTGTTGGCACCCGTGCAAGCGGCCAGCATCACCATGGCCGAGATACCAAACAGGTTGTCGTTGAACACATAAAGGATGAGCAGCGACACGGCAACGACCACGATCTGCTTGACGGCGATGATGATGGCGCCGCGGGCAGCGGCGGCAGGAGCGCTCTTAAACGAAATCGTCGTACCGACGATGAGCAAAAAAGCGCCAACAAGCGGGCCTGCGCCCTGCTGGGTCATGCCGAGCGTAAAACTGCCGAGCGTTTTGAACAGGTCGGGGAACAGCGTGTTGAGCAGGCAGCCCAACAAAAGCGGCACCAAAATATTGGCACCCGGGATGGAGGACATCTTAAAGAACGGCTCCTTTGCCGCCGGCGCCTCCACCGCAGTCGATTCACTCATATATATCTCCTTTGGATGCATGCGAATCGTAGCCGCACGCGCCTTTGTCAGAAAGAAGGCGACGGTCCCGAGTCGCAGGAGCCGTCGCCGAATTAACGTCGCGGGGTATTACCCGTCCAGAACGATGCCACCGTCGCAGTCACCGATCTCGCCGTTCACGAAGCTAGCGAGGTCGGAAGCGAAGAAGAGCACCATCTGCGCAGGCTCGCTGGCCTGGGAGGCGCGGCCCAGAGGAATACCGTTGATGATGCGCTGAGAGTTCTCGTCAGAGAGAATCGAGGTCATATCGGTCAACGTGAGCGACGGGCACACGGCGTTGCAGCGGACGCCAAACTTGCCGCCTTCCTTGGCGACTGCCTTGGTTAGACCGTTAACACCGGCTTTGGAGCTGGCGTAGGCAGCGGTGCCGAGCAGGCCGCCGCCGATCTTGCCAGCAACAGAGCTCACGTTGACGATAGTGCCGGCATGGGCCGCCTTAAAGTGCGGGTACACGGCGTTCATCATGGTAAAGGCGCCGTTGAGGTTGATGTCGATGGTGCGACGCCACTCAGTGTCATCGATCTCGTCGAACTTCTTGGTGCTGATAACGCCAGCGCAGTTGATCAGGATGTTGGTTTGCGGCAGGTCCGTAAAAATCTGCTCGACGGTCTCACGCGCCTTGGGCGCATCGGCAACATCGAGCTGATAGAACTTGTTGCCCTCGCCAAGCTCGGCCACAGCGGCCTCGCCCTTAGCAGCGTTCCTTGCGATGAGCGCGACGTGTCCGCCGCCCGCGACGATGCCCTTGGCGATCTCGAGGCCAATGCCCTGAGTGCCACCCGTGACAATCGCGGTCTTGCCCGTGAAGTCAAATGCCATGACTCCATCCCCCTTTATATAAGGTGTCTCCTTGCGGGAAGTTGGAGCATCGCACGTGGCGATAAATGAGTCCCAGTCGTCATGGTGGTGACAACCCCTCGCCTAACCGCGGGCATAATAGTTCTTTGAAACGCTTCAGCAATTGAATGATTTTGAGTCTTTATGCGCTCTTTATATTGCCCACTGCATGAGGCCCAAATATGCGGGTATCATCTTTCACCAAAAATAGTTTCTAGTGTTAGGGGTTTTCGGTGGAAGATACCGATTTCCATGAGCTTGGGCGTCAGCTCTTAACTGAGTTTGGCAGCATGCATCATCGCATTTCACGCTCTGCGGACAAAGCTCTCGGCGGCGAGATGGCTGTCATGCGCGCCCTCATGCTCGCTGGCGGTTCGCTCACGCCGAGCGAACTCGCAAATCGCGCCTGGGTCTCGAGTGCCCGCATCGCCAATATCTTACGCACTCTCGAAGCCAAGGGCTGGGTCGAGCGCGAGCACTCAAAGACCGACCGTCGTCGTGTACACGTCACGATGACCGACAAGGGATTCCAGAATCTCGAAATCAAACGTCGGGAATTCGAGGAGCGCACCGCGGCCTTCCTCGAGCAGCTCGGCGAAACAGATACCCAAGAGATGGTGCGCCTTCTAAGGCGTCTCAACGAAATTATCGACTGCAATCAAGAAAGGAGAAATGCCAAGTGAGGATTCTCAAGCTCTTTAAAAAGCATGTCCTGGCACTGTTCGCTGCTATCGTACTTATCGTAATCAGCTGCAACGCCGATCTGGCACTGCCTACCTACATGAGCGACATCGTCGACGTGGGCGTGCAGCAAGGCGGCATCGCCTCGCCCGTGCCCGACACCATTCGTGCCGAATCGCTCGACGACCTCGAACTCTTTATGAGCGCCAAGGACGCCAAGGCTGTGGAGGCCATGTTTAGCAAGGCTGACAAAAACGGCATTCGAACGTACAAGGGCACCGAGGAAGAGCGTGCCAATGGAGGCAAGATTGCCGACATTATGAGCCTGCCCGAGACTGTCGTTCTTTCGCTCAACCAGGGCATTGACGCCAACTCCATGGGCGACATGATGGGCTCGTCCAGCGAGAAAGACAGTAACGCTGCCCAGGCCATGCCCACCCCCGAGCAAATGGCAGCGATGACGCCCGAGCAGCTCGCCGAGATGCAGCAGAAGGCCGCAGCGGCGCAGAACATGCAAAAGCAGATTGATGCCGACGGCGGTAAGATCACCATGAAGAGCCTGCGCCTGGGTGTCGAGGGCGGTCTAGTAGACCAAAGCAAGCTCGTCGAGGGCGCCAACCAAATGGCGGACAAAATGGGCTCCATGTCGGGCTCCATCGTGACCCAGCGCGCCGTGAGCTATGTACAGGACGAGTACAAGGCGCAGGGCATCGACCCCGCTGACGTGCAGAACGCCTACCTGGGCCGCATGGCGACCACGATGTTTGGTCTGTGCCTCGCGTCGCTCGTCGCCACCATCCTGACCGGTGCCGTGGCCTCGCGCACCGCCTGTTCCATCGCCCGCGACCTGCGCCGCGAGACCTTCAACAAGGTTATGCACTTCTCGCCGGCCGAGGTGGGCAAGTTTAGCCAGGCCTCGCTCATCACCCGCTGCACCAACGACATTCAGCAGATCCAGATGGCCGCAACCCTGTTCATCCGCATGTGCCTGATGGCCCCCGTCATGGGCATCGTCGCTGTCATGCGCGTCCTGGCCAACCACACCGGCCTGGAGTGGACCATCGCCGTGGCCATCATCGCGGTCTCGGCCGTCGTCGGCGTGCTTATGGGCCTCACCATGCCCAAGTTCAAAAAGATGCAGAGCTTTGTGGACCGTGTGAACCTTACCGCCCGCGAGCTGCTCGACGGCCTTATGCCTATCCGTTCGTTCAACCGCGAGGAGCATGAGCTCGAGCGTTTTGACAAGGCGTCGCTCGACCTGATGACCACGCAGCTCTACACCAACCGCGCCATGAGCTTTATGATGCCGCTCATGATGCTCGTCATGAACTGCATCACCGTGCTCATCGTCTGGTTTGGCGCGCAGGGCGTGTCCGACGGCGTAATGCAGGTCGGCAACATGATGGCGTTTATCTCCTACACCATGCAGATCGTCATGGCGTTTATGATCCTCACCATGGTTTCGGTCATCCTGCCCCGTGCCGAAGTCGCAGCCGAGCGCGTGGAAGAGGTCATCACCTGCCCCACGAGCATCAACGACCCCGTCTCGCCCAAACTGCCCGCGGCCAGCGCGCCGCGCGGTGAACTCACCTTCCGCGACGTGAGTTTCCAGTATCCCGATGCCCGCGCCGATGTCATCAGCGGTGTGAACTTCACCACGCACGCCGGCCAGATGCTCGGCATCATTGGCTCCACGGGCTCGGGCAAGTCCACGCTCGTGCAGCTGATCCCGCGCCTATACGACGTCACGGGCGGCAGCATTTCGCTCGACGGCATCGACGTACGCGATATGACCCTCTCCGAGCTTCGCCGCCGCATTGGATACATCCCGCAGCAGGGGCGCCTGTTCTCGGGCACCGTCGAGAGCAACCTCAAGTTTGCCGGCGACATGGTGAGCGACGAGGACATGCACCGGGCGGCACGCATCGCACAGGCCGAGGACTTTATCGCGGAGCGTGAGGGCGGCTACGACTCCCCCATCAGCCAGGGAGGCTCCAATGTCTCGGGCGGTCAGCGCCAGCGCCTGGCCATCGCCCGTGCGTTGGCCAAAAAGCCCGAGGTCGTGGTATTCGATGACTCGTTTAGCGCCCTCGACTACAAGACCGACGCGCGCCTGCGCGAAGAGCTGGCCAAAAACGTTACCGACGCCGCGCTCGTGGTCGTGGCCCAGCGCATCGCGACCATCATGCACGCCGACCAGATCATCGTGCTCGACGACGGCCACGTGGTGGGCACCGGTACGCACGAGGAGCTGCTGCGCAGCTGCCCGGCGTACCTGGAGATCGCACAGTCGCAGCTTTCCGCCGAGGAGCTGGGGCTCACCCAAGAAGAAATTGCAGCCGTTATGGAAGGAGGCGAGCACTAATGGCAGACGAGACCAAGACTCAGATTCCCAAGCCCACCCGCCAGCGCGGCCCCATGGGCCGCATGGGCGGCATGCGCCGCGGCGAAAAGGCCAAGGACTTTAAGGGCACCATGAGGCAGTTGCTCGGCTATATCGGCCAGCACAAGATTGCCGTGTTTGCCGCCGTCGCCTTTGCCGTATGCTCGGTCATCTTTAACATTGTGGGGCCCAAGGTGCTCGGCCAGGTTACGACTAAGCTGTTCGAGGGCCTGGTTGCCAAGGTCAACGGCACCGGCGATGTTGACTTTGATTGGATCGCCAAGACGCTCGGCTTTTTGCTCTGCCTGTATCTGGCAAGCTCTGTTTGCAGCCTCATCCAAGGCTGGCTCATGACCGGCGTCACGCAAAAGATTTGCTACCGCATGCGCAAGGAGATCGCCGCCAAGATCGCCGTCGTGCCGATGAGTTACTTCAACGGCCACAGCAAGGGCGACGTGCTCAGCCGCATCACCAACGACGTCGATACGCTGGGTCAGTCGCTCAACCAGAGCGTGACGCAGCTCATCACGTCGGTGACGCAGATTATCGGCGTGCTCGTCATGATGCTTTCGATCAGTCTGCCGCTCACCGGCGTCACCGTGCTCACGCTGCCGGCAGCCGCGATTATCCTGACCGTGATGATTCACTTCTCGCAGCCGTACTTCCGCGAGCAACAGCAAGTCCTGGGCACCGTCAACGGCATTATCGAGGAGGACTTTGCCGGCCAGAACGTCATTCAGGTGTTCGACCGCGCCGAGGCCTCAATCGAGGAGTTCGACCGTCAAAACGACCGTCTCTTTATTAGTGGCTGGCGCTCGCAGTTCCTATCGGGCCTGATGATGCCGCTTATGAGCTTGGTGGGTAACATGGGCTACGTGGGCGTCGTCGTGGTAGGCGCGCAGCTCGCGCTGACCGGCAATGCCACGCCCGGCGACATCCAGAGCTTTATCCAGTACGTGCGCAACTTTACGCAGCCGGTGCAGCAGCTGGGCAACGTGAGCAACACGATGCAGTCGATGGCCGCCGCCACCGAGCGCGTCTTTGAGTTCCTCGCCGCGCCCGAGGAGGAGCAGAAGGCCGACGCCCAGATTCCCGAGAAGCGCCCCGGCCACGTTGAGTTCGACCACGTCAAGTTTGGCTACACGCCCGACAAGACCATCATCCACGACTTTAGCTGCGAGGCGCAGCCCGGTCAGACCATCGCCATCGTCGGCCCCACCGGCGCCGGCAAGACCACGCTCATTAAGCTGCTGCAGCGCTTTTACGATGTGGACGGCGGTTCGCTGCGCGTCGAGGGCGTCGACGTGCGCGACTGGGACCGCGCGGCGCTACGCGGCGAGTTTGCCATGGTGCTGCAGGATACCTGGCTGTTTAATGGCACCATCCGCGAGAACATCCGCTACGGACGTCCCGATGCGAGTGATGCCGAGGTCGAAGCCGCTGCACGCGCCGCGCGCTGCGACCACTTTATCCATACGCTCGCCGGCGGTTACGACTTTATGATCAACGAGGAGGGCACCAACCTCTCACAGGGCCAGCGCCAACTCGTGACCATCGCCCGCGCCATTTTGGCCGACCGTCCGGCGCTGATTTTGGACGAGGCGACTTCCAACGTCGATACCCGCACCGAGGAGCTTATTCAGCGCGCCATGGATGCGCTGATGCAGGGCCGCACGAGCTTTGTCATCGCGCACCGCCTGTCCACAATCCGCAACGCCGACGTAATCTTGGTGATTCGCGACGGCGACATCGTCGAGAAGGGCACGCACGACGAGCTGCTCGCCCAAGGCGGCTTCTACGCCGACCTGTACAACTCGCAGTTCGACGAGGCGGCGTAAAACCGGCGGCAAACAACCGCAATACCCAAAAACGGGGGCGCAGAATGAACTGCGCCCCCGTTTTTTGTTCTGCGGCCCTCGAAACGCCTCCCCTGGGACCTGATTGACGCCCTCCCTCAAGGCCCCGTGGACAAAAAATGGCAAATATGAGTACTGTCACCGGTAGCGCGTAGAGATGTGGTGTAAGAGGCGGGGCATGCCCCGCCTCTTCTCTTTCTTGAAAGGGAGGGGACACCGCCTAGAATTCGTCGTTGGAGTAATGAAGGTGACGAATGGAAGGAAAGGCGATGCCCCAAGAAGA
>DBFEIO010000005.1:0-18421 GCA_048330275.1 Collinsella sp.
GGAGGCGCCGCGCGCTCGGGCGGCGCGCCAGGGAGATAGTGGACGAGATAGTCGAGAAGCACGGCCTCAAGAAGGAGTAACATCGGGACTTGCAGCGACGGACCTCAGGACACTCTTACACCACGTCTGCGCGCGCGACCGGAAAACGGTCGCGTGAACTAGAGTTTTGGTCGCGAAAATGGCTTCAGTTTCGCTTTGGAAGGGCTATAAAAATGCTATCCAAAACAAGTTGTTTCGGAAAATCGACAATCAACTTGGATGTGGTATATAGAGATCGATTTTTACCTACTAAAGCCCCTGATAAAGCTGCTTATCAAAGCGGGTGCGCTTGGTGATTTGGGTCTTACTGTCGATTATCCGAAAAAACTTGTTCTGGGTAGCACTTTTCAAGCCGTCGGAAGCACATAATTCGGCCCCCGTTTCGTGAAAACGGGGGCCGATTGGGCTTCATGGACTGCCTGGCAGGCTTGGCGCCGGCGCTATTTGATCACGCGCACGCGATACATCGATGGAATCTGCTTGAGCGCCTCGATGGTGCTGCTGTCCAGGTGCTCGTCGGTGTCGAACATGGTGTAGGCGTTCTCGCCGGCAGACTCGTTGGTCATACGCTGCACGTTGGCATTGTCCTTGGCCAGGATTGCCGTGATCTGGCCGATCATGTTGGGCACGTTGGCGTGCAGGCAGGCGATGCGGCTTGCGGCGCGCGCCTTGCCCATGCTGCAGGCGGGGTAGTTGACGCTGTGTGCGATGTTGCCGTTCTCCAGGTAATCCTTGAGCTCGCTGATGGCCATATCGGCGCAGTTGGCCTCGGCCTCACCGGTGCCGGCGCCCGAGTGCGTGGTGATAAACGTATTGGGCATCTTGACGGTCTTGGGCGTGGCAAAGTCGCAGCTAAACCAGCTCAGCTTGCCCTCGCGCAGGGCAGCGTCGACGGCGTCCTCGTCAATGATGGTTTCGCGTGCGTAGTTGATGAGCACGGCGTCGGGTGCCAGCAGGTTAATCTGCTCGGTGCTGATCATGCCGATGGTGTCGGCCTTGCTGGGCACGTGTACGGTGAGGTAGTCGCAGCCGCGGCAGAGGTCCTCGAGCGTGCCCACGCGCTGCACCTCGCGGCTCAGCACCCACGCGTGCTCGACGGAAATGAACGGATCGTAGCCGTAGACGTCCATGCCCAGGTCGACGCAGGCGTTGGCGACCTTGGAGCCCACGTTGCCCAGACCGATGACGCCGATGCGCTTGCCCTTGAGCTCGCGGCCCACAAAGGCCTTCTTGGCCTTTTCGGCATCCACCTGAATCTCGGGGTCGTCGGCGTTGTCGCGCACCCAGTTCATCGACTGCACCACGCCACGGCTCGAAAGCACCAGCATGCCCAGGACGAGCTCCTTGACGGCGTTGCTGTTGGCGCCGGGGGAGTTAAAGACGACGACGCCCTTCTTGGCGTATTCCTCGATGGGGATGTTGTTGACGCCGGCGCCGCAGCGGGCGATGGCGCGGATGCCCTCGGGCAGCTCGTAGCCGTGCAGGTCGGTTGAGCGCATCAGGATCGCGTCGGCCTCCTCGGCGGTGCCCACAAACTCGTAGCCCTCGCCAAACTCGACCTTGCCGTCTTTGGTGATGTCGTCGATGGTTTTGATCTTGCGCATGAAAAACTCCTTAGCAGGTTTTGATCTAAACAGGGTGGTTTGAGATGGCTGGTCGGCCCGCGTGCTGCGGGCTAGTTAGATCGCGGACTCAAACTATGCTGCGCTTCGAAGTCCTTCATGTACGAGGCCAGTGCCTGAACATCTTCCATGGTCACGGCGTTGTAGACGCTGGCACGCATGCCGCCCACCAGGCGATGGCCGTTGACGTTTTGAATCTGGTGCTCGGCTGCGCCTGCAACAAAGGCCGCATCGAGCTCGGCGTCGCCGGTGCGGAAGGTGACGTTGGCGATGGAGCGACTGTCCTCCTGCGCGGTGCCGTGGAACAGCTCGCTGTGCTTGAGCAGGTCGTAGAGTAGATTGGCCTTGGCCCAGTTGCGCTCGGCCATGGCGGCAAGCCCGCCGGTTTGCTCAACCCAACGGAACACCTTGCCGCATACGTAGATGCCAAAGGTGTTGGGCGTGTTGAGCATGGAGCCTTTGGCGGCCTGGGTCTTAAGGTCCAGGTACTGCGGCGTCTGCGCAAAGGCCGGACCGTCGGCGATCAGGTCATCGCGCACGATAACCACGGTCACGCCCGCGGCGCCGGCGTTTTTCTGCGCGCCGGCGTAGATGAGCCCGTAGCGTTCGACGTCGAGCGGCTGCGACAGAAAGCAACTCGAGACATCGGCGACCAGCGGCACATCGCCGCAGTTGGGCAGCTCGTGGTACATGGTGCCAAAGATGGTGTTGTTCTGGCAGATGTAAACGTAGTCGAGCCCGTCGCCCGCGGCCTCGGCGGCAATGCACGCGTTGATGTCGGCCATGTTGGGAATGCGGTCGAAGTTGGTGTCCTCGGAGCTCGCGAGCAACACGGTCTCGCCGTACTTGACGGCTTCTTTGTATGCCTTGTTGGCAAAGTTGCCGGTCACGACGTAGCCGGCGCGGCCGCGGCGCATGAGGTTCATGGGGATGCCCGCAAACTGCAGCGTGGCGCCGCCCTGCAAAAACAGGACGCGGTAGTTGTCGGGGATGCTCAGCAGGCGACGCAGGGTTGCCTCGGCGTCGTCGATGATCTGTTGGTACATGCTAGATCGATGGCTCATCTCGAGCACGGACATGCCGCAACCGCGGTAGTCCATCATCTCGTCGGCGATCTCGGCGAGCACGCTTGTAGGCAGTGCGGCCGGGCCAGCTGAGAAGTTGTGCACACGTGCCATCTTCTAGTTCCCCCTCGTAGTCGTTTGAACGTTCGGGATACTTTAGCACAGTGCAGCGCCAGACGCGACCGCATCACGGTAAAACCCGAGTGTGCCGCTATGATTTACAGGATGGTTACATGGGGGAGGGGTGCTTTACTCCTCAGGCAAATCCAAATCAGCGAGCGAAGGCATGAGGCTCTCTAGGCACTTGATCTCTTCGTCGCAAATTAGCCACCTCCTGGTCACTACGAAGCCAGTGTGGCAATGACGGCTTCGTCGCCGGCGTATATGAGGGTGTTGCCGTCTGGGATGATCGTTTGGCCGTCGCGCTTGAGCATCACCACAATAAACGGATGTTTGCCTTGCGGCACATCGCGAAGACGCTGGCCGGCCAGGCGACCGTGGGGAGTCACGGTGACCTCGCGCAGCGTAACCTCGGCACGCTCTTCGAACGTTGGGGCGGCCATCACCAGCAGATCGCCTTCCTGGATCACGGTGTCGCCATTGGGCAGTACCGGATGCGCCCCGTCGCGCAGCACCAAGACCACGAGCATGTCCGTCGCGCTGCCAATATCGGCGAGCGAGCGCCCGGCAAACGGATGGCCAGCGCCCGCCTTGAGCTTTACAAACGACATGCCGTCCTCGTCGCGGTAGTCGTTAAAGGTGCGGCGCACGTCGCCTTCCGCGTCGATCATGTCGAGCTTCTTCGCCACCGACGGCAGCAGCGAACCCTGCACCACGATGCTCGACACGGCAATCACAAACACCAGGTCAAATAGGTCGTGTCCGCCGGGAACGCCGGCCACCACGGCAAAGAGACTAAAGACGACCGAAGCTGCTCCGCGCAGGCCCGCCCAGCTTACGAGCGCGACCTGGCGAGGGTTCGTCTTAAAGGGCGCCAGCAGCAGACCAACGGCGATGGGGCGGCTCGCAAAGAGCATAAACGCCATGAGCGCCAGGCCCGGCAGCAGCATTTGCGGCAGGCGCGCGGGCGTGACGAGCAGGCCGAGCAAAAAGAAGATGGTCATCTCGGCCATCTCGGTGAGGGTGTCAAAGAAGTGTGCCATCTCGACCTTGCCGGTGATGTCGCTGGCGCCCAGCACAATGCCGGCCAGGTACACGGCCAAAAAGCCGTTGCCGCCCAGGTAGCTCGGCAGCGCGTAGGCGACGATCGCCACGGCGAACAGAAAGATGGTCTGCGCGCCCTCGGCCGTTGCGTGCGCGCGTTCAATCAGGCGGCCCGATGCCCAGCCGATGACAAGGCCCAGGCCCACGCCCAGGATAATTTGCTTGGCCAGCAGTGTGGGAATGTTGATGTCGCCGCCGGCTGCGAGTGTGGCGAGCACGGCGGTGAGCATGTAGGCGACGGGGTCGTTGGAGCCCGATTCGACCTCGAGCAGCGAGTCGGTGCCGCCCCTCAGCGACAGGCTGTGCTCGCGCAGAACGCTAAGGACGCTCGCCGCGTCGGTGGATGCCACAACTGATCCCAGTAGCAGGCCGCCGATCCAGTCGAAGCTCAGTACAAAGTGGGCGAACACGCCGGTGATGCCGGCAGTGATGACGACGCCGAGCGTGCTTAGCAGCACCGCCGGCGCGGCGACGGGCTTGGCGCGGTCGATGTTGGTGTTAAAACCGCCATAGAACATGATGAACAGCAGTGCCGTGCTGCAGACGGTTTCGGTGAGCGCGTAGTCGCTAAATTCGATGTGCGCCGGCCCGTTGACGCCCAACAGCATGCCGAGCGCGATAAAGATGAGCAGGGTGGGGAAGGGGAGTTTTTTGCCGACGGGCTTGATGGTCAGGCACAGAATAATAACGAGGCCGATAAAGAGAAGGATCTGGTTCATGGATGGTGTCCGCTCCTGGGTGGTTGGCGTGGCACGGTCAGTTGTCTTCGGTTATTTGTACCCAAAGATGGTGGGTTTATGGGGTTGGATTGCGGGCGTGCGCGATATCGTCATAGACGGCTGCCGTCTTTGCCTCTGCTCGGAAACCCTTTCCAGCTTTATTGCAACGGAGTACAATGGGTAACGTTTAAGTTCAACTTGAAGTTTTAGTTGCGGTTCCGGGCTTCGGTCGCAAGGTAGGGAAAGGCGTTCCATGGCGATCTATGTGACATCTGATGCTCACGGACACGTGCATGCGCTTGACGAGGCCCTGTCTAAGATCTCGTTGACGTCCGACGACACGCTGTACGTGCTGGGCGACATGATCGATCGCGGGCCCGATCCGGTCGGCGTTATTAAGCTCGTGCGCTCGCTGCCTAACGCCCGCGTTCTCAAGGGCAATCACGAGCAGATCATGCTCGATGCCATCGTTGGCCAGGATCCGCTCGATGCCGAGACCTGGGATATCAACGGTGGCTGGACGACGCGCCAACAGCTCAACGAAATGGAATTTGAGGCATACGAGGAGCTGGTGCGCTGGGCTGCTGCCCTGCCGCTCTATGCGGTGGTCGAGACTGCCGAGCGACCGTACCTGCTGGTACATGCCGGCATTCAGACCGAGGCGGCGCGCGCGTTTTTGCTTGAGCATGGTGTCGATTGCGGCGACGGCAGGGGGGCGGTCGGTGCCGATCGCGAGCTGCTGCAGCAAATGCTCGCCGTGCAGTCGTCCGATGACTTGCTCTGGATTCGCCATGGCTATTGGGATGCCCCGACGGGGCTGCTTTCTGCCGAGGGCAAGGGCCCGGTCGTGGTGAGCGGCCACACGCCCACGGTGTCACTGGGGCGCTATTGCGAGGTTGGCGGCCTGGCGGGACTCGATGAGGAGTCGGGCCGTGGGCAGATTGTGCGCCTGGGTGGCGAGGATACCGCCGGCGTGCCCGATCGCATCGATATCGACTGCGCCGCCGCCACCGGCTCCGAGTTCGGCCGCGTCGGGATCCTGCGTCTGGACGACGGGGCGGAGTTCTATGCGAACATCAACCCTGGAGAATAACCTTGTTCCGCCGTTCTACCGAACGGCGGTCACGTTGACGCTGCGCAGCCCCGAAGCACCCCACCTTGTCGCTCAAACCGTCGCTCGCGTACAGAAGTACGCGTCGCTCCTCCTTCGCGCCAACCTGGGGCACTTCGAGACTGCTCGCTGTCGGTGCCAAAACATCGACGTTTCTTTTCTTCAAATTGATTCGAATTAGGCGCCGTAGGGGTTGCGGTCGCGCTCGATGCGCTGGCGGATGTGGGCGTACTCGATAATCAGTAGCACCAGGAGTAGGGCCACGATGGCTAGGTAGCTCACCACAGCGCCCATCAGACCCAGCAGCTTAATCAGGATCACCGGGAGCACCACGCTTACGGCAAAGCAGATCAGGTAGATCTTGGTGACGTCTCCAGCGTGGCGCAACACCGTGATGATGGCGTAGATAAAGTCGATTGCCGCGGTGACTCCGCCGGCGACAACCATTAGCAGTGCCAATGTGCGGTAGCGCTCAAAGTTGAGGCCGTACATAAAGCTCATGAGGGGAATGCCGGGGCCTGCCATAAATGCGGCGCACGCTCCGGTAATGACCACGATCAGTGCCATAACGGCAACAATAATCAGGTCAAAGCGGCGACGCTTGCGCGGATTCGCCCAAATGCTCGACAGACGCAAAAGCTGCGGTTTATAGATAAATCCGATGCTCAGCAAAATAGCCTGCGCCGGAAAGAACAGTGCATTAAAGTACAGCTGATATTTGTAGGCCAGCGTGCCTTCCATCACGAACTTGGGCATGCTCTCGATTAGGTTGAACAGGAACAGCGCACCAAAGAGCGGGGCGCACTGGATAAACAGGTGGCCAGCCTCGCGCAGGCTCACGCGGCGCGATTTTTCGGTTTCGAGCAGGGCGAGCGGGGCGGTGACCAGCACGAGCGAGGCAATCGCGGTAACACCCATGGCCATAGCCGCGATGGGCATGCTGCGCGTGAGGAACAGCGCCACGCTAAAGACTGCGATGACGCCGGCGGAACGCAGCGTTTGGCTCATGCCGGCCAAATAGAGCTTGTCGGCCTGCTGCAGGCGGCCCTCGTACACGTCGGCGATGCCATCGATTACCTTATAGAGGTAGACGCCCAGGCCGATCGTCGCCATCTGCGCATCGTAGCCGCGGGCGCTGCTGTACATGAGGCCGCAGCCTAGGGTGAGCGCTCCGCAAAGCCAGCGGTTGAGCTGGTAAGAGGCAAAGGACGTCGTTTCGTCGATGTCCGAGACCTGAAAGTTGCGCACGCCATAGTTGCACGCGATCATGATGAGCGTGCCGGTGACAAAGGCGATGGAGAACTTGCCAGCTTCCTCGGCCCCCACGAGCTGCGTCGACACAATGGTGAGCAGCGGAAACGCCATGCCCCATACGGCGGTGCCCAGGGTATTCCAAAGGTAGTCGCGACGGGTGGCGTGATCTTCGTACTCGGCTTCTTGCGTGGAGAAGCCGCCGCCGTAGACGGCTCCGAGCAGGCGGTTCCACCAGGCATTGACCATGCGGCGGATGGGGCCGGGTTGGCGATCGCGCTCACGGCGACGGCGTATGGCCTGGCTGCTGTCGGGACCGCCGGCGTTACGCTGGCTTAGCTCTTGGATTCGTGCGAGCTCCTCGGCGGTGTGCGATGCGGGGAACAGGCCGTTCTCGATGCGTCCGCCCTGCCCGTGCGCCCCGCCCGATACGGCGGGGTCGGCGACGCCGTTGCGGCGGGCGATGGTGCGACGGATGCTATCGAGGGGCGTGATGCTCAAGGCGATTCCTTTCTATTGCTGCGCTCTAGTATAGACTCGACGGCGTTTGCTCGTGTTTTTGAACAGGTTGTTCAATAATTTCGGCGGCGCCATTCAGTAGTTGGCACTTGGGGACGTTCCTTATGTGCCGGCATTCGGGGGCACTCCTTGGTTGATGCCTGTTCAAGAGTGTCCCCAACGACTAGTCGTTTAAGAACGTCCCCAATGACTAGGCCGCTTGCGTGCGATTTTTGACCGTTGGGCGGGCGCTTCGCCCTTGCCGCAAAAACGTTTTTGCATATCGGGTACAACGGGCTTTACGTGAGTAAAGTGCGCGCCGCGTCCACGTGTCGCGTTTTTAAAGGAGGCCCCATGCCTGGTGTTACCCCTGCAGAAGTTCTATCCAACTTTGGCATTACGCTGGTCGAAGATCCCGCCGAGAACCAGCCCCGCCTGCTGGTCGACCTGCCGGCAGCCGAGCTCGTCGAGCATGCGATTCGCCGCGAAGAGGGCCGTATGGCCTCCAACGGCGCACTCGTGATCGAGACGGGGGAGCGTACCGGACGTTCGCCCAACGACCGCTTTATCGTTGACACCCCCGATGTCCACGACAAGATCGCCTGGGGCGCCGTCAACCGCCCGCTTTCTGCCGAGAGCTACGAGACCATCAAGGCTGGTATCGTCGACTACCTCAACGAGCGCGATGTGTTCGTCACCCGCGGCATGGCCGGCGCCGACCGCAACCACACGCGCCGTCTGCTTGTCGCCTGCGAGCGTGCCAGCCAGGCGCTCTTTATTAAGCAGATGCTCGCCCGCCCGCTTGCCCGTGAAATCGCACGCACCGGCGAGCCGGATTTCTGCGTGCTCGCCGCGCCGGGCTACCAGTGCGATCCCGCCATCAAGGGCCTCAACTCCAGCGCCGCCGTGGTCATCAACTTCCAGGAGCGAGTGATTCTGGTCGCTGGCACCGGCTACTCCGGCGAGATCAAAAAGTCCATCTTCAGCGTCATGAATTACCTGCTGCCCGTCGAGGACGACGTACTGCCCATGCATTGCTCGGCCAGCATGGATCCCGTCACGCACGAGACCGCGGTGTTCTTTGGCCTGTCCGGCACCGGCAAGACCACGCTTTCGGCCAACCCCACGCGCCTGCTGATCGGCGACGACGAGCACGGCTGGTCCGACATGGGCATCTTTAACGTCGAGGGCGGCTGCTACGCCAAGTGCGAGGGCCTGGACGCGTTCCACGAGCCCGAGATCTTCAACGCCGTTCGCTTTGGCGCCATCTGTGAAAACGTGGTACTCGATGAGAATCGCAAGCCTAACTACGACGACGTCTCGATCACGCACAATACGCGCGTGGCCTACCCCGTCGAGCATATCCCCAACGCGTGGACCAAGGGCATGGGCACCACCCCGAGCGTCGTGCTGTTTTTGACCTGCGACGCCTTTGGCGTGCTGCCGCCCATCTCGCGCCTGACGGCCGACGCCGCCATGTATCACTTTGTGACGGGCTTTACGGCCAAGATTCCCGGCACCGAGGTCGGCGTCACCGAGCCCACACCCACGTTCTCTTCGCTGTTTGGCGAGCCGTTTATGCCGCTCGACCCCATGGTCTACGCTAAGATGCTCGGCGAGCGCATCGCCGACGGTCGCACCCGCGTCTATCTGGTCAACACCGGCTGGATCGGCGGCGGTTATGGCGTGGGCCATCGCATCGAGCTTGCCTACACGCGCGCCCTGGTGGCCCGTGCCCTCGACGGTACCATCGAGGACAGCGAGTTCGTGCATGACGATATCTTTAACGTCGACATTCCCACCACGTGCCACGGTGTGCCCGACGGCATTCTGGTGCCGCGCCAGTACTGGCAGAGCACCGCTCGCTACGACGAGGCAGCGCACAACCTGGCCGTGATGTTCGAGGAGAACTTCGAGAAGAAGTACTCGCACCTGCCCGAGTCCGTCAAGGCCGCCGGCCCGCACGCCCAGGTGCCCGCTGAGGCCCGTCATCGCGGCCGCGGCCTGCTGGGACTCCGCCACTAGCGTCGCCTCAGGCCCAAAACCACCACAAAGGGGACAGTGAACTGCCTCCCATTTCTTGGACATCGGGAAATGGGAGGTTTTCCATGAGTATAGACCTCAGGGTGAAGCACGACCTGGAGTCCAGGAGGCGGGCCGTCGAGCTCTTCGACGCCGGCGTCGGCTGCAAACCGGCGGCCGAGGCCCTGTCCGTCCCCCGCGAGACCGTGAGAGAATGGCAGTGGGTATACCGGGCGTTCGGAAGCGAGGCGCTGCTGTCCATGGGCGGGAAACAATCCAGGTACACATTCGAGCAGAGGGTCGCCGCGGCATCGGCCGTGGTCGACGGCGGGATGGCGAAGACCGACGCCATGGCCGAGTTCGGGATCAGGTCGAAGTCCCCGCTGGAGCGCTGGTGCAGGCTCTACCGCGAGGGCGGCGCCGAGGCGCTGCGGCCCGGACCGAAGGGCAGGCCGAGGGGGTCGAGGTCGAAACCCCGGGCCCGCACCCGCGAGCAGGAGCTCGAGGAGCGC
Organism: Collinsella sp.; assembly: GCA_048330275.1. Classification (GTDB taxonomy): domain Bacteria; phylum Actinomycetota; class Coriobacteriia; order Coriobacteriales; family Coriobacteriaceae; genus Collinsella. The sequence continues at coordinate 10,063 of DBFEIO010000005.1, forward strand.
TGCCGCAGGCTCGAGGCCGAGGTCGCCTACCTAAAAAAATTGCGCGCCCTGGTCGAGCGGGACGGGCTCTGACCAGGGCGGCGGCCGAGGCGGTGGGGGCGCTGAGGGCGGAGGGGCACTCCCTGCGCCACCTGCTGGAGTGCTCGGGGCTCAGGAGGTCGACCTACTACTACGCGCTGGCGCACCCGCGGAGGCCGACCAGGCCCGAGCTGCGCGACGCCGCGGCCGAGATATTCTCGCGCACCGCCAACGGCTGCGGGCACCGGCAGATAGCCATGTGCCTGCGCGCCGAGCTGGGCGCGGTCGTGGCCGACAAGACCGTGCTCAAGATGATGCGCGAGATGGGCATCCGGTGCGGGATACGCCGCCGGGGCTCCCGCCGCCGGTACAGCTCCTACAGGGGGCTCGTGGGGAGCACGTTCGAGAACGTCATCGCGAGGGACTTCGGCGCCGAGGGGCCGTGGCAGAAGCTCGGCACCGACGTCACCGAGTTCAAGGTCGCCGGCGCCAAGGCCTACTGGGCCCCGGTGCTCGACTTCTGCACGAAGGAGATCGTGGCGAGCGACATATCGACCTCGCCGGACCTCGCCCAGCAGCACAGGATGCTCGACCGGCTCCTCGAGGCCCTGCCCGACGGGGCGGCACCGGCCATGCACTCGGACATGGGCTGGCAGTACCAGCACGAGTCCTACACCTCCAGGCTGGAGGGGGCGGGCATCACCCAGAGCATGTCGCGCAAGGGGAACTGCGTCGACAACGCCGCCACCGAGCAGCTCTTCGGCCACGTGAAGGACGAGTTCTACCGCGGCAGGGAGTGGGGCAGCTTCGAGGACTTCAAGCGCGACCTGGAGGAGTACATAGTCCATTGGAACACGCGGCGCAGGCAGGTAAGATTGAAGGGCCTGACGCCGGAGGAGTTCCGGGACCGGGCCCTTGCGGCGTAGTCGCTATTTATTCAGTCCAAGTTTCGGGGCGCAGTTCACGGGCGCCTTTGTGGTGGTTTTACTCACGCGAATGACTCGGGTTACAATACGCCTGACATATCGCCCCCTTCTCCGGATGGGGGCAGCGTAAGCGCTCTTGTGGCGGCACCGTAGGACTTTGAAGGTGGCCGCTGTGAGGGCGCTTTTTGTTTAGGCGTCCGGACTCGGGCGTCCGCTATGAAGGGAGAACATATGAAGAGTTTCGTTGCCGAGGATTCGTTTTGGGAGCTGTTTCCGCAGGCGGCTATCGGCGTCGTGGTCGTAAAGGGCATGAAGCCCGCGGCTCAGATTCCCCAGGAGGACGTGGATGCAATCGCCGCGCTGCTTGACCGCGCCAACATCGATGCGGAGCGCCATCTGACCAGCGATACCATCAGCGAGAGCGCGCCGGTCAAGGCATGGCGCGAGGCCTATCGCCTGTTCAAGACCAAGAAGGGCGCGCGTTGCTCAGTTGAGAACCTGCTCAAGCGCGTGCTCAAAGGCAAGCCGGTCGGCCACATCACGCCGGCGGTGGATATCTACAACACGATTTCGTTGACTTATGCGCTGCCCGTTGGCGGTGAGGATTTGCATGCTATTGAGGGCAATCTGCGCCTGACGGTGACCGACGGCGGCGACGCGTTCTTGCCACTTGGCGAGGAGGCGGATGATCCGACGCTGCCCGACGAGCTTGCCTATATCGACGATGCAGGCGCCGTGTGCCGCTGCTGGAACTGGCGCGATGGCGTTCGCACGGCGCTGTCCGACGATTCGGCCGATGCGTTCCTGGCGATTGAGTGCGTAGAGCCCGAGCGCATGGGGGATTGCCAGGCTGCGATCGATCGCCTCGCTGAGCTGCTCGAGCGGTATTTGGGAGCGACGGTTGTCGTTAAGACGCTTGTGACCCGCGACAATCCTTGCGTGGAGTTGTAGCAACGCCTAAAACTTATTGAGGTTCAAACCACCACAAAGGTGCCTGTCCCCTTTGTGGTGGTTTTTATGTTGATGGGTTAACAAATCGGATATTTGGGTACGGGTGTTGCCTTGTGCGGCTAAGATGTTTACCCGTTAGCATCATGTAAGCGAAAGGCGGTCGTCACCATGCAGCAGAACGACGAGACACGTTTTGAGGACTTTGTCGGACTGATCAGCGGCCTCTACAAGGAGATTCAGCGCATCAAGACGTCCGAAGGCGCAAGGCTCGGCCTTAAGGGCTCCGATGTCATGTGCCTGTACTATCTTGAGCGCAGCAAGGACGGCCTGACTGGCGCCGACCTCGCCCGCATGGCCGGCGTTACCCGTGCCGCCGTTTCGCGCACACTGGCTCATCTGGAGGAGGGCGGCTACGTCGAGGTTGACGACTCGGGTGATGCGGCCGTCAAGTACCGTGCTCCGGTGCGCCTGACTGCTCTGGGCGGCGAGAGCATGAGCGAGGCCGATCGCATCATTCGCGATGTGCTCGATACCACCGGCAAGGCCATGGGCGTGGAGCAGCGCGAGCAGATGTATGCGTCGCTGCGCACGATCCTCAGCACCCTGCGCGAGATTTAGAGCCGCGCTGGCACTATCTTTCAGCCAACAACTGCATCGTCCCGTTTGAGCGCGCACGCCGCGCCGGGACATTGTTGTCAAAATTCCCTGCGCGAGACCTGCGCAAGAAAGGATTCGCTATGTCCGTCCGCATTATTACCGATTCCGCCAGCGATATGTCTCCGGCGGAGCACCCCGCTCTGCGTGTTCTGCCGCTGTCCGTCACCTTTGGCACCGATTTGTACATGGATGGCGTCGACATCGATCACCAACGCTTTTACGAGATGCTCGTGGAGCGTGATGAGCTGCCCAAGACCGGTCAGGTCAACCCGTACGCCTTTTCGCAGGCGATTGCCGAGGTTCGTGAGGCCGGCGACGAGGCGGTGATTATTACCGTGGGTGCCAAGCTTTCGGGCACCAACCAGAGTGCTCGCACCGCACTTGCCGAGGCGCCGGGCGGCGACGTGTATGTGGTGGATAGCAACAACGTCACCCTGGGCGAGCGCGTGCTGGTCGAGTATGCGCTGCGCTTGGTGGACGAGGGCCAGGGCGCGGCTCAGGTTGCGGCGGCTGTCGAGGCCGTTCGCGACCGCGTGGTGGTCATCGGTTTGCTTGAGACGCTGGAGTACCTGGTGCGCGGAGGCCGCTTGTCTGCTGCGGCCGGCGCCGTGGGTACGCTACTCAACGTGAAGCCTGTTGTGGCCGCCGAGGATGGCCTGATCGTGCAACTGGGTAAGGCGCGCGGTTCCAAGAACGGTCGTAACCTGCTCAACCAGAAGGTCGAAAAGGCGGGCGGCATCGACTTTTCCATGCCGCTGGCGCTCGGCTATACGGGCCTTTCGGATGCGGTGCTCAAGAAGTATATCGAGGACAGTGCGGCGCTGTGGGCTGGCCATGCCGAGAGCGAGCTGCCCATCCACACCATTGGCGCCACTATCGGCACCCACGTGGGCCCCGGCGCCGTAGCCGTAGCCTTCTTCCGCCCCGCCAACTAGCTTTCCGGTCAAAACCACCACAAAGGTGCCTGTCCCCTTTTTGGTGGTTTATGCTGGTTTGGGTTGAAGGGAGCGAGCAATGGCGTCTGAGGGCTTTTTTGAGCGGGTGTACGAGGTGGTCGAGCAGATCCCCGAAGGGATGGTCGCCACGTACGGCCAGGTGGCGCTGCTCGCCGGTCGTCCACGAAGTGCGCGGTACGTGGGGTATGCCCTGCATAGCAATCCGCGCCCTGGTCAGATTCCCTGCCATCGTGTGGTGTTTGCCGATGGCCGCATTTGCGAGGGCTTTGCTTTTGGCGGTCCCGATGCTCAGCGCGAACTTTTGCTGGGGGAGGGCGTGACGTTTAAGGACGACATGCACGTCGACTTGGCCGTCTGTCGCTGGCCAGCAGGGCTCTAGCGGCTCCGCCGTGGCCAAAACCACCACAAAGGTGCCTGTCCCCTTTGTGGTGGTTTTAGTTTACCGGGGTTAACTTATGGAGAAGGTGTGACGGCGTATTTTGCCGTTAGAAAGTAAACCACGGTGAACTATATTGTTTTCAGCAACGGAGCAGGCAATAGGCGATGAAAAAGCCTGCCCTGTTGAGTTTGATTCGCATTCCTCCCCTCTGTGCGATTCAACGGTGTACTTCGGGAACAGGCCCGCTGGCAACTAACTGCCAGCGGGCCTGTTCCTGTTTGTCGGGGGAGTGCGATGGACGGAGCCGAACCGGTCGGGTAACAAAAAAGCGGACGCCGTAGCGCCCGCTCTAAAGCAATCGAAAGCTCAAGCCAGCAGATCGGTTTAGTACACCATGCCCATGGCGTCCTGAACCTCGGCCAGGGTCTGCTCGGCGATCTCGTTGGCGCGGCGATTGCCCTCATGCAGCACGTCCTTTACGTAATCCAGGTCGTTCTCGTAGCGCTGGCGACGCTCGCGGATCGGGGCGAAGTACTCGTTGACGGCCTCGGTCACGTACTTCTTGAGCTGGCCGGAGCCGCCCATGCCGATCTCCTCGGCAATCTCGACCTCGGAACGACCGGTGCAGATGGCGGCCGTCGAAAGCAGGCCGGACACGCCGGGGCGGTTCTCGGGATCAAACGTGATCATGCGCTCGGAGTCGGTCTGGCTCTTCTTGATGCGCCTGGCCGTCTCCTCGGCGGTCATCGAGATGTTGATGGCGTTGCCGTAGCTCTTGCTCATCTTGCGACCGTCAAGGCCGGGCAGCAGCGGGGTCTCGGACAGCAGCGCTTCGACCTCGGGAAATACCTTGCCGTAGCGGTTGTTAAAGCGGCGTGCGATGGTACGGGTGAGCTCGATGTGCGGCAGCTGGTCGCGGCCGACGGGAACCACGTTGCCCTTGCAGAACAGGATGTCGCAGGCCTGGTGCACCGGATAGGTGAGCAGAAGGCCGGTGAGCTCGTGGCCCGAGGCCTCCATCTCGGCCTTAACCGTGGGGTTGCGCGCCAGCTCGGCCTCGGAGACCAGCGACAGGAACGGCAGCATGAGCTGGTTGGCGGCGGGTACGGCGGAGTGCGCGTAGATCATGGTCTTGTCGGGGTCGATACCGCAGGCAAGGTAGTCCATGACCATGTTGTACACGTTGTCCTGGATGTGCTCGGTCGTGTCGCGGTCGGTGATGACCTGGTAGTCGGCGATGAGCACGTTGGTCTTGGCACCCATGTTCTGCAGCTCCACGCGGCCCTTGAGGGTGCCAAAGTAGTGGCCCAGGTGCAAGCGTCCGGTGGGGCGGTCGCCGGTAAGCATGGTGAACTTCTCGGGCGTCTTGGCCAGGCCCTCGCGAATGGCGTTGCTCTTTTGCAGCGCTACTTCGTAGCTGTTCTCGTTTGGCATGATTGCTCCTTACGTATGCGTATTGGTCAAGATGATAACGCGTTTATTGAAAGGGGTGGGGCGTAAGTGGGTGAGGTGCCGGTAGGGCGAGGGCGTGCGGCGCTCGCGGCGCGGTCGCGAGCGGCCAGCAGCAAAAAGTCACTTCCTCGGCAATAAAACCTAGCGCCTGTGGTGGCGCTCCTCCTTGCGCTCCTCGGCTGCCTGCTCCTCCTGTTTAAAGGCGGGGTCGTCGGGGGTTACCAGCTCGTCCTCGTGTGTGCGCTTGTTGTAATGGTGGCGCAGGACGGGCTCAAACAGGTGCAGGTGCTTGGCGAAGGCAGCCGAGCCAATGGCGAGCACGACAAAGATGAGCACGCGCGTGGGCACCTCGACCTGATTGATCGCGGCGGCGCCGGCCGAAAGCATGATGCACCAGGCGTAGATGAGCAGAACGGCCTGCTTTTGGTTGTAACCCTCTTGGATGAGGCGGTGGTGGATGTGACCCTTGTCGGCCTGTCCGATGCTAATGTGGGCGCGCTTGCGGCGCACGATGGCGCTGAACGTGTCGATGATGGGTACGCCGGCTACGATGAGCGGGATGATAAGCGAGGTGAGCGCGGCGGTGCGGCTCACGTTGAGCAGTGAGATGGAGCCCAGCGCAAAGCCCAGAAGCAGCGACCCCGAGTCGCCCAAGAAGATGCTTGCGGGGTTGAAGTTGTAGCGCAAAAAGGCCAGACAGGCGCCAAAGAGCGCAATGGAGAGTGCGGCGGCGTCGATGCGGCCCGAGAGAACGGCCATCGAAAACATGGTGAACGACGCGATGCCGCAGATGCCCGTGGCCAAGCCGTCGAGGCCGTCGATGAGGTTAATGATGTTGGTGAATGCCACCAGATAGATCACGGTGATGGGGTAGGCGAGCCATCCGAGCATGATCTCGCCGGGGGCAAACGGGTTGACGATGACGCCGATTTTTAGGCCGCCGATACAGGCGATGAGCGCAGCGAGGACCTGTCCGGCCAGCTTTTGCTTGGGCTTGAGCTGGAAGACGTCGTCGATAGCGCCGGTCGCAAAGATGACGGTAAAGGAGAGCGCCAGCATGGGATAGCTAATGTGAAGGCGCGGGTGCGGCACCAGGACGGGCGGCCAGCCTAGGTGCCAGGTGCCTAGGATTTGCACAATGCAGGCAACGACCAGGCCCAAAAACACCGCTGTTCCGCCCAAACGCGGGATGGGCTTGGTGTTGATGCGGCGCTTAGAAGGATAGTCGACGGCGTCGAGCTTAATTGCCAAGCGCTTGACCAGGGGCACCGTGAGGAAGGTCGTGATAAAGGCCGCCGCTGCCACGCATAGGTACGGTATGTAGCTCGGGGATGAAGCCATGAATCTAAAAACCGCCAAGCGTCGAAGGGAAAGGTCAGAAGAACGCCATGCGCAAAGGGCATAGCCGAATCATGATACTCGACCAAGGGGGGTGCATGGAATTGCACGCAGCGATAATCACGCGCTTACCAGATATTGGGATGTTGTCGATGGCTTGTCGGGATGCCGGCGGGGATCCATGTGGACTGTAATGGTGATTTTCGGCAAAAGAAAACCACCCCCCACGTTACGAAAATGAACCCACCTAAAACAGGTGGGTGCCCTCATCGACTGTTCCAGCGTCCTTAACAACGAAGGATACCTGTACTAGGTACGACTGTGTGGGCTCCCTAAATAAACGCGACGGTTCACCCAGTTGCTCCGCGGGGGGCGGAATACCTACATCATAAAGCGGCACTTTGTCGATTCCAGTCTTGACATTACAAAAATCGTGTCGGACGATTACGGCGCCTTAGGGACGGAGCCGTCTGTGCGGTCTGGCCCTTTACGTTTGAGCTGCTGAATCGTTGTTTTGGAGCATGTTTTTATGCCGACGTCGTTGACCGAACTTTTTTCGCCCGCCTGCCATTTGTGTCCGCGCCGTTGCGGTGCGGCGCGCGACGAGGGCGCGCGTGGCGTGTGCGGCGCCGACAACACGCTTAAGGTGGCCCGCGCAGCGCTTCATATGTGGGAGGAGCCGCCTATCTCGGGCGAGGCCGGCTCGGGCACGATTTTCTTTAGCGGCTGCTCGCTCAAATGCATCTATTGTCAGAACCACGAGATCTCAACGGGCAATTTTGGCCTTGAGATTTCGCCCGAGCGCTTGGTCGAGATTATGCTGGAGCTGCAGGAGCAGGGTGCCAATAACATCAACCTGGTGACGGCGACGCATTATGCTCACCTGCTGCCGGCCGCGATTGCCGCGGCACGGACGCGCGGGCTGGTCATCCCCATCGTCTACAACACGAGTGGTTATGAGCGCGCGAGCGCCGTGGCGGCGCTGGGCGACCTGGTCGACGTGTGGCTTACGGACTTTAAATATGCCGATGCCGGGCTTGCGCAGTCGCTTTCTCATATTAAGGACTACCCGCGCGTGGCCGTGTCGGGTCTGGCCCAGATGGCTCGCGAGATCGATCGCCGCGGGGGAGAGCTGGTGGACGAGGACGGGCTCATGAAGCGCGGCATGATCGTGCGTCACCTGGTGCTGCCGGGGCATGCCGACGATTCGTGCCGCGTGTTAGACCTGGTGTGGCAGACGGTGGGCGACGTGCCGATCTCGGTCATGAACCAGTACACGCCCAATGCACTCATGCGCGAACAAGGCGGCGACCTGGCGCGCGCCGTGACGCGCGAGGAGTATGAGCAGGTGCTCGACCATGCCGACGACCTGGGCTTTACGACGATGTTTTGGCAAGAAGGCGGCGCGGTAAACGAGAGCTTCACCCCAGCCTTCGACACCACCGGCGTCCTCACCAGCGCAAAGTAGCGCGTTCGCCGATGATTTTTCTAGGACGGCGATTAAAAAATCATCGAGAGGATCGCCTGCTCGAAAAGTAGTCAAAAAAGCCCCATTACAGTTTGAGTCGTCCGAAAGGGCGGCTCTTTTCCGTTGCATGGCTATACGATTGAGCCGTACCGGTGGTCGCTGGCCGACCGCCCCGGACGGCCGTCAGCCCCTGCCCCGTAGAGGGCCCGGGACG
>DBFEIO010000006.1:0-35041 GCA_048330275.1 Collinsella sp.
TCTTCTTGGGGCATCGCCTTTCCTTCCATTCGTCACCTTCATTACTCCAACGACGAATTCTAGGCGGTGTCCCCTCCCTTTCAAGAAAGAGAAGAGGCGGGGCATGCCCCGCCTCTTACACCACATCTCTACGCGCTACCGACGATTGAAGGCGATTATCGATAATCAGCCCAGATTTTTGCTTGGAGCCCACCTGAATTGTTCATTCGTCGACGTCTAAATCTGCATCCGTCAAGTTTTTGGCAAGGTTGCCCCAAAACTGACCAATATCTAACCAAGAACTTGCCAAATCACTTGACGCGCGACGCACCAAAAATCGCCCCGCGACTTCTTGGACGTTTTTTCGAGCAATATTTTCAATTGCAGATGCATACCGTTAATTGCTTTAAGCAGGTAAACAGCTCAAAGGCCATCACAGCTGATTGAATAACATCTCAAAGCAATGTCCCCAATGACTCCCTACGGATCATTTGACAACCAAGGAAACGCCGATGTTTTGGCAATGCCAGCGAGCGACGTCCAGAGCGAACAAGTTGGCATGAAAAAGGCAAGGCATAGACCTTCTGGTCATGCCTTGCCTTTTGAATGACAAATTGTCGCTCTGGACGGCGCGCAGCATCGGCTGGTCCGCCGTTCGGTTGAACGGCGGAACTTAGACTGCCTGTGCCAGCTTCTCGGCTCGCTCGGCGGCGGCGAGTGCCTCGATGACGGTGCCGAGCTGGTCGCCCAGGAGGACGCCGTTGTAGGTGGAGTTGAAGCCGATACGGTGATCGGTCACGCGGTCCTGGGGCTGGTTGTAGGTACGAATCTTCTCGGAACGGTTGCCGTGGCCGATCTGGCTCTGGCGCTCGGCACCGAGCTCTGCCTGCTGCTTCTCGAGCTCCATCTCGTACAGACGGGCGCGCAGCATCTGCATGCAGACCTCGCGGTTCTGGATCTGGGAGCGCTGCTCCTGCGACTGCACCACGGTGTTGGTGGGCAGGTGGGTGATGCGCACGGCGGAGTAGGTGGTGTTAACGCACTGACCGCCAGGGCCGGAGGCACAGTAGGTGTCGATGCGCAGGTCGGACTGGTTGATCTGAACGTCGATTTCCTCGGCCTCGGGAAGTACGGCGACGGTCGCCGTGGAGGTCTGGATACGGCCCTGGGACTCGGTCTTGGGAACGCGCTGGACGCGGTGCACGCCGGACTCGAACTTCATGACGGAGTAGACGCGGTCGCCCTCGACCTTGAACTCGATGGACTTAAAGCCGCCGGCCTCGCTGGGGCTGGAGTCGAGCACGGTGGTCTTCCAGCCGCGCGACTCGCAAAAGCGCTGATACATCTTGTACAGATCGCCAGCAAAGATGGCCGCCTCGTCGCCACCGGCGGCGGATCGAATCTCGACGATGGTGTTCTTGTCGTCGTTGGGGTCGCTCGGGATGAGCATGTACTTAATGTCTTCCTCGAGCTGGGGAAGCTTGGCCTCGTTTTCGGAGATGTCCATCTGGAGCATCTCCTTCTCATCGGCATCGGTCGTATCGTGGAGCATTTCCTTGGCAGCCTCGATGTCATCGAGCGCGCCGATGTACTCACGCGAGGCGGCGATGAGGTCGGACTGGTGCGCGTACTCCTTGTTGAGACGCGTGAACTCCTTGATATCGGAGGCGACGGCCGGGTCGGAAAGCTTCTTCTCGAGCTCCTCGTAGGCCTTGATGATCTTTTCGAGCTTGTCGCGCATGGCGGAACTCCTTTATATGCGTGAAGGTGAAAATCGGCAGAGTTGATGGGGCGCGGGGCGCCGCTGCGGGGGTAAGCCCGGCTAGAACATGTCGATCTTCAGATACATGCGCATCCCTTCGCGTATGGGGTACATAGTTGCGGTCTAACCCATACATGATAGCGTGCGCAGGCAAACCTGCATATAACCCGCACGGAATGAGTGGACGTAGCCGTTGGGGGCGTTCATTAACGACTAGTCGTTTAAGAACGCCCCCAACGGCTAACAAAGGGGCTGTCGCTTTGTCACATTCTAGAGCGTGTGGAGCAGGGCGATGAGGAAGCGTACGCCCTGGAGGTAGGCGCGGCGGGTGATGCGCTCGTTAGTGCCATGGACGCCGCGATCGCACTCGTCATCGTCTACCACAAAGGCAGAGAAGCGAATGCATTCAGAGCAAATGCTCTGGTAGTTGGCAGCGTCGGTCGCGCCAATCACGGTCGAGGGGACAATCGCCAACGGCTCGGATGATCCGTTTTCCTCCGTCCCCTTTGGATCGCGGAAGTAGCGGGCGGCAATGGCGCGAACGGCCTCGAGTCCCGGTCCACCAACACGCGGGGACGGCGAAGGCTCGGAGCTGCCGGGGCCAAGTTCAACCTCCACACGACCGGCAAGGTCCGCCCCGGCAACCGCCTCACGGCAGCGCGCCACAACGTCGGCCACGCTCGTGCCCTCGAGCATGCGGAAGTTAATGTTGGCCCACATATCCTGCGGCATCACGTTAGCACCGGTGCTACCGCCCTCGATTTGGGTCGGTGCACAGGTGGTGGTCACGAGCGGATAGAGCTTCTTGCTGGCGAGGCAATCGCGGACAATGGCGCCCCCGTTGGCGGCAATCTCATCCGCCGTGTAGAGCCCCAGCTCGACAAGCTGCGCGGCAAGCAGATCGGTCACGCGCGTCGGCCACTCGATATCGCAGATTGCGGCGATGGCACGGCTGAGCACCTCGAGCGACGTGCCGCCGTAGGGGTTGGACGAATGCCCGCCCGCGCTCTTCGTCTTGAGCACGATATCGGCATAGCCCTTTTCGGCCAGGTCGGCATGCATAAGCCAGCCCTCGCCCGCGCCGTACTCGGCAGCCGAAACGATACGGTAGTCACCCTCGTCGACCAGGTATTCAAGTTCAATACCGCGCTCCTCGAGCACGCGGCCGATGGCACCCGCACCGAACTGCGTGGTTTCCTCGTCCTGGCCAAAAGCGAGCAGCAGCGTCCGCTCGTGCTCCCAGCCGTGCGCCAGCGCATACTCAACAGCCTCGAGAATGCCTGCGACCTGGTCTTTCATATCGATGGCGCCGCGGCCCCAAATGTAGGTGTCGTCCACGTGCCCGCTAAAGGGGGCGTGCGTCCAGTCGGCCTCGGTACCCGGCACCACGGGGACCACGTCCATGTGGCCCATGAGCATAACGGGCTTGAGAGTAGGGTCGGAACCGCCAAGCGTCACCAGCAGCGAATGGTCGATAAACTCGACCTCGCCCGCCGCGAACACGCGCGGCCACGCCTGCTGCATGTACGCGCGCAGGTCGTCGAAGGGCTGCCAGTCCACCGCCTCGGCATCCATGCTCGAAATGGTCGGAAACGACAGCACGCGGCCCAAGCGCTCGCACGCGCCGGCCTCGTCTATATCGGCAAAATCGTCCTCATGCGCAAAGAAGCGCCAAACCTCGGCCATGACATCCTTTCGATTGTGACGACAAGGGCCGCCCCACCGGAGCGGCCCTGCCACGTAAGCGTTTGCAGTCGGTTATTTGTCCTCGAGATAACGCGAGAGGAACTCGCGGGTGCGCTGGTGTTTGGGGTTGCCGAAGAGCTCGGCCGGTGCGGCATCCTCGAGCACCACGCCCTTGTCCATAAAGACCACGCGGTCGGACACCGTGCGGGCAAAGGCCATCTCGTGCGTGACGACGACCATGGTCATGCCGTCGGCGGCGAGCTTGCGCATGACCTCGAGCACCTCGCCCACGATCTCGGGGTCGAGCGCGGAGGTCGGCTCGTCGAACAACATGATCTGCGGATTCATGCACAGGGCGCGCGCGATGGCCACGCGCTGTTTTTGACCACCGGACAGGCGACCCACGGCGGCGTGCGCGAACTTCTCGAGCCCCACGCTCGTCAGATGCTCCATCGCAATTTTTTCAGCCTCGGCCTTGCTCATCTTTTTGAGCGTGACGGGCGCGAGCGTGCAGTTGTCGAGCACGTCCATGTTGTTGAACAGGTTAAAGCCCTGGAACACCATGCCGATGTCCTCGCGCAGCTTGTTGATGTTGCAGCGCTCGGCCGTGAGGTCCTGGCCGTGGAACCAGATGTGGCCCGCGTCCGGGGTCTCGAGCAGGTTGAGGCAGCGCAGGAAAGTCGACTTGCCCGAGCCCGAGGCGCCGATAATGGTGACGACCTCGCCGGGGTTAACGGACAGGTCGATGCCCTTGAGCACCTCGAGCGAGCCGAAGCTCTTGCGCAGACCCTCGACGCGGATGAGCGGCTCATTGATCTGTGCGGCGGCCGCAACGCCGGTAATGGCGGTATCTGCCATGATGATTCTCCTCGTCTTAAGCCTAGTTGGAGCTGGGCAGCGTGGCAGGAGCCTCGGCGCCGAGCTTTTTGCCAAAGGCCTCGAGCAGGCGGCTCGCCACGAGCGTCAGGATCAGGTAGACCACGAGCGCCACGCAGTAGACCTCCATCTGGCGGTAGTACACGCCGGCGACCGTGGTAGTAGCGTACATAAGGTCGAACACGCCGATGACCGAGAGCACCGACGAATCCTTGATGTTGATGATGAGCTCGTTGGTGAGCGCCGGAATCGCGTTTTTAATGCCCTGGGGGAACACGACCTTGCGCATAGCCTGCCACTGCGACAGGCCCAGCGAGCGTGCTGCCTCGGCCTGGCCGGGATCGATGGACTCGATGCCGCCGCGCAGGACCTCCATCATGTAGGCGGTGGAGTTGAGCGAGATGGTGACGAGGCCAGCGGTAAAGGTGCTCCAGATCTGGTTGGCCTGGGCGGTCTCGAAGCCCATGCCGCGCAAAACGGTGAAGCCCGCGTAATAGATGAGCAGACCCTGGACCATCATGGGCGTGCCGCGCACGATGGTGGAGTAGACGGTCGCAAAGCCGCGGCCGATACTCTTAAAGAAACGCACCAGGTCGTTATCCACGCGGTCGAACGTCTGAATACGCAGGAACACAAAGAGCAGTGCCAGGAAGAATGCGATGACCGTGCCGAAGGTGGCGAGCGCGATGGTGATCTCGATACCGCGAATGAAGAAGTCGCCGCTCTTGTAGGTCATGTAGACCAGGCTCGACAAAAAGTCGCTGGGGTTGGAATCCGAGACAATGCTCACCTGCACCAGATCGATAAACGCCATGACGCAGCGGTCCACGAAAAAGATCGCCGCGATGGCGACCACGACGTAGCTGCCCAGGCGTGCGCCACGGCGGCAACGCTCGGAGGCGAACGGCGACTTTTCGCGATAGTCGTTCCAGTGCATGAGCTTGGTGACCAGCGCCGCCGCCGACACGACGAGCCAGGCCCAAAGAATCGCCCAAAGGCAATCTTGGAACACGCCCGTGGGAGCCAGGAAGCTCAGCGGTGTGGGGTTGCGCTGGCTAAACGCCAGGCCGAGCGCCGCGATAACACTCGTGCCCAGGTATACATAACGGTGGTCGGCCTTGATAAAGGAGGCCAGACGATTAATGGCTTTCATGCTGCCTCCCTATGCCGGCTGACGGTCGAGGCACGCGTCCCACATTTGGTCGCGCTCCTCTTGGCTAATGCCCTTGAGTGTCTTGTCGATGAGCTTAAGCAGCTTGTCCGAGCCCTTGCGGCAGCCGACGTTTGCCGTGACCTCCTGCTTAAAGCCCTCGCCCTCGGCAAATTGAATCGGCACGATACCCGGGTTTTGGGCCATATAGCCCTTCTCGTTCTCAGTGTTGTAGGTCACGGCGTCGCACGTGCCCTGCAGCAGATTCGAAAACACCGTGGGGACCGAATCGACCGGGTTTTTGTGCACAACGCCCGGGATCTCGTCAATGACAGTGTCGAGCATGGTGTCCTTTTGGCCGAGCACCGTGGCACCGCTGAAGTCGCTGAGCTTGGTGGCGTTTTGGTAGGGCGAGCCCTCTTTTACGAACAGGCCAAAGTAACCAATGAAGTACGGGTCGGAAAAGCCGACGGACTCCTCGCGCTCGGGCGTGGCGCTCATGCCGGCGATGATGAGGTCGATCTGGCCGTTGTTGAGCGAGTCGATAAGGCCCGAGAAGCTCTGCTTGACGGCGACGGGCTCGCCGCCGAGAGCCTTGCAGACGATCTTGGCGATCTGCACGTCGTAACCATCGGCATAGGCGCCCTGCACGTTGTCGATGGGGATGGTGTACTCGCTGGCTTCGGAGACCTGCCAGTTGTACGGGGCGTAGGCCGCCTCCATGCCAATGCGGATCTTGTCCTTGCCGATCACGGAATCGGACAGGTCGTCGCGACCGCCGCCCGTCGTGGGCTGAACTACTTCCAGCGTGGAGGGGCGCTGGCAACCGGAAAGTGCGCCGGCGACAACGGTAGCGCTCGCAGCGAGAGCGCTACCCAAGAAGATGCGACGGCTGCACACCAGCTGTGGATGCGCGTCGCGTTGATGGGGAGAATGCATAATCTGCCTTCCCTGTTGAATTGTATGCTGACGACTTAACAGGATATACGCCAGCGACCAGTAGCGCAGCACAAGCTCGAAAAATTAATAGACACGCGGTAGTCATTGGGAACGTCGATGTTTTGGCAATGCCAGCGAGCGCCGCCCAGAGCGAACAAGTTGGCATGAAAAAGGCACGGCATAGACCTTCTGGTCATGCCGTGCCTTTTGAATGACAAATTGTCGCTCTGGGTGGCGCGCAGCGTCGACCGGCCCGCCGTTCGTCAGAACGGCGGAACCTAAGGGCGCAGCGTCGACCGGCCCGCCGTTCGTCAGAACGGTGGAACCTCTAGAGCAGGGTGACGCTAAAGGAACGGGTGTCGGTAGCGCCCGGCGCCAGCGTAATGGTGTTGACCTTGTGCTCAAAGACGTCGTCCTCGGTGTCCATGGTGGTGTGACCAGTCCAGGGCTCGAGCGCCACAAACGGGGCGTCGTTGGCGGCAGACCACACGCCGATGTACTTAAAGCCCTCAAAGTCGATCTTGACGCCGTGGCCCGACTTGCGACCGCGCAGCGTGAGCGTGGAGCCCGGGGTATCGGTGAACATGATGGCGTCGTTATCGAAGCTGCGGTGCGTGATGGGCAGCACGTCCGAGTTATCGGGAGCCTTGTAGCTACCCTCGAACGTCATAAGGCCATCGGGCGTGATGATGGGGGCCTCGTTGGTCCAAGCCTCGGTAAACGCCAGCTCGTAATCCTCGAACGCCTCGTCCTCGGCACCGGGGGCGGGCACGTTAAATGCGGGGTGGCCGCCCACCGAGAACGGCAGGTCCACGTCGCCGGTATTGGTGACGGCAAAGGTCTGGGTAAGCGTGGCGTCACCAGTCAGGGCATAGGTCATGTTGAGCTTAAAGTGGAACGGGAACGCCTTGAGCGACTCGGGCGTGTCGGTGATCTCGTACGTTACCGAGGAGCCGTCCTCCGACACCTCGACGATCTTGTGCTCCACGATACGCGCGATGCCGTGGCGAGCCATCTCGCAGGTGCCGGCCGCAGACGTCGCCGTGTTGTTGCGCAGCGATCCCACGATGGGGAACAGGATGGGCGCGTGCTTGCCCCAAAAGGCCGGGTCGCCCTGCCACAGATACTCGTTGCCGTTAAGGGCAAGGCTCGTGAGCTGGGCGCCCATGGAATCGATGGCCGCGGTGAGGCCGCCGCGCTTGATGGTAGTGACGGTGGACATGCTACTTCCTCCAATGGTAAACAACGGTGCCAAGGGCTATTGTCCCACTCTTGGCGGCGGGGTTGATCGGCAGGCGCAGTTATTGAGCAATAGCGTAAAGGTCAAACCCGCCCTGCGGCGTGCTATCGACCGTGTCGGGAGCCTGTGAATTAAAACTCACCGGAACCATGCGCTTTGAGGCGCGGTAACGCGTGCCGTCGGTGGCGACGGGCGGCTCATCGACCGTGAGCTCGTAGTCGCCGGGTTTGAGCTCGATGCCGTCACCTTCGGAATTGACGTATTGATACTCGTCGATTGCTTGTCCCTTGAGTGTGCGGCCCACGATATGGACGAGCATTTGGCTGTCGCCGCGCGTGGTATCCCACGCCGCGCCATCCTTAACCTCGACCGACACATGCACCGAGCGCGTGCGGCTGAGCGATTGCTCGACGGACATCTCGACCTTGGCGGCGTCTTTTCGCTGTTGTTCAACATGGCTCCAGACGTTTCCAATTACCGAGCATGCGATAACGCCGGCCATGAAGGCGATAAGGATGGGGCCGAGCGGCGAGCGACGTCCTGCATCTTCCTCGCGAGACAGATTGGGGCGACGTGTGGGTGCGGGCGCCTGAGCGCCCTGCGAGGGCACGTCGAGAATGCTGAAGGATGCCGTGCTGTCGGGGTCGATAGTGTGACGCGGCTGCGGGGTCTTTGCCGGCGAGATTGACATGTCGGCCGGCTCGCCGAGCGTGGCCGTAGCGTCGGCCTTGGCCTCGTCTGCCTCGGCCTGGGCCCAGGCTTGTTCAAAGGTCAGGGGCTCGACGGGGTCGAGGGCGGCATCCGAGTCGGCGGCAGCATCATTGCCGGTCTCAGCCTTGTCGCTCGACACGTCACGCGGCGCGGGCTCGTCCCACCCCTCATCCGGAGCCTCGCCCTCGCTATACCACCACTCATAGTTATCGATATCCATACGGGGCGCCCCCTTGGCCTCGCAAATAAACACTTGCTAGCCTTATACCCCCAGATGACACGGGAGCTCGCATGGAATGTGACAAAGGGGCTGTCCCTTTGTCACATTTTGCGTTTAGCCGTGGGCGATCTTGTTTCTCAGCAAGAAATCGGCCGCCCCTACGATTCTGATGCCGTCGATGTCTGTTGGATGCTCACCATCCCTGACAATCAGGATCTTCTCGTACGAATCAGGGATTTTTCCCAGCGTGTTTAGTTTGAGCGGTCGCAGCTCACGCTCTCTGGTCGCCTCAGCATCGATCCGTTCGGTAACCTGGATATATTTACGGTCCGATCCCTCGCCGATTGCGACAAAGTCGATTTCCCCCGCGCGCAGATGGCCGCAAAACACTTCGTATCCTTCAAAGACAAGCTGGTTGTAGATAACGTTCTCGAGCATCCTTCCGCTATCGCTGCCTCTATATCCGTCAAGATAGCTGCGGATTCCCGTATCGGCTATGTAATATTTACCGCCTGTCTTGAGAAGCTCCCGCCCCTTGACGTCATACCTTTTTACATTGGTAAACAGGTACGTCTCTTCCAGAGCGTCAATATACGCCGACACCGTCGATGCGTTGGTCTTACCGCCCGATGATTCGTTGAGCGTCCCTACGATTTTGTTGACCGAAGTTTGATTGGAGATGTTGTCTGCCAGATACGCACAGAGCCGCTCGAGAACGTCGCGCTTGGTGATAGCTCCGCGACCTCTACGCGTCGCGCGCAATAGGATATCGCGCGCGACAATCGTCTGATAGAGGCTGCGGATGTAGTCGCGGCACGGTTCGCGTCTCGGCTCGTCATGAGCCAGAAACGGCATGCCGCCATAGGTTATGTACTGCTCGAGCACGGTGTTTGAATTAAGGCGATCGCCCGTCTTGGAAACGAGCTCGGCCCTCTCGCCAAGCCCTTCGGCAACGACCGCATCAATCGAGCGAAAATCAAGATACTCGCCAAACGTGAGCGGCTGCATCTTGACCTCGATATACCGGCCCGAGATAAGCGTTGCAAGCTCGCTCGATAGCAAAAAGGCATTGGAGCCCGTGACATAGATATCGCACGGCAAATCGATTCGGAGCGAGTTAACCGCCTTTTCCCAGCCCTCGACATTCTGGAGCTCGTCAAAGAACAGATAGGGACGATCGACACCGTCAACGCGCTCCCGAACCATGCGATAAAACGTCAGGTAATCTGTAATCCCCGCATACTCTAGAGATTCCATCTTAAAGGTCAGCAAACGCTCGGCCGGCACCCCCTGTTGCGCCAGGTGCTCCCTCATCATGTCCAATAACGTGGATTTGCCGCAACGGCGTATACCCGTCACGATTTTGATGAGGTCGGTATCCTGAAAAGCAATGAGTCGATCAAGATAGCGGCTTCGGCGAACGATGTTCATAGAGTCTCCCTAGCGCCCGGCCAGACGTAACATCTTATAAACTTGCATTATTTGCAAGTTTATAAGATGTTACCTTAGAAACTTGCAGATTTTGCAAGTTTCTAAGAAATGGGCGTGGATGTGACAAAGGGACTGTCCCTTTGTCACATCTGGAGGGTGACGGGGATTTGGATGCAGCAGAAGTCCTCTTGGTGGGACTCGTCGTAGCTCGTGGTATCCAGGTAGCAAAAGTCGAAGGCGTTGCCAATGGGCAGAAGAGCGTGCTCGTCCATGCAGGCAACGATGGCGCGGATGCCCTCGGGCTCGTACGGCATACCCCAGCGGCTCATGCACAGATACGTGCCCTCGGGCAGCACTTCGATGCCGATCTCTGCCAGCTCGGCGGGATCGCTCGGCAGCAGTTCCACGGCACCGCGCGGCAGCACGGCAAAGGAGCCGGCACCGGCAATGGGGTCGTCGGAATGCAGCGCCTCGCGACGCAGCATGGCGCCCCAGCCACGCATGGGGCGCGTGCCCGTCAACGCACGCATGCGCAAAATCGCCCGCATGAGCGTGGGATGAAGCATCGAGCGGCCACGCTCGATATCGCCCGGAAACTCCTCAAAGACCACGTAGCGACGCTCAAACTGCTTGAGCTCCGGCTTGCCCTCCCGCTCGCGCCAGTAAACTGCCTCGTCGTAAAAGCTCAGACGCTCCTGCACGCTCGCACGCTCGGCTTTGAGCCCGGCAATCTGCTCGTCGAGCGCCTGCACCCGCGAGCGCAGGTGGTCGGTCATCTCGCTAATGTCGAACGTCGAGGCTAGGCGGTCGATCTCATCGAGTTCGAGCCCTAGGTCGCGCAGCATGCAGATCAGACGCATGAGCGGGATCTGCGTGGGCGAATAGAAACGGTAGCCTTTTTCGTTAACCACGGCGGGCTTAAACAGGCCGATCTTGTCGTAGTAGATGAGCGTTTGGCGCGAAACGTTAAACAAACTCGCCATCTCGCTAATCGCATACATGCCCGTCTGCATAGGTCCTCCCGACACATCCTTTTTGCGCACAAAGCCCGCCGCCCACAGGGGCAGCGGGCTCAAACACTACTCGTATCCTACCCTAAAGACGCCTATGACCAGCGCTTATAGTTTGCACATGACACGCCGACGGCCTCGAGCGCCTTGGCGGCAATGTGATGCACCGCGTCATCGAGCGTGGCGGGGCCGTTGTAAAACGTGAGCATGGGCGGCATGAGCATGACGCCCGGCACGCGCGCCAGGCGCGCCATGTTGTCGATGTGAATGGCGCTGAAGGGCGTCTCGCGCACCATGAGCACCAGGCGGCGCTGCTCTTTCATCTGCACGTCGGCCGCGCGCAGCAACAGGTTTTCGCTGTAGCCGCTTGCGATGCCGGCGAGCGTCTTCATGGAGCACGGGGCCACGATCATGCCGTCGACCGGATAGGTGCCGCTTGCGATGGCGGCGCCGATGTTCTTGTTGTCGTAGACCGCATCGGCATAGCACGCAAACTCATCGAGCGTCATGCCGAGCTCCTGCTCGATGGTGATCTCTCCCCCGCGCGTGACGACAAGCGCCGACTCGGCACCGGCCTGACGCAGGCATTTGAGGCACTCGAGGCCCAGCGCAGCGCCGCTGGCACCAGAAACGCCAACGACAATGCGACGAGGACGGACAGAAGGCTCAGGCATGGCGACTCCTTAACTACTTGGTAGGGCTACGTACTAGAAAGCGAGCTCTGCTGCCCACTTGTCCAGGTCGATCTCCATGAACTGCGAGCGGATGAAGTTCTTCTTGAGGTCGAACGGAACCGTACAGTCGAAGATGGCCTTGCAGGCGATGCCGTGCTCGCGGATCGAAGGATCGAACGCGGGGTCGTTGGACGGGTCGAGCACGTGGCAGTGGCAGCCGGGGATGGTGATGAGGTCGACGTCGGCCTGGAAACGCGTGGTCATGGCCCACATCACGTCGCTCATATCGAAGATGTCGACATCCTCGTCAACAAGGATGACGTGCTTGAGCTCGGAGAATGCCGAGAAGGCGAGCATGGCGGCGTTGCGCTGACGGCCCTCGTCATTTTTGCTCGACTTCTTGAACTGCATAATGGCAACGAACTTGCCGCCGCCGCAGGGAGCAGCATGGACGTTGAGCAGGCGGCCCGGGATGGCGGTCTCGACCATCTTGTAGATGGATGCCTCGGTGGGGATGCCGGCCATGGAAACGTGCTCGTGCGAAGGACCGATGCAGCTCTCCATGATGGGATTGACGCGCGTGGTGACGGCGGTGATCTTGATCACCGGGCAGACCTTGGCGCCACCGGTGTAGCCGGGGAACTCGGGCATGGCGTAGCCGTGGCCGTTGACGTCCTCGTTGATGGTCTCGTCGTGCATGAGGTAGCCCTCGAGCACATACTCGGCATTGGCGATGCACTTCTGCGGAACGGTGACGCAGTCGGCAAGCTCGACGGCGTGGCCGCGCAGGGCGCCGGCGATCTGCAGCTCGTTGAAGCCGAGCGGCGTGGTGGGAGCCTCGAAGCCGCAGCACATGTACACGGCGGGGTCCAGGCCGATGGAGATGGAGATGGGCATGTCCTCGCCGCGCTGGCAGTACTCGTCAAAGAACGCGCCCAGGTGACGGCTGCCGGGAGTAATCCACATGGCGAGCTTGTCCTTGTCGACGCAGGAGAAGCGGTGGATGGTCACGTCGGACTGGGAGCCGTCGGGGCTCGTGCCGTAGGCGAGGCCCATGGTGATGTAGGGGCCGCCGTCGACGGGCGTGTTGGTGGGGGCGGGAACGATCTTGCGCAGGTCAAAGCCCTCGTCGGTCGCCTTGTACACGACCTCCTGGCAGTCGACATGCTTGCCCTCGGCGATCTGCTCGGGCGCGATCAGGTTCTCGAAGCGCTTACCGATCTCGAGGCCCAGGTGCTCCTCGTCCAGGTCGAGCAGGGCGGCAACGCGCTTGCGGCTGGCAAGCATGCCGATGCAGACCTTGGCATCGTCAAAGCCCTTGACGTTGTTGAAGACCATCGCCGGACCCTCTTTGGTCGGGCGCATAACGGTGCCGCCGGCACCGACGTGGCGATAGACGCCCGAGACCTCGGCATCGGGATCGACCTGGGTGTCGGTCTCGAGCAGCTGGCCCGGCATCTTGCGCAAAAAGTCGAGTGCGGAGCGCAGGTCGTGGATCTGGGAAGCATCGGTAGTGGACATGGCGTGCTCCTTTCGGGAGAGTGCCCGGCGGCGGGAGTGCCGCCGGGCTGGGTAACGTAGTGGGGCCGCGGCGCTCATAGATGGAGCACTCGGCCACTTGTGGTTCGAGCACTCGGCTGCTTACAGCCCAAGCGCTCGACCGTTTACATCAGGCCAAAGAGGTGGAACCAGGCGGCCTCGACCAGCACGACGATAGAGACGACCACAATGAGGGGAATGCCCATGTGCATGGCCTCTTTGGAGGTGTAGCCGCCAGCGTCCTTGCCCTCGCCGATAAGGATCGGCAGGTTGTGGAACGGCAGGATGTAGTGGATGTTGATGGACGTGAAGACGATGAGCGCCACGGCGAGCGGGCTTACGCTGGAGCCGGCCGCGAAGCTGATGAACGCCGGCACGCACACGCCGAGCACGGCCATGACCGAGCCCATGAACATGTGGATGACCATGGACAGCGCGGCGACAAGCAGGGCGAACAGGAAGATGTTCTCGGGCACGGAGCTGGGAAGCACGACGTCGGCGATCCAGGCGTTCATGCCGGTGGCGCCGCCCACGGAACCCACGGCCATGGCGGCCGTCAGGAACATGAGGGACTTGATGTCGACGGCGTTCCAACTGGCGGGCGTGAGGACCTCGCCGATGATGGGCATGGCGAGTGCGACGCCAATGGCCAGGGTGACCCAGCCGATATAGTCGCCCGAGACGGTGAGCCACAGCGCGATGGCGATGACAAGCCACACGATGGTGCGGATCTCCTTGACGGAGAGCTTGCCGAGCGCGGCCTGCTTGGCCACGATCTGCTCGCGATCGTAGACGAGCTCCTTGCTGGGCTTAAAGAGGAAGAGGCCCAAGAACAGGGTGCACAGCAGCGCGACCAGCATAGGCACGCTCATGTACAGGAACCAGTCGACAAAGGACGGGCTCATGCCGCCGGCCTCGGCGCTGTACTGCGCAACGAGCGGGTTGAGTGTGGAGTCGCCCGTCAGGAAGAACATGGAGCCCGGGGCAGCAGCGGCAAACACGAGGAAGCCGAGCTTACCCTTGTCGTCGTCACCGTAGCCGGCGGACTCGGCGATGACCGAGACGACGGCGAGGATGAGGAAGGCGCGGGGGAACGGATGCGGGATCAGCAGCGACAGCACAAAGGTGAGCGCGAAGATTGAGATGATGAGCGACTTGGCATCGCGCACGAACTTGAGCATAAACGCATAGGCGATGCGCTCGCCCAGGCCCGACTCCTTGACCGCGCTGGCGATGAGGTAGGCGCCGATGACGAGCCACATGGTGGCTTTGGTCCACGAGCTAAACGTGGAGGCGACCGTCGCCGAGATGCTCGCGGCACCCGTGTCGTCCACGCACACCTTGAACAGAACGAGCAGCGCGCAATAGAGCAGGCCCACAAAGCCCGGCTGTGCCACGCCACACGCCCAGAACACCACCGTGGCGAGCGTCAACGCCAGACAGGTCTGACCGCCGACCGTAAGCTCGACCGTCGAGCTCAGCTCCGCCAAAGGAAGAAACTTCACCAGCAAAAAGACAACGATACCCAGCACAAAGCCAATTTCGCGCTTGGTGATCTTAAACGCCTTCTTTTCCGCTTCCATCTCCCCACCTTTCTTGTTGGGGGCGCTCCGGATTCGCGGCCACGTTGCCACTTAAAAAGGGGCGCCCGTTATCGGACACCCCTTACGTTGCGCTGTGTTGTGGCAATACAGTCAAGCGGGATTTTTGGATGAGAAGCGATCCTCTGGACAAAAAGCGTCACAACATTCGACGCTTTTCCTCGTTTTCGAGATTTTCATCAAATGTTGTGACGGTTTGGATGTGGCAAAGGGACTGTCTTTTTTCACATAGCGAGGGCTGCGCGGATGGAGGGGACCTCCAGAGCCTCGCGGAGCCAGGGGGCCAGCTGCTCGGGGTGACCCTGCAGGTAGCCTTTAAGCTCGGACGGGGCCACGCGGCGCACTTCCGAGATCTCCTCTTGGTTGATATGCAGCTCGCCCGGCTCAACATGGGCAAGGTAGACCTCGCACCATTCGCACTCGCAGCGGCCGTCGCCGTGGTCCTCGCGGTACACCACGTGTCCGAGGTGCTTGAGCTGATCGGGCTCGCGCGTGATGCCAAGCTCTTCGTTGATGCGACGTGCCGTGGCGGCCGCGACGTCTTCCCCGGGGAGCGGATGGCCGGCACAGCCATCGGCCAGCACCCCGCCCCACAGGCGTTTGAGCGGACTGCGACGACAGAGCAGCAGGCGCGCGTCTTCGCCCTGGCCCTCGACCAGAAGCGTCAGAAATGCCTGATGCAGGATTCCCTCGCCGGTATGGGCCTCGATGCGGTCGACGGGGCCAAGCGCCTCGCCGGTCGCGGCATCGACCGCCACGACCTCGGCGCCTGCGCCGCCCTCATCCCAGCCGGCGCGCAGAATGCGGGCTGCGGCCTCCTCGAGCGCGGCGATGAGTTCCTTGGTGGTATCGAGCATGCGCCGCAAGTCGTCCGCGGTCGCGTTCTCCACATGAAAACCCGTGCTTGCAACTACCGGCACGCCAAAGCGCGTGGCCAGCGCCGCCGCAATATCGTGCGCCGGAATTTCGTCTCGATGGCACGGAACGGCCAGGATGCTCACCGTCGCCGTACGGCCGGGCTCGGGGCGAGGAATGGCCTGCGCCGTGGCGCCCAGGTGCGCAAACTCCGGCGAGCAGGCGTACACCGCCATGCCTCGCGGCGTCACCGTCAACTGGGCCTCGAGCGCAAACTTGCCCTCGCCCACTACAACCTTTGTCGTGTGCATACCCATGGGATCTCCTGTCGCCCGCAATGTACCTGAGACCATCTTCGCCTGTATTGCGACTATACAGGCAAGCGCAGCCTGCGACAAAGGAGGCAGGCACCTGACACATTCTGTTAGAGTTGCAGGGATTGAATCCCGCTTATTCATGCGACATTGGAGTGACAACCTTGACCGCCGCAACCACGCCTAAAAGTAAGTCAACCGCCGCCGCGCTCTCCCCCGCGCGCACCAAGCTCTGCCTGGCGCTGCTCGTGCTGCTGGGCTTCTCGCTCGGCTGCTCGGAGTTCGTGGTCATCGGCATCGAAAGTGACTTGGCGACGGAACTCGGCATATCGCTTGCCACTGCGGGCCAGCTCATCAGCGTTTTTGCACTGGTCTACGCTATCGCGACGCCGGTGCTTGCGCTCAGCACGGGGCGCTTCCGTCGTTACCAGCTGCTCGTGTGCTACAGCATTATCTTTGTGCTCGGCAATCTGGTCATGGCGTTGGCGCCCAACTTCCAGGTACTGTTTATCTCGCGCATTGTCCTGGGATCCGTCTCGGGCGCACTGCTCGCCGTGGGCGTGACGTACATCCCCGAGCTGCTGTCCCCGCAGCAAACTTCGCTTGCCATCTCGGTGGTATATGGTGCGTTTTCCGTAGCAATGGTCTTTGTCACTTCGATCGGCAAGTTTGTGGCCGACACGCTCGACTGGCACGTGGCCATGTACGGTACGCTGACCTTTGCCGTTTTGATCTGCGGAGCGCTCGTGGCGTTTATGCCGCGCGCCGGACAGACCGACGAACCCGCTACCTTCCGCGAGCAGGCGAGTCTGCTACGCGAACCGAGCATCATCACCGGCATGCTCATCTTTTTGTTTGGCGTGGGATCGGTCTATGTGTTCTACGGCTACGTGACGCCTTATCTTGAGCAGGTGCTGGGCATGGGCACTGTTCAGGCGAGCACCACGCTTATGGCCTACGGCGTGTTCTGCCTAGTCTCGAACATCTTGGGCGGATGGATCGACGCACGTTTTGGCATGAAGGCGCTGCTTGTGACGTTTGTGCTGCAGGCTGCGGCGTTACTCGGGCTGTTTGCCGTGGGCGGCACCATGCCGCTCGCGCTGGTCTTTGTCTTTAGCTTGGCGCTGCTCATGTACCTGTTCTCGGTGTCGTGCATCACACACTTTATGGACGTGGCACGCAGCCGCCATCCCAAGTCGATGGTGCTCGCGAGTTCGGTTGAGCCCATGGCGTTTAACGTCGGCATTTCGTTTGGCACCGCAGTGGGCGGCGCCGTGGTAAGCAGCGTTGGCATTGCGTACGTGGGCGCCGTGGGCGCCGCGTTCTCGCTTGTGGCCTGGGCGCTTACGCTGGTGACGATTAAGTTGGCTCGCTGGGAGCGCAAGCGGGCGAGAGCGTAGGCTTAGGCTTAGCTGCGATACTCGAGTTCGATGATGGCGATCGAAAGGAAACCGCATATGCAACGTGTACTGTTTATCTGCCATGGGAACATCTGCCGCTCGACGATGTAACCGCTGATTATCAGGCGTATTAACCATTCAAATCATCTGGCCTACTACCTTTTTACTACTCTTAGAGGCTCAGGCACGACAGGTCAGATGGTTCCGCTTTTCACAACAGCCTACTTTTTCGACCGTTCAACAGGTCAGTAGATTAAATAGCTTATCAGCATGCTAGAGTTGTACCTGCTACACAGCTCTAGCATTTTTTAATGCTCGCGCTTCACAACTGAAGACACTCAAGTCAGTGACAAGGAGGGGTATTTGCCCTTTCTCCTTGCTGACTCGTGCTACCGCGAAGCGCTTGGAGCTGTGTAGCAACTGTGGGTGGATACTCCTCCTTTTCGTGCTGCACATTCCGCACTTCGGATGAGCCTCCTTCCACAACGTTTACCAAGTGTCGGAGGAAGGAACGCACACCATGAAACGATCGGCTCCCCTCGCCGCGGTTGTGGGGCTTACCCTAGCTTTAAGCGTCACTGGATGCACTGACCCTTCGGTGTCTGCAACGATGAAGTCCATTGACTCTATCGGAACCGTATCAATCGAATCAAAGGATGCCATCGACTCGGCAAATAAGCAGTATGACTCCCTTGATAAAGAGCTTAAAAAAGAAGTTGAGAACTACGATGAACTGAAGAGCGCAAACAAACGTTACGACCAACTTCTCTATAGCGAAATCACCAAGGAAATCAGCCATTCTCAAGAAATTCTGAGTTCGTATTTTGCCCAGCAGTTCGATACCAAAGAAATCGAGGCTGCAAAAACAGACGCGCAGGCCGCACTGGATGCTTCTGATACTGATGGTTACTACAAAGTCTACAAGGCATTGAAAAAAGCCGACAAGGAACTTGATGCCTATATTAAGGACGAAAAGAAGAAATCCTACAGCATGGAAACGTACGGCGGAGATAACCCCTTCAGGCTGGAAAAGTCCGACCTTCCTTCAGAATGGTCTTTCAAGCCGATTACGCTGCAGTCTTCCACTCACCCCAGCTGGGTTATGAGCGAGAAGAAGGCGACCGACCTCCCCACATACGTCTATTTCTTCATTAACCAAACTTCCCGTGAGTACACTTACCAGCTAAACCAAATCCCCACCAAAGCAATCAAAGTGCAGGACGAGGATGGAAAGATGCAAACCGCCTTGGTAAACACCGAAGTTCAGTTCACGGGACAATTCGACCAAGTTGTCAACGTCGATCCCAACAAAGAATTAAACGAACGTCCCGCTTATTTCTTTGCAAGGGCAAAGGACAACGCAATCGTCCTCGCTCTCCAAAACTATGACGGCGAAGACTATTACGTTCTTTATACGTCTGGAAGTTAGCGCTGGGTTGATTTCAGCATATTGGCTGCAACCAACGACTCCGTCCTTTCAATTTGCTGTTCTTGTCTCTACGGCAAATCGATAACTCAGATGATTGTGCTACTGCCTAGAAATCCCAGCCAAAGACCCCACACCCCCATTGTGATATACGCATATGCTCCACAAGGACGAAGCACCTCTCGCTTAAGCCTTAAGCTGATATTGAGAAAAGGAACCAAAAGATGAGCGATTCACGCACCTTCTCAGAAACGACGAACCATATAAAGGAACTTAAGTTATTGCTGGATCAAGGCATCCTGTCTCAGGATGAATATGAGCAGCAGAAAAACGCACTTCTCTTCCCAGACGGCCTACCGACTCCTGCGGCTGAGGCTCAGCCCCAGCAAGCTCTCAAAGCAAGCCAAAACTCCGATGAGAAGACCACCGCAACCGACAGCCCAGCTGAAAAGAAAAATACCGGCGATAAACAATTTGACGAAATCATCGCCTTTAAAAAGCTCCTTGAAAACGGCGTCATCACTCAAGACGAATTTAACCAGAAAAAGGAAGAGCTACTTGGAATCAGCCCTTCTACTCCCAGCCAAAAAAAGACTGCTGTCAAACCCACCATCAAGATTCTGGTTTCAATAATCATTGCATTCGCAATTGCCTTTCTTATGGCGCTCCTTCTGGGCCAAAGCTATAGGACTAGCGCCTTCATTGCACCAGGATTTCTTGGATCATTTATCGTTGTGTTTCTACTTATCCATATGGCATGGAAATAAAGGGCACTCATTCTCAACCTAAAGATAGGAATTCACCGTGTACGAAGAGCTTAAAGAGCTTAAGGAGCTCCTTGATATGGGAGCCATCACACAAGAGGAGTTCGACGCGAAGAAGACCGAGCTGCTTAGCGTCGCCTTTAGTAAAAAAGATTTGACAAATCCTGCCGCCCCCTCTTCAACCTCCGATTCACTTACGCAGCAGAAATCTAAAATGGCAGCACCGCTGATAACAAGCGACACCGTTACTCAAAATAACAAGTTTGCGACGCGCTTTAAAAAGACATTGCTGGCTATGCTTGCCGTCTGCCTTCTTTGTGCCCTATGCATCACCAGCTGCGCTGGCATATTGGGGTCTTCCAATAATTCGTCAAGTTCCTCTTCTTCTGCCGCCTATGACGAAGACGATGAGGGCTACGATGACGATGATGATTATTCTTCTCACTCCAGCTCATCGTCGAGCACATTATTAGATGAGGATGATTGGGTTGATACGGATGACGGCAAAACGTATCTAAAGTCAGACTCGAAAGACGGTGGCACAGACTACATCGACACCGATGGGGAGTACGCCATTCATAAAAATGCCGATGGAACTGGAGCAATTGCTGACAGCAAGGGCAACAAAGCCGTGGATAGCGATGGAGACGGAGAGCTCGATTCCTATTCAACCGATAATGGAAAAACTTGGAGCAGCCTCGAATAGAATTGATCCAAAGGCAGTTCGGGTAAAACACCCTTCTGCATTACCCACCGAGCATTTCATGTTGAGCGGCACGATTGCAGCCAAAACCACAACCCCAGGGGGCCACATCAAAATCGGCCCCCTTTTTTATGCCGTCAATCTCTCGAAACACCCGCCCGACCTATGGCGTTATATAACGTCTGCCTCGAACAACCAACTGCCTCGCATATTTCGGTAATGGAGTAATCCTTGGACTGCCACATCTTAATTGCAGTATCCATATCCCTACGAGGCCTCCCCAACTTCTTGCCCCTGCGCCTTGCTGCCTCTAGGCCATCGTTCACTCTGCTGCGGCACATTTCTACTTCAAGTTCAGAAAATGCAGCAACGATAGTAAGAAAAAATCTTCCCTGTGGTGTGTTTGCCTGAAATCCTTCTTTAAGACTCGTTAAGCCAACTCCCATTTCTTCCAGCTTATTAACGAGACTCAACACCTGCTGGGTTGAGCGACCCAAACGGTCAATAGAGACACACACCAATTCGTCCCCATCCTGAAGTTCGCTCAGCAACCTTTGCAACTCGGGTTTATTTTTTGAAGTACCGCTAACGCGCTCAAGAAAAATGAGTTCACATCCTGCATCTTTTAGCTGATCTTCTTGACGGTCAAACTTCTGGGCATCTTTGCCAGTGCTAACCCTGCCATAGCCATACTTCATTTGCCCCTCCTTTTTAGACTATATTATTAGACTAATTTAACTGGGCAAACATTGCAAGAAACAGCAGTCTAAAAATCAAATGTTTTTTAGACTTCATTCTCTTCTCGGCAAAATTTTTGCTGCTCACATTCTGCTTAGTTTTAAGGCTGTTTGAATCCATCTTCTACTTCTTTTGTCAACTGTCAAATAAGATTTTCCATATTTTCTCTTGTTTTTCTTCACATTTCAGTTATACTCATAAACAGTTAAAACGTTTTATCAGTTTGTTAGGAGGCCTCATGCCTAGGCAAAACAACCCACCACTTTTCAGGATATGTAAATATCCAGCTAGTCAAAAACGTAAGCCAAATAGCTCACACGCAAGGGACAAGAGACATGTGTCTCAACACCGTTAGACAACAAAAAGCAGCTTTTACCTGCTCAAAGACCTATTTACTCTTTGAAAGGAGTCAAATATATGGCAGAAATCAATTCCAAGGCGACCGATTCGCTCCCCACGACTATTAACGAAGGCAAGCGCAATTTGACCATCTTCTCCTATGGTGTCCAACTAAAAAAGGAGCATAAGAGCTCTTCAACGATTGCCGATTTGATGCATCAGGCAAACAAGATGCGTTGCAACCCTACATTGGATGACGATGAAATCAGTCGCATCATCCGAAATGTCTTGAACTGGGACTCCAACAAACCGCTAGGAACCGAGCACAAAGGAAATCCCCTTCAACAAATATCTGCCGATCTTTCCAGTGCCGAGCAGGCCGCACTCCAGCTTGAGGCATTGTTTTCAGCTAGCGATATCATCTGTTTCAACACGCATTTTCACAAAAGCGATGAGGGAAAGTGGCTCCCAAATGGAAAGCCCGAATTCCACAATGCTTACAAGCTGATTGAAAAGCTGCGAAACGCTAACTCGATTGAAGAAGTGTTCCCTGAATACAACTCACAGGCAGGAATCCTTTTTTGCGTAAACCCGATGAAGGTAGGGCGACGTCTAAACGAGAATGTCACTTCATTTCGAAATGCTCTTATCGAGTACGATGACATCTCAAAAGAAGAACAAATCGAACGGCTACTCGACTCTGGCCTGCCCATTCTGTCGATGACAGATTCTGGCAATAAATCCGTTCATGCCATAGTGCGTGTCGACGCATCAAACGCAAAAGACTACAAGCGCAAGGTGGTAGAGCTGCACGGGGCGCTTGAGGCCAAATATGGAAGCCCCTGCGACTCTGCGAACAAGAACCCGTCAAGACTGACTCGCCTTGCTGGTGCCACTCGCGGCATGAATACCCAACAACTACTCTATACAGAAGTCAATGCAGATTCATATCTTGAGACGTTCCTAGAAAAATGTCCCAAGGAGCAAGCGACTGAAAAGGACGAGGTGCTTGGCTTCAACGAAATGGGTGACTTACTGATAAATCAACAAGATGCCTGCTTCGTTGAAGGAACACCCGCAATCAAGGTTAAGGGTAACTATGAGTACGGTCAGAATGCTATCTACCGTGCCATTTTGAACAATCGAAAGGATGCAAGAGGTAGTTACCGCAAGGAGGTGATGGACTACCTTCATTTGATGGCTCCAAACAAGCGTCAAGCGGATCCAAGATTCATTCGTTTTAAAAACGGCGTGCTAGATATCGATACAGGACAGCTAGTAGACAACCCATGCGATTATCTACTCCTTAACGAGATCCCTCATAATTGGAATCCCGAAGCAAAGTCTGAGCTTGTAGATTCTACTTTCTACAGTATCGCCCAGAACAACGAGGCTGTCGTCGCAAACCTCTGGGAGATGTTCGGGTTGGCTCTCTATCGCGGTCATGACGTTTCGCGAATGATATTGCTTCAGGGCTCTGGAGCAAATGGTAAAAGCACGTTACTTGACATGCTTAGACATATGCTCGGAGAAGACAATTGTTTCTCTCTATCTATCTGCGATTTGGGCGAGAAATTTCAGCTCGTTCCCGCAATGGGCAAGCTCGCTCTAATCGGAGATGACATCTCTAACGACTACGTCAATGGAAAAGCCTGTGCCGTCATGAAGAAATTCGTGACTGGAGACACAGTGAACGATCAGTACAAGGGAGGCGCAACGTTCCAATTCAAGCCTTATGCGACCTTGATTTACTCATGCAATGAGATACCAAAGTTCGCAGACGGAACATACGGTTTTGAAAGAAGAATTCACCCGATACCTTTGTTGGCTAGGTTCACCCCTTCTAATGCTGGGTTTGATCCAAACCTCAGCGAAAAATTGAAGGAAGAACCCTGTATAGAATACGCTTTAGCAAAGGCTATCGAAGCTCTTTGTCGATGCAGGGCAAACATGTCCCTAACAGCAAATGTGCTATCCAAGAAGATGGCTCAAGAAATCGTTAACGACAACGATTCGGTTCGCGCCTTCTTTGATGGGACAAAGTCTGATGGAACCTCGTTTGTGGGAAAGACAAACACTAGCGTCTACGCTTCATATAATTCATGGTGCAAAGACAACGGTATCGAGCCCCTCGGGAAGAGCAACTTCTCAAAGAAGCTGTGCGCCCATACTGGGCTGGGCACGATGAGCTCAAACGGTGTAAGAATCTACACCACACGAGCACGTAAGACCGCTTCCGCATCACCAGTTTGATGTATATATTGTTTGCTGTTTTCGCAGTTAGATAACTATATAGAACGTTTAGCACACTATTTTATTAGTTTAAGATTATCAAAAGTATATATACCCCCTGCTGTGTAAAAAACAGCAGGGGGTATGAACGATTTGAAGCAAGCCGTGCTAAACGTTCTTACGAGGCAACAAAGGCCTTCGGAACGCGCAGGCAACAGCCCTAACGAGCCCGTATCAAGAGAGACGGACTATGCCTTCTTTTTCGATGAGCGGGGGCGTCTTTTACACTTTGAAAGTGGTTTGGTTTATCGAGCAGCCCTCCATGGGGTCGAGCTAAACACAACCTATGCTGGACTCCGACCGTTCGGCCGTCCGCTTACAAACATAATTGATTTAAGGCTTAACGAGGAAGTCGATATTCTTAATCTGCCGCAATTAACGGGTGCGCCAATTAGAATCGATATCCGCCGATAGACAGCATTTAGTCAGTCAGGAATCTCCATCTAAGTCAATTAATAGCGGTCGCAAACAAAACAAAGACTGTCTCTAATTGCATAAATAGAATCAGCTGATTGACCCATTTAATTAGTTTTCATAACAATACGGTACGGAGGAAGAGCGAGGACAATGCCATCAAACCCCAACCCAATCCTCCGCACAGCCTCAATTATCTTGAGATACAGAATAACCCGATTAAGCCAATCGATTTTGGCTAAAAATGCACCAGTTCACTAGAGACGCGCTGGAGCGGATGCATGTCAACGGAGCCTTTCTCTAAATCTGGTTCGAATGTTGCTTGATATTCACATTCAAATGTAGTTGATACTCTGTGTTTAGACGAACTGCTATACCAACCTGCGTTTTCACGAGATTCAACGGTGACGGTAAAAGATCCGCCTTTTTCGTCGTCATCTTCAATTGAAACGCTATCCAACGTCAAACTCACTTCCAACTCAGACGGGTCAATCGCCCAGTTGCTTACAACTTCGTCGTATATCGCATCTATCGTTTCCTCTTTTGCCAGCAATTTGAGCACTTTTAACTTTGATTCCTCGGAGAGCTTGGAATAGTTAAGCGACTTAAAGTTATTAAGTCTCTTCGTATAATCAGATGACCTATCTTCCCATTCGTCTAAATCAATCCACTCATCGTACTCATAAAGACTTCCCTGCTCCTCAAATGCTGACAGTCCCTTTTCCGCATTATCGCGAGGAAGGAACACTATCGAATACCAAGCCACTGACAGAATGAGCCCGATAAGCAGTACTGGAGTGATGAACCTGATTGCTTTTTTCTTGGTTTCTGCCTTTTTCGCGTCTATTATCCGTCTTTCAGCCTCCTCCTTTTCTTTTCGATCCGCCCCTTTTTGAGATAGCGCTTTTAAGTCCTCAAGTTCTGGTGAATATGCCGAAAGGTCTAATCCGCATGAAACGCAATGCTTAGTCCCAACGTTAACTTGGCCACAGGGACAAAGCGTCCAACCGTCATTTCTCTCAATGGAATATAGAGATGCCTTACGCGAATCCTTGCACCCTAATTCTCGAAGCTCGCGTACCCGCTCCTCAAGAGCCGTTGAGGACAACGACAACGCGCACGGCTTACGCACCTTCGAAAGCGGCAAATGCGAGACCCACTGCCCTGAATCCCGACACACAATTTCAACTTTGACCCTCGCTGCAATCGCATCACCCGCCGAAAGAACAACGGGCCTAGCGGAATACGTCATTCCTGAAAATATGTCGGCATCCAAAGGATTCAGGCATAGGTTCTCTTCCGATCCGTCACCGTAAACAACCGTAATCGTTACCTTGAACGAGTTTATTTTCTCACCCGATATATTCAAAAACCTCGTCTGAACATAGGCCTCGCCTGTGTCGGTGTTTCTTGCAATCTGGAGTGCATCGAGCAGAAGAGGGCACCCTTCCTCCCATGTTATTTCGGGAGTATCGTCTGTCGGGTCAATTCGATACACAACTTTAAATCCGCTCATGGACGCCCCTCTAGAGTTTCGGAAGATTGGGCAGGTCATTCTGGACATTCCCATGCTTGAAAGAGGCTGAGGAAATCTCGTTGAGGCACCTGACCACTTCACTGAACCCGAGCATGAAAAGCCCGCCGATAGCAGAGCCAGCCGCACCTATTAGCTGGATATTTGCAGAGAGCTTACTCACCTCTTCAAAGTACCCTGATGCATCCGCCATGGCACCCACGCCCGAAAAGAATTCGATAACTCCAACGACGATGGCAATGATGCCAACGATGCAAAGTGCCTTGCCGATACCGCTTTCCTGAGTGAGATTCTTAATCATGGCATTCTTCCTTAATCCGACAACAACCGAACGTATTAAATGGAAAGATGCCTCTTGTTGCAGCGGTTGGGAGGACATCCATCCACAGTCACCACAACCGCTCAGCACTCGGTATAGCGAACCAGCCTGAGAGAAGGACAGATGTCCTCCCAGTCACTGGTTCGTTTCTCTTAAGTTGTGAGTGCACTCATGCAGAACATGATTGCGGTTGTGGTGATTTAAATCTTAGCATCGAACCTGAGGCACGGCTCTCCGCCTGAGCACCAAATCCGCCAACGAGCCCCTTCCTCGGTAATTTGCATTTCCACACTCTGCGAGATCGGCAACTCAATCTCTCGGGGTGCTCATGTTTCAATGCCATCGGTGGACAGCAACATCACTTGTGAGAGATAAGCCAGCGGGATTCAAGACACTTTTTGCACACCAAGGCTCAGAATATGTTGAGCAACAAATATCCAATGCCCCGCACTTGGCATCACCTGTTTGAATACATCAAACTGCGATTTCAATTGATGTCCGCTCAGCCTATAGCAAAAATGCACGCTGAGAGCGAAATTAAGGCTTGGAATTGCACCGATGGGCACTTACTCCAGCCCCAGCCCCAACGGGGCAAATAGACCTCATTTCCTTTGATTTAACCCAATAAACGAACCCTTTTACCATGGCATAGACAACCCCATAGCTACAATCATGTTGTCGTGCTTGAGTCTCTGAAAGGAGATTCAAGCTATGTCGAATAGGAAAGATAACAAGGGTCGAGTTCTCCATCGCGGAGAAGGCCAGCGCCCAGACGGTCGTTACTCGTTCAAATATACCAATTGGATGGGAAAAACCTGCTTTGTCTATTCGTGGACTTTGACAATTCACGACCAAACGCCGCACGGCAAAAAGAGAGACATCTGCTTAAGACAAAAAGAGCAGCAGGTTCAAAAAGACCTCTTCGACCACATTGCACCTGAGAACATGAACGTCATGACTCTGGTTGAGAACTACCTTGCGACCAAGGTTGCGGTACGAAAGACAACCGTTAGCGCCTATAAAACCGTCACCAATTACCTGAAAACAGACAGCTTCAGCAAAGCCAAAATATCAAACATTACGGTGTTGGACGCAAAGAAATGGCTTATCCACCTTCAGCAAGATGTTGGAAAGGGATATAGCAGCGTCTGTAGCATCCGAGGCGTACTCAGACCAGCTTTCCAACTGGCCGAAGAATGCGGAATTATAAGACGCAATCCTTTTAACTTCGAACTTATCAATGTTCTGGTCAACGATACGGTATCCAGAGAATCGTTAAGCGTTAGACAAGAACGGCTATTCCTTGAGTTCATGCGCTCGGATCATCACTTCTCGCGCTACTTTGAAACTTACTTTATCTTGTTGAACACTGGACTCAGAATTTCTGAATACTGCGGCCTGACCTTTGATGACATTGACTTCGATAGCCACTGTATACGTGTTCAAAAGCAGCTTCATCGCGCGAGAGATATGCAGTATTACATTGAAGAGCCCAAAACAAAATCTGGTATGAGGTATATCCCTATGACCGCTTCTGTCGAAAAGGCCTTCCACAGTCTCATCGGACAGAGGGCGCAGCCAAAAGAAGAGCCTGTTATTGATGGGGTAAGGGGCTTCATCTGCCTAGACAAGAATGAGATGCCATGCGTTGCCCTGCATTGGGAGCATAGGCTCAAACGCGCCATCATTAAGCACAACCGCATCTATAAGGAAGAACTGCCCCATATAACTCCGCACCAGCTCAGGCACACTTTCTGTAGCCGAATGGCACGCGCTGGCATGAGTCCAGCAAAGCTCAGATACATTATGGGGCACTCAGATATCAACACCACCTACAACGTTTACACCCATCTTGGGCTTGAAGATATTCAAGACGAGATGCTTGCTATTGAACAAAACCGCAGGTAAACATTGGTAGTAAAAATTTGAGCCGTACTACGTTTTTACTACTTTTGCTGTTACTTTTGACTGATTTCCGACCTTAATAAAGTGGATTTCCTTCCCTATATTGGAAACTAATTTTTAGAGCCATTCAACTCGTTGAATGCAGCAGAAGTGTTGGGGATAAAGGTCTTATCTTGTTATTATCGCAGGTAGAAATAGCTATTTGACCCTGTCCCTTTGCCACATCACATCGGGGCGTAGGCGCGATACTCGAGCTCGATAATGACGATCGAAAGGAAACCGCATATGCAACGCGTACTGTTTATCTGCCATGGGAATATCTGCCGCTCGACGATGGCTGAGTCGGTGTTTGCCGAGCTCGTGCGCCGCGCTGGGCGCGCGGGCGAGTTTGTCATTGATTCCGCCGCGACCTCGACCGAGGAGATCGGCAACCCGCCACATCACGGTACCGTTGCCAAGCTACGCGAGGTCGGGATTCCCGTCGTTGCGCACCGTGCCCGCCAGGTGCGTCGAGCAGAGTATGGCAACTGGGACCACATTGTCTATATGGATGCTGAGAACGCGCGTGGCCTGCGTCGCATCTTTGGCGACGACCTCGACGGCAAGATTACGCGCTTGCTCGATTGGACCGGGCGCCCCGGCGACGTGGCCGATCCCTGGTACACCGGCAATTTCGATGCCACCTACCGCGACGTGCTCGCCGGTTGCGCCGCTATGCTCGAGCAGCTGTAGGAAAGCGAGGTCGCAGGCCACGCCTTCGGCGCGAAACGAGCGTGGATAATCTCCCGCATGAAAAATGAGCGTGGATTTTCTCCCACTTTGAGCATTCAAGTGCGCTCTAAACGGGAGAAAATCCACGCTCACCTATTCGTCGACGATCTCGGCAAGCCAGACGTTGAGGGTGTCGACCTCGGGGCAGCAGAACTTTGCCGTACCAGGCTCGTTGCCAGGCACGGTTCCGCCATAGCGCAGGATATCGATATAGGGAAAGCCCACATGGCAGGCCATGGCGCACATCTTGCCGCGGTCTCGGTCGAAGTCAAAAACGTCGCCCGGCTTGTGACCATGGTGGCAGCGGCACGCACCTAGCTGGTCCACGCAGCTCACGCGGATACGCGGACGCTTGCCACGCGGCGCGCCGAGCGGCTTGTTCTCGCCCGCAGGCTTGACGCCGCCCTCGCCAGCGTTACTCATGGTCGATCACGTCCAGGCAGGCCTCGATGGGCAGGCCGGCCGACTTGTCCTCTTGGTCGGCATTGCGCTCGATAAGCTCAGCCACCACACGCATGGCATCGGACGTCGCGCGCTGCAGACTCCAACCTGCCATAACGCGGCCGACGAGCACCGCCGAGAACGTGTCGCCCGTGCCCGGGAAATAGACCGGAATGAGCTCAAAGGGAATCGTGAAGTACTCCCCCGCTACATGGTCGTAACCGATAACCGCGTTCGTGCCATTGACCACGGCGCTCGTAATGACCACCGACTTGGCACCCAACTCGCGCACGGCGTCCACAAGGGCGCGGGCCTCATCGGGCGTGATCTGCTCTGCAATAGGCGTATCGGCGAGCAGACAGGCCTCGGTGTAGTTGGGCACCGCGTAGTCCGCGCACTCCAGCAGGTGCCGCATGAGGCCAATCGTGGACTCGGGCACGCCGGCATAGAGCTTGCCGTTGTCACCCATGATGGGATCGACGAACACCTTGGTGCCCTTTTGCGCACGGCGGTGGCAAAAGTCCGAGATGATACGCGTCTCTTCCTCGGTCACGATAAAGCCGGTCGAGATGGCGTCGAACTCAAAGCCGAGCTCCTCCCAGATAGCGAGGCTTTGACGCACGTACTCGGTGGTGTCGTGGATGTAGAACTTGGGGTAGTTGAGCGTGTCAGAAACGAGCGCCGTCGGCAGGTTATGGATACGGTAGCCCATGTGCGACAGCACCGGCAGCATGGCGGAAAGCGCGACCTTGCCGTAACCGCACATATCGTTAACCAGCAGCAGCTGAGTATTCTTCATGAGGGTCTCCCTTGGTTCGGGCACGGCGCAGCAGCGCCACAGTGCGACTAAGTGTAGCGCAGGAGGCGTTGTGGGCGGGCGGTGGCGCCGTGGAGGTCAAATTGTTGCGGAAAGGTTTCGGAAATGGGGGCTGTTTGCTCCATAGCGGCCTAGTTGATGCTACTCATATAGCTCCATTTCAAAACTATGCCTATTTACTACGTTTAACCGCCCGCCTCCAACCACAGCGAATTTCTCTCCAACAAAACCGCAGGTAGATAGCTTGCGTTTTTTCAGAAACAGCTGTTGTGGTCAGCGATGCTGGATTCATCGTAGTAATTAGGCATAGTTTTTGGCAAGGCCGCTTCGAAAGGCATCATCGCAGCCCAAAACGATACCTTTTCCTTCGTCCCCAAGGGATCAGATTGCCGCTTAGGAGCGTTTGCAGCGTCGAGCGGTTACGGCGTTTGGTAAAACGCCGTAACTTAATAAGTTTGGTACCTTGACATTTATTTCTTGCACTCCTAAATTAGTTAGGCACAAAACAATTGCACTACCTAACTAAAGAAAGGAGCGACACCATGTGCGATGACCACATCGGCCTCTGCCCCCACACGCCGGGCGGCGACCCCCATGAACCCGCAGATGCGCCCGCGGCACAGTCCCAATCAGACGCGCTCGCCAAGCACATCCTAAACGGGCTGGGCTTCTGCGGCCACTTTCTGCACTTTCACGGCGGCGGCGCCTCGGGAAAGGCCCCCATCGTCTGCTTGCTCGCCAAGCAGCCAAACGGCGAGATGTCACAGCAGGAACTAGGCCTGCACTTTGATCTTAAGCCCGGTTCGCTTTCCGAGATTCTCTCCAAGATCGAATGCGCCGGCCTTATCGAGCGCAGCCGCAATCCCAAAGACCGGCGGCAGCTCACCATTCGCCTGACCGAAGCGGGATGGGAAAAGGCCCACGTAGAGCAGGCGGCCCGCATTCGCTTTAGAGAGCAGGCCTTTAGCGCGCTCACCCATGACGAGCGCGAGGACCTCGCCGAAATGCTCGATAAAATCCGCGTAACCTGGGAGGAACTGGATGATTAAAACCCTCATGGGAAGCATCCGCGACTATATGAAAGTCACCGTTGCCACGCCGCTGCTCGTGCTTGGCGAGGTGCTCTGCGAGATGCTGATTCCATTTATCACCGCCAACCTGATCGACGCCATCAAAGACGGCGCCACCGTAGCCGAGATGCTTCCCACCGCGGGCCTTTTGGTGCTCATCGCGCTGACATCGCTTGCTTTTGGCGCCGCGGCAGGCGTCACCTGCAGCCATGCGAGCTGCGGCTTCGCCAAGAACCTGCGTCACGACCTGTTCTACAAAATCCAGACGTTCAGCTTTGCCAACATCGATGAGTTCTCGAGCTCCTCGCTCGTCACGCGCCTGACCACCGACATCAACAACGTGCAGCAGGCCTTTATGATGATCATCCGTATCGCAGTGCGCGCGCCGCTGGTATTGATCTTCGCCTTTACCATGGCGTTTATCATGGGCGGCAGCGTCGCCATGGTCTACCTGGTCATCATTCCGCTGCTGGGCTTTGGGCTGTTCTTTATCATCTTTAAGGTGCGTCCCATCTTCTCGCGCGTGTTCCACAAGTACGATGCCCTTAACGAGTCCGTCGAGGAAAACGTCACCGGCATGCGCGTGGTTAAGAGCTACGTACGCGAAGACTTTGAGAAGGAGAAGTTCGCGGCCGCCGCGCGCGATGTCCAGATGGACTTCACCCGCGCCGAGAAGCTGCTCGCCTTTAACAACCCCATGATGAACATCTGCGTCAACGGCGCGTTTGTCGTCATCATCTACCTGGGCTCCAAGCTCATCATCACGAGCCAGGGCACGCTGTTCGACGTGGGCCAGCTCTCCTCGACCTTTACCTATGGTTTCCAGATTCTCATGAGCCTGATGCAGCTGTCGATGATCTTTGTCATGGTGACCATGGCCGACGAATCGGCACACCGCATTACCGAGGTGCTGGTCGCCGAGCCCACGATTGCCAATCCCGCCGAGCCCGTGCTCGAGGTTGCCGACGGTTCCATCGACTTTGACCACGTGAGCTTTAAGTATTCCGCGCATGCGAAACGCCAGGCGCTCGACGATATCGACCTGCACATTACGAGCGGCGAGACCATCGGCATCATCGGCGGCACCGGCTCGGCCAAGTCCACGCTCGTTAACCTCATCGCCCGCCTGTACGACACCACCGAAGGCGCTGTGCGCGTGGGCGGCGTGGACGTGCGCGACTACGACCTGGACGCGCTGCGTCACCAGGTCGCCATGGTGCTGCAGAAAAACGTGCTGTTTAGCGGCACCATCGCCGAGAACCTGCGTTGGGGCGACCCGAACGCCACCGACGAGGAAGTCCGCGAGGCAGCGCATCTGGCCTGCGCCGACGAGTTTGTCGACGGTTTCCCCAAGGGCTACGACACCTGGATCGAACAGGGCGGCTCCAATGTTTCGGGCGGTCAGAAGCAGCGCCTGTGCATTGCACGCGCCCTGCTGCGTCGCCCCAAGATCTTGATCCTGGACGACTCCACCAGCGCCGTCGACACCAAGACCGACGCAAAGATTCGCGCAGGTCTGGCAAGCTATCTGCCCAACACGACCAAGATCATCATCGCCCAGCGCATCAGCTCCGTGCAGGACGCAGACCGCATCATCGTCATGGAGGGCGGCCGCATCGCACAGATCGGCAACCACGAAGAGCTGCTCAAGACGAGCGAGATCTACCGAGAGACCTTTACCTCGCAAAACAAGATGTCTGCCGAGGGCGAAGGGGCCGTCGAGGCCGACACCGAGGCATCCGCAACGCAAGCTCAGACCCAGGAAGGAGGCGAGGCACATGAGTAAGGCAACGACCGCCGAGCGCGCGCTCAACCGTAAGGGCGGCACCATGTCGCGCCTCATCAAGACGCTCTTTGGCTTCTATCCCGTGCTTTTGCCCCTTGTCGTCGCCGGCGTGGTGCTCTGCGCCATCATCAACTCCATCGGCGCGACCTTCCTGCAGAGCGCCCTGCAGATTATTAGCGAATCGTGGCAGTCGGGCGATTGGGAAGCCGCACAGCCCAAGATTCTGCAGCTCGTGACCACCCTCGCCTGCATCTACGGCGTCGGTGTCCTGTCCTCGCTCTTCTGGAACCGCGCCATGGCTATCGTCACGCAGGGCTCGCTCGAGAAGCTGCGCGAGATGATGTTCAACCGCATGCAGGACCTGCCGATCCGCTACTTCGACACGCACCAGCGCGGCGATATCATGAGCCACTACACCAACGACATCGATACGCTGCGTCAGATGATCAGCCAGTCGCTGCCCAACCTGCTCATGACGATCATCATCATCGTCACGGTGTTCTTTATCATGCTGTACTACAGCGTGTGGATGTGCCTGGTCATCATCGCCGGCGTCGCCTTTATGACCTTTATGACCAAGCTGCTCGGCTCCAACTCCGCGCGCTTCTTCATTGCGCAGCAGACCGAGCTCGGCGTGGTCGAGGGCCATATCGAGGAAGTCATGAACGGTCAGAAGGTCGTCAAGGCGTTCTGCCACGAGTCTGCCGCCGAGGCCGATTTTGACGAGCGCAACGAAAAGCTCTTCGAGGTCTCCCAGAAGGCCAACATGTACGCCAACATCCTCATGCCCATCCTTATGAACCTGGGCAACCTGCTCTACGTGCTGGTGGCCCTTGCCGGCGGCATTTTCCTGGCGCTGGGCGTGCCCAACCTGAGCATCTCGGGCATGGCGCTGTCCATCGCCGTCGTGGTGCCGTTCCTCAACATGACCAAGCAGTTCTGCGGACAGATCGGCCAGATCTCGCAGCAGATCAACGCCGTGGTCATGGGCCTCGCCGGCGCCGACCGCATCTTTGAGCTCATCGACGAGAAGCCCGAGGCCGACGAAGGCTACGTGACGCTCGTCAACGCACAGGTGAACCCCGAGACCTGGGAGTTCGAAGAGGCCGACCACCACACCGGCATGTGGGCATGGAAACATCCGCACCGCGCAACCGGCGAGATCGAGTACGTACCGCTGCGCGGCGACCTGGTCATGGACAACGTCGACTTTGGCTACACGCCCGACCACGAGGTGCTGCACGGCGTGTCCGTGTTTGCCAAGCCGGGCCAGAAGGTCGCGTTTGTCGGCGCCACCGGTGCCGGCAAGACGACCATCACCAACCTCATCAACCGCTTCTATGACATCGCCGACGGCAAGATTCGCTACGACGGCATCAACGTCAACAAGATCCGCAAGGCCGATCTGCGCCGCTCGCTGGGCGTCGTGCTGCAGGACGTGAACCTGTTCACCGGCACCGTGATGGATAACATCCGCTACGGCAACCTGGATGCGACCGACGAGGAGTGCATCGCGGCGGCCAAGCTCGCGGGCGCGGACGACTTTATCACCCGCCTGCCCGACGGCTACGACACGATGCTCACCGGCAACGGCGCCCAGCTGTCGCAGGGCCAGCGTCAGCTAATTTCGATCGCGCGCGCCGCCGTCGCCGATCCGCCGGCGATGATCCTGGACGAGGCAACGTCGAGCATTGACACCCGCACCGAGGCTATCGTGCAGGCGGGTATGGACAAGCTCATGGAGGGCCGCACGACGTTTGTCATCGCGCACCGCCTTTCCACCGTGCGCAACTCCGACGCGATCATCTGCCTGGACCACGGCCGCATCATCGAGCGCGGCAACCACGACGAGCTAATCGCCAAGCGCGGGTACTACTACCAGCTGTACACGGGAGCGTTTGAGCTGGAGTAGGAACGGTTACTGACGGAGGGTGCCCCGGGGACGGGCGGGGTATTTCCTCCGTGCTCAAACATTCTCGCTGCGCTGCGAAACTGCGCGCGGAGGAAATACCCCGCCCGTCCCCGGGGCACCCTCCTGTACGCGATTAGCCCGTCATTTAAAACGGAA
Source organism: Collinsella sp. (assembly GCA_048330275.1). Lineage (GTDB taxonomy): Bacteria > Actinomycetota > Coriobacteriia > Coriobacteriales > Coriobacteriaceae > Collinsella. The sequence continues at coordinate 34,775 of DBFEIO010000006.1, forward strand.
TAAAAGTTTGTGAGGCCCTGGCCGTTTGACCAGGGCCTCGTTTTGTTAGTCTTTTTGGAACGGGGCTTTTTAGCTACCCTGTGCCAAATACGGCGTCATGCTTCGACGGCACCAGATTGGGTAGCTAAAAAAGCCCCATTACAGTTTGAGTCGTCCGAAAGGGCGGCTCTTTTCCGTTGCATGGCTATACGATTGAGCCGTACCGGTGGTCGCTGGCCGACCGCCCCGGACGGCCGTCAGCCCCTGCCCCGTAGAGGGCCCGGGACG
>DBFEIO010000007.1:0-15618 GCA_048330275.1 Collinsella sp.
GAACAGGAGTCGCTCGAGCTCGTCGGGCGGCAGGTTGAGGAGCTCGTCGCCGGGACGGTGCAGGCAGACCTTCCTGAGCTTGCCGATCTCGGAAGGCACGTGCAGACCTTTCGTCATGGCCTCCTACCTTTCTTTCGGGCCTTTCGGCCGAATCTCTCAGCGCCCTTCCGTAACGGGCACTGCTTGCTGACAGCTCTAGTTATATCCAAATTCCACCCGCAATTCCACCTCGCCCCCGAACGGTCAACAAAGTGCGATGAACGGTATATCGCATGTGATTCCCCCATGATGTACTTCGGCGTTCTAAAGTAGCTTTTCAAAGGTAAATGCTCTTTTTTCTTAAAAACCATTTGCGATTGCGTCTCTAAACTTTTGATTCAGAATTGCATAGCTAAATCGGTTTTATGTATATAAATGATGTTTGTTTACGTTTCCGCCTGCATTCAATGATATTCAGCTATCCATCATTCTTATTCACACTTACGTACCAGTTGAGTGAGGATATAGACCGCTTGCAGACGAGCAGGGCGTCAGTCCTATGACTCGTCAGCGTAAGAAGTAGGTAAAGATACCGTTCACGCGATACGTTCGTGCCAGCGGTCGACTAAATTGAGACAATAGTGAATAAGAGTTAGGCTACCGTCCCCTACGGGGACTGAACGGACAGATGCATATGCCGAGCAAAATCGAAAAGAAGCAAGCCGCTGCAAAGCTGCGCAAGCCGCCGCGCGACTTCTCGTACACGCAAAACCGAGAGCTTAGCTGGCTGCGCTTTAACAACCGGGTGCTTGACGAAGCCTTCGATGAGACCGTTCCGCTGTTCGAGCGTCTAAAGTTCGTGTCGATTTTCGAGTCTAACCTCGACGAGTTTCTCATGGTGCGCGTGGGCGGCCTGTCCGATCTGGCAGAGCTCAAAAAACAGCCTGTCGACAACAAGAGCAATATGACCGCTTCCGAACAGGTCGATGCCGTCATGGCAGAGCTGCCCGGGCTCCTTACCCGTTGGGAGTCCATCTTTAAGAGCATCGAGGGCAAGCTCGACGCTCTGGGCGTTCACCGCGCCCGCATCGATTCGCTTACACCCGAGGAGCGCACCTTTGTAACCCGCTACTTCCAGGCCTACGTGTCGCCGGTTATCTCACCGTTGGTCATTGACCCACGCCACCCCTTCCCCAACCTGCGCAACGGCGCACTTTATCTGGCTTGTGGCCTGGACGGCGTCACCGACGAGGAGAGCCTGCTGGGCCTTATCGAGATTCCCGCCTCGATGAACCGCGTGGTCGAGATCCCCTCGCCCACCGGCACCTACTCCTACATTTTGCTCGAGGACGTCATCCTCGCCTGCCTGGACAGCTGCTTTGGCTCCTATAAGCCGCTGGATCGCGCGCTGATCCGCGTCACTCGCAATGCCGATATCGACCCGGACGGCGAGGGCGTCGAGGAGGAAGAGGATTACCGCCAGCACATGAAGCGCATCCTCAAGAAGCGCCTGCGTCTGCAGCCGGTGGTACTCGCCGTATCGGGCTCGCTCGAAAAGCCAACGCTCAAGACCATTCGCAAGGCGCTCGAGCTTTCTCGCCGCTCGGTCTTTACCTGCGATATCCCCCTTGACCTGGGCTACGTCTTTGGCATTGAGGGCAAGATTCCCGAGCATCTACGCAACGAGCTACTCTTTACGCCGTTTAAGCCGCAGCCCAACCCCACCATCGACATGTCCCGTTCTATCCGCGAGCAGGTGCTGCAGCACGACAAGCTGCTCTTTTACCCCTACGAGGCCATGAATCCGTTCTTGGACCTGGTGCACGAAGCAGCCTACGACCCCGAGTGCATCTCGCTGCGCATCACGCTCTACCGCGTGGCCAAGCAAAGCCGCCTGTGCGAGTCACTCATCGATGCAGCCGAAAACGGTAAAGAGGTCACGGTGCTCATGGAGCTCCGCGCACGCTTTGACGAGCAGAACAACATCGAGTGGGCCGAGCGTCTGGAAGAGGCCGGCTGCACTGTTATCTACGGCTCCGAGGGCTTTAAGTGCCACTCCAAGATCTGCCAGCTCACCTATCGCGAGGGCATGGCGCTTACCCGTCTGACGCTATTGGGCACCGGCAACTTTAACGAGAAGACGGCCAAGCTCTACAGCGACTTTATGCTCATGACCGCCCATCCCGGTATCGGCGAAGACGCCAACCTGTTCTTCCGTAACCTGTCGCTGGGCAACCTGCGCGGAGACTACCGCTTCCTGGGCGTGGCGCCCGTGGGACTCAAGCCGCTCATCATGCGCGGTCTGGACCGCGAGATTCAGCGCGCCCTCGTCGGCGAGCCCGCCCGCGTGTTCTTTAAGCTCAACTCGCTGACCGACCGCGAGGTCATCGACAAGATTGCCGAGGCATCGTGTGCCGGCGTGCGCGTGGACATGATCATCCGCGGCATCTCGTGCCTCAAGCCGGGTGTTGCCGGTAAGACCGAGAACGTGCACGTGCGCTCCATCGTCGGACGCTTTTTGGAGCATGCGCGCGTCTATGCCTTTGGCGTGGACTCGGACATGATCTACCTGAGCTCGGCAGACATGATGACGCGCAACACCGAGCACCGCGTGGAGATCGCCTTCCCCGTGCTCGACCCCACCTGCCGCGCCCTGGTGCACGAGTACATGGGTATGCAGCTGCGCGACAACGTGAAGGCACGCAGTCTGACGAGTGACGGCACCTGGGTTCCCGTGGAGCGCAAAGAGGACGAGAAGCCCTTCAACTCGCAGGAAGCTCTGCTGGAGCGCGCGTATCGCAACGCCGAGGCCGACACCGAGGCAGAATCCGCGCTCGCATCCCAGCCTGAGCCCGAGCCGCAACCGGCCGCACCCGAGGTCCAGAAGGTCCGAGCGACCGTTATCGAGCCCGAACCTGCTCCCGCAGCCCAACCTCAGGCACCCACAACAACCCCCGAGAGCAACGCGCGTCACAAGAAGCCCGCTGGCAAAGCCAAGGCCATCGAGCGCCATCGCCCTGGCCGCGTGCGCATGGGCTTGGGCCTGATCGGCCTAGGCCTTAAGACGCTCATTACCGGCAAGACGAAATAGACGTTTGTAGAAGCGCCCCGTATTTGAGGAATGCCCCAGATACGGGGCGCTTTTCCCTGCTACCATGGTTGCGGACAATACCGCGAATGACAGGCAGGAATATGAAGCTCACTATAGAATCGATGACCTACGGCGCCGACGGGCTGGCGCACGCCGACAACGGCAAGGCCGTCTTTGTGCAGGGCGCCGTGGCAGGCGACACCGTCGAGGCCGAGGTCGTACAGGACGGCAAGTCGTTCATGCGTGCCCGCACCACCGAGATTCTGGAGCCAAGCCCCGATCGCATTCAGCCTCCCTGCCCCTTCGTGGGCATCTGCGGCGGCTGCTCGTGGGGCAATCTCTCACGCACGGCACAGCTCGCCGCCAAGGAGCAAAACCTGCGCTCCACGCTCGAGCGCATCGGCAAGTTCGCTCCTGAGCAGGTCGATGAGTTGGTACAGCCCATCTGCCACACCAAGGACGACTGGGGCTACCGCAATAAAATCGAGCTCGAACCGACCGTCGTCAACGGTCGCGTGCGCCTTGGCATGCACGGCGTCGACCCCAGCAAGATCGTGACCGTCGACTCGTGCCCGCTGTTCGATAAGCGCTTCCCGAAGGCGCTCAAATCGGTCGTCGGCGCGCTCAACTATCTGAGCGGCAGCCACGACCTGGGCCTCGAGCGCGTGGGCATTCGCGCCTCGCGCCGCACCAAGGCGCTCGAGGTCGCTCTCTGGACGCCTACGGGCTCCTTCCCGCGCTCGCAGGTCTCCCGCGTGCTGGCAGACGCCGCTCATCCCACGAGCATCGTGCGCGTGATGAGCAAGGGCGAAAAGAAGGCCCGCCGTGTCTCCAAGGTCGAAATGCTCGCCGGAGAGGGCTCATGGACCGAGAATATCGCCGAGGGTCAGATGCGCTTGTCTGCCCCGTCTTTTTTCCAGGTCAACACCAAGGGTGCCGAGATTTTGATCGAGCTTGTCATGGAAGCGCTCGACCCGCAGGAAGACGAGCTTGCCGTGGACCTGTACTGCGGTGCCGGCACCTTTACCCTGCCGCTCGCCCGCCGCTGCGACTTTGTCGCTGCCGTCGAGGCCTACGGCCCCGCCGTGCGCGATCTACGCCGTAACCTGGAAATCAACAAGCTTGATAACGTCGACGTCATTGGCGGAGACGCGGTGCGCGAGTTCCCCGACCAGGACGCCGATGTCCTAGTAGTCGACCCGCCGCGTGCAGGCCTAGCGCCTGAGGCCATCGACCTCATCGCCAGCACAAGCGCTCGCGATGTCGCCTATGTGAGCTGCGACCCGGCCACCCTGGCGCGCGATCTTAAACGCTTTGTCGAGGAAGGCACCTTCTCCCCCGTAAAGATCACGCCAGTCGACCTGTTCCCACAAACCTTCCACTGCGAGACCGTCGTCCACCTTAGGCGCAACTAGCCGCTTAATCATTGCTCAGAAAATCATTGGGAAATCGAGCGTGGCAAGCGGAGGTCTTCGGGGTATAAGACGGCTAATTGTATGCCGCCTATGAAAGGAACCCTCATGCCCAGCGTTGCCGTTCTCGCCGCCGATGGCTTTGAAACTATTGAATGCTTGACCATGGTCGATGTCATGCGTCGCGGCGGCGTGCGTGCCACGCTCGTCTCGATCATGCCCACGCGCGAGGTCGTAAGCTCGCTGCAGATCCCCGTGACCTGCGATGCGCTCTTTGATGAGATCAACTTTGACGAGTACGACTGCGTCGTGCTGCCCGGCGGCCTGCCCGGTGCCACCAACCTGCGCGCAGATCAGCGCGTCTGCGACGTGGTCTGCGAGTTCGCCGCAACCAAGCACGTCGCCGCCATCTGCGCCGCCCCGTTTATCCTGGGCGAGCTCGACCTGCTCGAGGGGCGCCATGCCACGTGCTTCCCTGGCTTTGAGAAAAGCTTCCCCGAAGGCGCCTATACCGGCGAGAAGGTCACGCAAGACGGCAACATCATCACTGCCAGCGGCATGGCACAGTCCCTCCCCTTTGCATTGGAGCTGCTGCGCACGCTCGCCGGCGACAAGGCCGTCGAGAAGGTCGCCGAGGGCATCCAACTATGATTTTGGCTTCGCAATCGCCGCGCCGCATAGAGCTGATGCGCGAGGCAGGCTACAACATTCGCGTGATTCCCGCGGATATCGACGAAACGCCCTTTGATGGCGAGGCCCCGCTCACGCTTGTCGAGCGCTTGGCACGCGCCAAGGCGGCTGCCGTTGCTGCCGAGTATGCCGAGCCCAATGAGCTGACGGTCGCGGCCGACACCATCGTCACCTTTGACGGCAAGATTCTGGGCAAGCCGGCAACCGAGGACGAGGCGCGCACCATGCTCCGTGAGCTTTCGGGCCGCACGCACCAGGTCGCAACCGGTGTCTGCATCGTTAAGGCAGGCGACACGGCCGCCCCGCATGCCGCCGAGAGCCTATCCTTTGTCGATGTGACCGACGTGACGTTCTACGAGCTCACCGACGAGCAGATCGAGCACTACGTCGCCTCGGGTGAGCCCATGGACAAGGCCGGCGCCTACGGCATTCAGGGCACAGGCGGACGCATGCTCGTGCACGATATTTCGGGCGACTTCTATAACGTGGTGGGCCTACCCATCGCCCGCGTCGCGCGCGCGATTCAAAAACTCTCGTAATTGCATCTGGCGCTGGGTATTCCCCAGCGCCTACAATTTTGGCGTACCGTACGGATCCCGACCGGGCACAAGGGCGCGGCGGAAAACCGATAGGAGTTAAACATGGATACACTGCTCGAGGCCATTGACGTCTGCGATGTCGATGGCTTTTGCTATGGCAACTATACGGACGAGGAGGCCGGCACCGGTTGCACCGTAATCGTGGCACCCGAGGGCGCCACCGGCGGCGTTGACGTTCGCGGCGGTGCTCCCGCTTCGCGCGAGACCGACCTGCTACGACCCGAGAACACCGTCGACAAGGTCCACGCCGTCTGCCTTTCGGGCGGATCGGCCTTTGGCCTCGAGGCCGCAAGCGGCGTCGCTCGCGAGCTTGAGAGCCGCGGCATCGGCCTTCCCGTAGGCCCCACGCAGGTGCCTATCGTGTGCTCCAGCTGTATCTTCGACCTCGCCTTTGGTAACCCCACCGTTCGCCCCGACATTGAGGCCGGCATCGCCGCCGTGCGCGAGGCACTCGACAACACCCCCACCAAGCTCGAACAGGGCAACGTAGGCGCCGGCACGGGCGCTACCGTGGGTAAGCTCATGGGCCCCGCCACCTGCATGAAGGCCGGCCTTGGCGCTGCCGCCGTGGCGCTCGGTCCCGTTAAGGTAGGCGCCGTGGTTTCGGTCAACGCCTGCGGCAACGTGGTCGACCCCTTCACCGGCGAGTGGGTCGCCGGTATGCGCGTCGCAGCCGATAGCGACCAGATCGTCGACATGGAACTCGCAGCCTTTGCCGCCGCCGGATCCATGCAGATGCCGCTCGACCGCACCAACACCACCATCAGCTGCATCGTCACCAACGTAGAACTCACTAAGGCACAAGCCACCAAGGTCTCCCAGATGGCCGCAGACGCCTACGCACACGCCATCCGTCCCACGCACACCACCAACGACGGCGACACCATCTACACCCTCGCCAGCGGCAAACTGGGCGCCCAAGCAAGCGCCGCCGTTCCCCTAGACCTGCTGGGCATGCTCGCAGTAAGGGCCCTGGAAACTGCCATCGTAAACGGAGCCAAAACCGCCAAAACCTCCCACGGCATCCCCGGCGCCGCGAAGTAAACTAGCTCGTCCGGTTGCCCGGTGGGCCTTGGTTATGTTTACTGCTCTACAGTCCTGGCTCGCACGAAGAGCACATTAAGTGCTCTTCGGCTCGTGCGGAACTCGCGACAAACATAACCAAGCTCCACCGGGCAACCTACCAACCAAGTCTTTTCAGCCCAGGCCCCTGTGTACCGCGCGTCGAAGATCTTCAAATTCAAATAACCTGACAATCGATTCTTATAGCAGAGGCCCCTTGGCCTTTGGTTTGATACAAGTTCCGCACGAGCCGGAAAGCACTTAATGTGCTTTCCGTGCGAGCAGGACTGTTCGTAGTAGCAAACTAAAGGCCAAGGGGCCCAGTCAACCTATCAGCAGCGATTACTCAGCAGCTAGTTGAATTTGAAGATCTTTGAGGCAAGACGGTATAGGCCGAGTGTGGTTTTGTCTCCGGCCCGTCCGCGCAGATTGGTGAAGAACCCGACCACGCCGTAGCGGGCACGACGATACATGCGCTCGTCGTAGGCCTTCAAATCATTCCACAGCGTCTTTAGGCGCTCGTCGGCGCAATCTTCCTCGGAAAGCTTGGTGAGCACCGAGCAGATCGCCATCATCATGGTGAAGTAGCCCATCATGTACGAACGCAGGCGCGACGACTCAACATCGCTGTACAGGTGGTACGACTCCATCATGATGCGCGTCACGCGGAACTGCTGGTCCAGACGCTTGACCATCGTTGCCTCGTTGACGCTCTGACCTTCGCGACCGATAAAGTAGCGGTAGAGGTCGATGTCGGCGTAGTACATGGTCTTGCAACGCGGCAGCGGCACGTAGGCGTAGATGTTATCCACATAGAACGTGTGCGGCGGCATGGGAAGGTTGGACTCGCGCAGCACATCCGTGCGATAGCACAGGCTGTGCATGAGTAGGTTCTGGTCCAGGCGGAAATGACCGATCTGATCCCAGGAAAAGATCTTTTTGCGCGGCAGGGCAAATTTGTAGCCAATAGCGGTATGCGTGCCCTCGTAAACCTTCTCGTACACGTAGTTCGAGATAAACAGGTCAACGCGCTGATCGCGCTCTTCAAAGCCACGCAGAATCGACAGCATAGTCGAAAGAGCCGCAGCGTCGAGCCAGTCATCCGAGTCGACAACCTTGTAGTAGGTGCCCTGCGCCTCGCGCAGACCCGAAAGGACGGCAATACCGTGACCGCCATTCTCCTGGTGCACCGCGCGGATGATTCCAGGATAACGGGCCTCCCACTCGTCGGCCTTGGCGGCCGTCTCGTCCTTGGAGCCGTCGTCCACCACGATAATCTCGATATCGGTGGCGTAATTGCTCCCCTCCAAGATGGAGGTGATGCAATGGTCCATGTCCTTGGCGGCGTTATACGAGGGAATACCGAATGTTATGACTTTATGCATGGCAGGCGATAATCTCATCCGAAAGATCGAGGGCGGAATTGGTCACAGCGTCCATATCGTAGTAACGATACTCGGCCAGACGACCCACCGGGTGGAAGTTCGTCAGGTTCTGGACGCGCTCAAGATAGCGCTCATAGAGCTCACGGTTCTCGGGCTCAAGAATGGCGTAGTACGGCGTCTCGTCCGAGCCGGGCGTATAGGCCTTAGAGTACTCCTTCATGATGGTGGTCTTGCCGGGCAGGACCTGACCGGTCATGTTCTTGAACTCGGTGATACGCGTGTAGTCCTCGCTCGTGGTGTAGTTGACGGTGCCCACGGGCTGGAACTGGTCCATATCGAGCGTCTCGAACTTCATATCGAGCGTGCGGTACGGCAACGCACCCAAGTCGAGGTTGAACAGCTCATCGAGCGGACCGGTATAGACAATCTCGCCGCCGTAGACCTTGCCGTCGATCTTGACGGTAGTCTCGTCGATTTCAAAGAGGTCACGGGCGTCCACGTCGCAGAACACGTCGATCAGGTCGTGGTCGAGCATGTGCTCAAAGAGCGCCGTGTAGCCCTCCTGCGGCATGCCCTGGAAGGGAGCTTGCGGGAAGTAGCGGTCATCATCGCCCACAAAGACGGGAACGCGGCCGGTGATCGAGGGATCGATCTGATCGGGCGTCTGGCCCCACTGCTTCATGGTGTAATGCAAAAAGACGTTCTCGTAGACGTAATCGGCGACCTCGGCCAAGTCGGGGTCGTTCTTCTTACGAAGCTCCATAATGGGCACCTTGACATCCTTGCCAAAGGTCTCCACGAGCTTCTGATACAGCTCCTCGCCGCGCTCGTCACCAAAGGCGAGCTTGAGACTCGCATGGTTGAAGGGCACGGGCATAAGGGTACCGTTGATGTTGGCGAGCACCTTGTGCTGATAATCCGTCCACTTGGTAAAGCGCGACAGGAAATTGTGCACGCGCTCGTTAAAGGTGTGATAGATATGCGGACCGTACTCGTGGATCAGGATTCCGGCCTCGTCAGTGCAGTCATAGGCATTGCCCGCAATGTGGCTACGGCGCTCCAAAACGGCAACACGATAGCCGATGGTCTCGGCAAGACGGCGGGCGCAAACGGCACCGGCATATCCAGCACCGACGACAATCATGTCGTACGCGCCGGCGTTAAAGCCTTCAGGCAGGCCTGAGGTAATCTGCATCGATACTCCTTGTCAAAAGCCACGGGCTCGTTAGCTGGGCTTTTCTCGAACATTCTTCGAGACACATTTATCAGAGCGATTATAGCGCTAATGCGTCCTATAATGAGCTTGCCACACAAGGAAAGCTCAAGCACCGCGGCGTACATAATTGAAAGGTAAACCCGCTAGCAGCGGGTTTATTCGTGAACAGCCGGGCGCCTGGAGCTTAGCGAAACGCTTGCAAGGAGTAACATGAGCGATTTCCTAAACCGTATGAAGTCTGCCGCCAAGGCCGACCTTAAGACCATCGTCCTGCCCGAGGGCGAGGATCCGCGCACCATCGTCGCAGCCAACAAGATCATCGAGGAAGGCCTGGCCAACATCGTCATCCTGGGCGATCCCAACGAGATCAACGTCCCCGGCGCCACCGTCATCGATCCGCGCAACGCCGAGAAGCACGAGGAGTACGCACAGAAGTTTGCCGAGCTCCGCGCCAAGAAGGGCGTTACCATCGAGCAGGCTCGCGCGCAGGTGATGGACGCCACCTACTTTGGCACCATGATGGTCAAGATGGGCGACGCCGACGGTCTGGTCTCCGGCGCCTGCCACTCCACCGCCGACACCCTGCGCCCCGCGCTGCAGATCCTCAAGACCGCCCCGGGTACCAAGCTGGTCTCGGCCTTCTTCGTGATGTGCACCGACACCCCGCAGTTCGGCACCGACGGCACGCTGATCTTCGCCGACTGCGGCCTCAACATCAACCCGTCCTCTGACGAGCTCTCCGAGATCGCCATCGCCTCCGCTCACTCCTGGTCCACCTTCATGGGCAACGTTGAGCCGCACGTGGCCATGCTCTCCTACTCCACCATGGGCTCCGCCGGCGGCGAGGTCGCCAAGAAGGTCCAGGAGGCCGTGAAGTTCTGCAAGGAGAAGGCTCCCGAGCTCGCCATCGACGGCGATCTGCAGCTCGACGCCGCTATCGTCCCCACCGTCGCCCAGCTCAAGGCTCCCGGCTCCTCTGTCGCCGGCAAGGCCAACGTGCTCGTGTTCCCCGACCTCGAGGCCGGCAACATCGGCTACAAGCTGGTCCAGCGCTTCGCCGGCGCCGATGCCTACGGCCCCATCCTGCAGGGCATCGCCAAGCCGGTCAACGACCTGTCGCGCGGCTGCTCTGCCGACGACATCGTGGGTGTCGTAGCCATCACCGCCGTCCAGGCTCAGATGGCTGAGTAGCGGACATAGCCCCTCGGGACCCTACAGGGTAAAGCTCTGAAAACGTCCTCGGACATGTCGGAAGCCCCCGCTGCGCACTACGTGCGGCGGGGGCTTCCTCCGTCCTGCGGAATGTTTTCAGAGCTTTACCCTGTAGGGCCCCTGCCGCCACGTAGCAATCAGAGCATCTGGAGTGGACGGCGGCTTGGCTACGAGCTGGGGCTGAGGATCTGAATGGATGGGTGTCGTTGCTGGGAGCGCAGGCGTTACTGGTGATGATAACTTTGGGACTGGAATTTCCGCCTGCTAGCAAAAAGGCCTCCCGAGCTGCTGCTCGGGAGGCCTTTCGCTCAATCGCAAGCGAACGCGTTAGTTGTTCTTGGTCAGACGCTCGACGTCGTGGGCGATCATGTATTCCTCGTCGGTGGGGATGACCATGACCGTGACGGAAGAGCCGGCGGCGCTGATGACCTGCGGGCCGTTGCCCACGGCCTCTCGGTTCTTGTTGTTGTCGATGCGCACGCCCAGCCACTCAAAGCAGTCGCAGAAGGCCTTGCGGATCGACCAGTCGTTCTCGCCGATGCCGGCGGTAAAGGTGATGGTGTCCACGCCCGCCATGGAAGCGATCATGGAGCCGGCCTGCTGCATGGCCTTGTAGGCGAACATATCGAAGGCGAGTAGGCAACGCTCGTCGCCCTCGGAGGCGCGCGTACGGATGTCGCGGGCGTCGTTGGAGATGCCCGAGATGGCAAGCAGACCAGACTGCTTGTTCATCATGTCATCGACTTCCTGGTAGCTGTAGCCGCCCTCGCGCTGCAGGTAGCACACGGTGGCCGGGTCAATGGAACCACAACGGGTGCCCATCATCAGGCCGTCGAGCGGCGTGAGGCCCATCGTGGTATCGCGGCATACACCGTCCTCGATGGCGGCAAGCGAGGCACCGTTGCCCAGATGGCACGAAAGCAGACGGTGGCAGCGCGAGCCCAGGATCTCCTTGGCCATCATCCACTCGTAGCGGTGGCTCGTACCGTGGGCGCCGTACTTGCGCACGTGGTACTTGTCACACACGTCCTTGGGCAGGGCGTAGGTGTAGGCGACCTCGGGCATAGTCATGTGGAACGAGGTGTCGAAGACGGCCACGTTGGGCAGCTCCGGATACTTCTCGCGACAATACTCGATTGCCGCTGCCTCGCCGTAGTTGTGCAGCGGAGCAAGCGGTGCCACCTCGAGGATCTTAGCCATGACCTCATCGTCGACGACCGCGGAATCATCGAAGTACCAGCCACCCTGAACGATACGGTGGCCGATGCCATCGATCGTAAAGTCGGTCTTCTCGAGCTCCTCGAGCACACGTGCGATAGCCGAACGGTGATCCGGGAAGGGGACCTCCTCGGTTTGCTTGGCGCCGCCGTTCTCGGAGTGGCCAAAGATGCCCATGTCCGAACCGATACGTTCGCAGTTGCCCTTGGCGAAAACCTCGCGGGTATCGGTATCCAAAAGCTGATATTTAAGGCTTGAGCTACCGGCGTTGACAACAAGTACGTTCATGAGACTCCTTCGTGATTACAGTACGGTCGGCAAACCCATAAGGCGGCCGTATCCTTAATAAGAAGTTATCAGAATTCGATAAATATCTATCAAACTCTTCGCCCAAAGAGCGTAAAAAGGGGGCTGAACGGCACAAGGCCATCCAGTCCCCTCCCCTTGTATCAATTACTTGCCGTTGACGATGCGCTCGACGTCGGAAGCGATCATGAACTCCTCGTCCGTGGGGATGACGAAAATCTTGACCTTGGAATCCTTGGCAGACAGGCACCAAGCGCCGTCACCACGCAGGGCGTTGCGGGCATGATCCATCTTGACGCCCATAAAGGCCAGGCGGTCGGCAACGCCGGCGCGGACAGCCGGAGCGTGCTCGCCGATGCCGGCGGTAAAGACCAGGGTGTCCATACCGCACATAGAAGTGGCCATCTCGGCAGCCTTGGCGGCAATCTTGTAGACAAACATGTCGAAGGCGAGCTGAGCCTCGGGGTCACCAGCAGCGGCGAGCTCCTCGACGTTGCGGCAGTCGTTGGTCTTGCCGCCGGTCACAGCCAAAAGGCCGGACTTCTTGTTCATCATCTCGTCGACCTCGTCGAAGGTATAGCCGCCCTCGCGCTGCAGGTAGCACACGGTAGCCGGGTCGATGGAGCCGCAGCGGGTGCCCATCATGACGCCGTCGAGCGGGGTCAAGCCCATGGTGGTGTCCATGCACTTGCCGTCCTCGATGGCGCACAGGGAAGCGCCGGAGCCGATATGGCACACGACGACCTTGCGGGCCTCGCCGTTGGTCATCTCAGCGACCTTCTTGGAGATATAACGGTAGCTGGTGCCGTGGGCGCCGTACTTACGGATGTGCAGCTTGTCGCAGACGTCCTTGGGCAGGGCGTAGGTCTTGGCGACCTCGGGCATGTTGAAGTGGAAAGCGGTGTCGTAAACCGTGACGTTGGGCAGGTCGGGATACTGCTCGAGGCAGTACTCGATAACGTTGGCCTCGGGGTTGTTGTGCAGCGGCGCCAGCGGGGCGACCTCGCGGATCTTGGCGAGGACGTCCTCGTCGACGAGGGAGGAATCGCCGAAGTACCAACCGCCCTGAACGATACGATGGCCGATACCCTCGATCTTGACGCCGTTGGCCTCGAGGTCCTTCAGGACGACCTCGATGGCGACCTTGTGGTCGGGGAACTCGATGTTCTCGGTCACTTTCTTGGAGCCGTTGGCAGCATGGGTGAAAGTGCCGCCGGTAAAGCAGACGCGCTCGCAGGAGCCCTTTGCGGACACCTTGTGGGACTTGGTATCGATGACCTGATACTTAAGGGTCGAAGATCCTGCGTTGACGACCAGAACGTTCATGTGTCTCCCTACTAACAGGCGGTGTGGCGCCGCCAGGTTACATACGCTTTAATAATAAACCCAAACGCCCTCGCGCTCGGGTTTATTGCGTTGATATATAAGTTATCGATGCCCAAATACTCACGGCCTTTGACTTGTAAAACGAAAGAGCGCGGGGATATACACCAGGGAAGAAATCCCGAGCGCAACAAGCAATACGACTCGAATGCCCGCAACGTTACTCAACACAGCGTTGAGCAGATAGAAAAGAACGGCACCAACCGCCACCATCTGGCTTTGAACCGAAATGAGCGAACAGCGCATCGAAGAATCGGCAGCATTTTGAAAAATTGAGTATTTAATTGGAGCAAATAACGAGTAAGCGACCGTCTGCAACACATAGAACACGGGCAGCAAATAGACCGGAGTAAAGGGAATCAAAAACAGAGCAGTCAGGAAAAGGCGCACGATGCCGCAAATACGCGCAAAACGGCCCTTGTCGACATGGGCAATCACACTGGGCACAATAAGCCCCATGGAGGCCGAGGCAAGGAGCTGGACCGCAATGGTCACACCCGAAGCGACGGCATTCGTTCCGCGACCCGCAAGCAGCAGTGAGAAAAAGTCTTCCAGGGCGACAAAAGCAAATGCCTGAGAACAGTCCATGATGAACGCTGACCGAAGAATGCCATTACAGGCAATAGAGGCACCGATCATCTTCGGGCTCATTCCACGCTCAGGTGTCGCCGCAATGCCCCCTCTTCGCATCTCAGGAATGCAGACAACAACAACCAACGTCAACACCATTGCGATGATATCTGCCGAAAGACCAATGAGATATGCACCGACAGACGAAATGAAACCGCCCACGCAAGCGGAGATGGCATAAGAGGCATAGAAAACGAATCGCTCAATGACATTAAGTCTTACGAGCTGGTCCTGAGAGACGCTGTCAATGTAAATCGCTTCTATGGATCCGCTCACACATGCAACGGCAAAACCCTTGAGAGCGAACGCACCGATTAAAAGCAGAGGAGATCGGACGAGAAGCAGGGCGACGTAGTACCCAAGCATTCCCACAATGCCAACGAGGCCGCTCACCTTTCGTCCAAACCTGTCAGCAATATAACCAGTAGGAACCTCAAGAATGAACTTGCTCACTTGGTATGCAATCATCATGCTAGAAATCGCCACCATCGAGAATCCGACGAATTCAAGGTAAACCGTCAGAAAATACAAAATGGTGCTGAAGTTCGACAGAAAAACGAACGTCATATAAAGCAAAACCGTACGGTTTTTCATGCTCCACCCTCCAAGAGTCAGCAATCTAAATCGGAATCTTGGAAAAGCATGAGGGCAAAGCTGTCAGCTATGTGTTACAAGGCGTCAATAATCACTTGACGACACGAGGCCAAAAGGCCTCACGAAGCGAGATGACGCAATAGGTGCAGAAAAACCGTCTGGTGTCGATCGGTCCAGGCATTTTGTCGATAGCAAAAGTAGATGGGCAAGGCTACGTCATGCGAGCCTTCGATGGAGCACTCGCTCACCTCCAATCCATTTGATGCGAGAGAAGAGCCAGAAAAACTCAATATCAATCCCCCGGCTTGAAGAAACTCAGCCTGCGCCCTGTTTCCGTATTCGACATCGCGGAAGCGGAAATTAACCAGCTGGGCTTCAGGACATTGATTGATTGCATTGAGACAGGGTGACAAATTAATGGGAACAGCGAGTCTGCCGCCCAGTAACTCACGAACGGTCATAGCACTCACAGATTGATGACCCGCCGGGCCCGAAAGAACCTTGAGCTCCTTTTCACCCAAGTATTTCGAAGAAAGGACACCGTCCCTTGGTTCCTCAAATGAGATGGCCGCATCCGAAATGCCAAGCACGAGTGATTCAAAGCATGTAGCCGTTGGCTGATGCCACACGTCAAGGTGAATCTGAGGGTGCGAGCTTTCAAACGAGTCGTACCAGTTTTCGGAAAAAAGACGCCCCCGCCCTGAACTGCCTCCCATTTCTTGGACACGAGAAATGGGAGGCTTTTTATGCGTGTCGACTTGAGGGTGAAGCACGACATCGAGGCCAGGAGGGCGGCGATCGGGCTCTTCGAGCGAGGCCACGGCTCCGAGTCGGCGGCGAA
>DBFEIO010000008.1:0-142675 GCA_048330275.1 Collinsella sp.
GGAGGCGCCGCGCGCTCGGGCGGCGCGCCAGGGAGATAGTGGACGAGATAGTCGAGAAGCACGGCCTCAAGAAGGAGTAACATCGGGACTTGCAGCGACGGACCTCAGGACACTCTTACACCACGTCTGCGCGCGCGACCGCACACACCGATTTTTGCCAACAAAACCGCAGGTCGCGGATGCCCAAAACTGGGGTCTGGTCGACCGTTCTCGGTTTTTCACCGCACTTCCGGATTGGGCGCTCATTTTGCACTCTCGAAGTCCCCACATCCTCTAAAAAAGTTCTTAAAACAGCCTTAAAGGCGTTCCAACTCGCGTTGACAGCGTAAAATACGCATGTTTGACTATGACAGAAGTGGATTTTAGGGGAGGAGTACGCCATGGAGGTGCTGGTTGTTGGCAACACCGCATATGTTGACGATGACTTTTGTGCCAAGGCGTTCCCCGGGGACCACGTTAAGGTCGTCGCTGCCGCGGAAGCGCGCCGCGACGAGTCGTCGCCCCATGCCTCGTGGAAAGAGCTCCTCCAGCACCTGGATCAGGCCTACGAGTTCGACCGCGTGGTTTACCTGTCTAATTACCTTACCCCGCATACCGATTCCGTGGGCGATATCGAGCTGCTGCGCTCGGTCTTTCGTACGTGCGCGGGCCGCCGGGTCCAACTACTGTATGTAGCGGGGCCCGCGGGTGCCGAGGGTGCCGCCGATGCCGCAGGGCGAACGGGCAAGGGCATTATCGCGCACGCAGCCAACGACCTGTGCCGCTACTACGCTGCTCGCGAGGGTGTTCAGACCAAGATCCTGCGCGTGCCGTTCCTGTATACCGCGTCTGCCGCGCTGGAGGACCCGTTTTTGGTGCCGATGTTCGACGCGTGCTCAACCGGATCGGCCGCTCTGCAGGGCGCGCAGGATGCGGCGTTTCCTCTGCTGTGTGCCGAGGAGCTTTCGGTGCTGGTATGCCGCATCTTTGATAGCTGGGACGCCTCCTTTGAGACGCTCGACGTTGCCGATACCTTCCATCACACGGTGGGTGAGGTGGGCGACGCCCTCAAGGCGCTGTTCCCAGGGCTCTCAGTTGCCTATGGCGATTCTGCCGGCTACGCCCTGCCCGCCAGCGACGTCGCTCGCGTGCGCTATGGCTGGTTTCAGCGCTACGACTTGCTGCGCGACCTCTCGACCATTCAGGCTCGCTGGGATGCTGGCCGTGCAAAGAAGGTCAACCCCTTGCGCGCGGCCATCGACCGCATTCAAATGCGCACGCTGCCTGTCAAATGCCTGGAGACGGCAGCCGCCTGGGTGCTCTTTGAAGTGCTGGAGCGCTTGTTCTCCCAATCGACCCAGCTCAACGTGCTCGATTATCGCCTGCTCTACGTGGTGCTCATCGGCACGCTGTATGGCTTGGACTTTGGCCTGGTTGCGGCGCTGCTGGCGTCGGTGGGTTTGGCCGCGAGTTACTTTACTCTGTACGGCTATACCTTCCAGGGCCTGTTCTACGAGCCGTCCAACTGGCTGCCGTTTATTGCGTACTTTGTTGTGGGTGCCGTGTGCGGCTATGTGCAGCTGCGCAACAGCGAAGCCATTAGGGCGGAGCGCGATCAAAACGAGCTCGTGCGCAACCGCAATACGTTCCTTACGCAGCTCTACCACGACGCGATCGAGGACAAGCGCGCGTACAGGCGCCAGATCGTGGGTCGCCACGACAGCTTCGGCAAGATCTTTGCCGTGACGCAGGAGCTCGACGTGTTCAACCCACGCGACATCTATCGCAAGTGCTGCGAGCTTCTGGGCGAGATCCTCGAGAACGATTCGGTGGCGATCTACCATGTTTCGGGCGGGGCATTTGCACGCCTGGTGGCAGCAAGTCCCGCGATTGCCGAAGATGCCGCACGCTCGCTCACGCTTGAGCAGCTTGCACCTCTTTTGGGCGACGGGGGTCGTTCGAATCTGTGGGTGAACCGCGAGCTGACGCCGGGGCTTCCCATGTTTGGATACACGATCGAGCGCGACGGGGCACCCGCCGTGTTGATCTTTGTACGTCGCGCGGCCGAAAACCAAATGACCCTCTATTATCAAAACTTGTTCCGCATCTTGTGCGGCCTGGTCGAAAGCGCGCTGGGCCGTGCCTTTGACTATGAGGCGGTGGCACAGGATAAACGCTGCGTTGACGGCACTTGCGTGCTCAAGCAGGCTGCCTTTGGCCAAGAGCTCGCGGCCGAGCAGGCGCTGGCAGATGGCAAGATGGGCAGTTTTTTGCTCCTGCGCGTGGTACCGGGCATGGAGCCTGTCGGCGAGCTGGTGGGTGCAATTGGGTCGGCAATCCGCGAGAGCGATGCGGCGGGCTTGGTCGACGGCGACGTGCTTTACCTGCTTATGCGCCAGGCAAAGGCGTGCGATCTGCCCATTATCCGCGAGCGCCTGAGCGCAAAGTGGATTGCGGTGGAGCCCGTCGACGGCGAGGACATCGTGGCGCTACTGCAGCACATCGCTTACACCGGTGACGGTGAGGGGGGTGCCGCTTGATCTCGCTTGTCGTTGCCGCCGTCTTGTTGCTGATTCATGCTCTGGTTTGTCTGATGCTGTGGACGCTCATGAAGTTGGGCCTGCTGCCGGTGCGCGGGCATATGCTGGCTGTGATAGTGCTGGTGCCGCTGTGGGGCCTGTTGCTGGTGGTTCTGCTATCGGTCCGCGGCGCGGTGTTTGGCGAGGGGCTGAAAGAGTCTGCGCTGGAGTCGCTGCGCTTCAACGACGACCTGCATCGCAGCATCCTAGTGCACGAACGTGATGCCGATGCAGGCGTAGTGCCGCTCGAGGAGGCGCTCATCGTCAACGACCCGGCAGAACGGCGCCGCCTAATGCTCTCCATGCTCACCGAGGAGCCCGACGCGTACCTGGCGCAGCTGCAGGCGGCTAAGCTTAACGACGACGTTGAGGTGGCTCACTATGCCGCGACGGCGGTGGCGCAGATCTCCAAGGAGTCCGACCTTAAACTGCAGCAGCTGGAGCGTGCCTTTAAGACGGACCCGCGCGCGCAAAACCTCAACGAATACTGCGATTTTCTTGGTGAATACTTGGGCTCGGGCCTGGCCGAGGGGCGCGTGGCTCAGATTCAGCGCCAACAGTACGCGCGCCTGCTTGCGCGTCGCTGCGAGCGCGAGGACACCCTTGAGCTTCGCATTCGATACGCGACGGCGCTGGCCGATGTCGGACAGATCGACGAGGCGCAGGCCGTGACCGACCAGCTGGTGCTCGATGTGCCCGAGGAGCAGGAGGTTTGGATGCTTTGTCTGCGCCTTGCGGTGATGCGCCGCGACGGTGACGAGGTCCACCGCGTGATCGATGCGATTGACAAACAGCATGTATACTTGAGCGCCGCCAACCGCGAGGAACTGGCGTTTTGGCGCAACGGAGAGGAGGCCCGATGAGCGTGGTACAGCATATCCGCGACCGTGCGGGCCATTTTCGCTGGATGGGGCTGCTTGTGGTGTGGGCGGTCTTTATTGCCATGGCGGCCGTGCTGCTGGTGGAGCGCGCCGGCGTACAGTACAGTGCGGGCCAGCATAAGCTGGGGATGCTTGCCGCCAACGATGCGGTGCCGGCTTCCTCGGCAATATTTGGCCAAAAGCCCACGTGCCTGGTCATTACCGACTCGGACCAAGATAGCGTCGACGACGTTAAAGACCAGTTCGACCAGATTTTGCTGGACATGAAGATCGCCCACCGCGATGTTGATATTGCCACCGACGGTGCGGATGCGATCCCATCGCTCACGTCGTTTGATCGCGTGATTGTGCTTATGCCCTCGCTTGACGGACTGGGTACGCATCTGACCGATCTGATGAGTTGGGTGAGTGCCGGCGGTTCGCTTATGCTCGCCATGCCGCCGGATAACTCGAGCTATCTGCAAGTGATTGCCTCCAAGCTTGGCATTGAATCGGCCGGATATGACTATGTAAAAGCCGAAAGCATTGTGCCGAGTGAGGACTTTATGCTGGGCGGGGGAGAGCGCTACGAGCTCTCGGACCCCTTTGATTCGTCGCTTTCAGTATCGCTGCGCGAGACGGCGCGTGAGTGGGCTAAGACTGGCGATGCGGGCGCCCCGCTCATTTGGTCTAATGACTGCGGTAGCGGGCGCACCGTGGTGTGCAATATCGGTATCTACGACAAGGTCATGCGCGGCTTTTTCGCCGCGGCGATCAGTCTGCTGGGCGATGCTACGGCCTATCCGGTCATCAACAGCGCCGTGTTCTATTTGGACGACTTTCCTAGCCCCGTGCCCTCGGGCGATGGTACTTATATCAAGCGTGACTACGGCCTTTCCATTGCGGATTTTTACACCAAGGTCTGGTGGCCCGATCTGCAAAAGCTCGCGCAAAAATATGGCATTCGCTATACCGGCGTGATGATCGAAAACTACGAGGACGCGGTCAACCAGACCGAGCCCGCGCGCCAACCCGATACCACGCAGTTTCGATATTTTGGCGGCATGCTGCTGCAGATGGGCGGCGAGCTGGGCTTTCACGGCTACAACCATCAGCCGCTCGCGCTCTGGGACACCGACTACGGCACGCTGTACGTCTACAAGACCTGGAAGAACAAAGAGACGCTCGTCGCTTCGCTCAACGAACTTATCGCGTTTCAGGACGAGGTTCTGCCCAACGCTCATGGCTCGGTTTACGTACCGCCGTCGAATATCCTTTCGGCCCGAGCGCGCAAGCTCATCGGCACCGACGTTCCGCGCATTAAGACCATCGCCAGCACGTATTTTGAGGATGGCACCGACCTGCCCTACGTGCAGGAGTTTGGCGTGGCGAGCGACGGCATTGTGGAGCAGCCACGTATTGTCTCGGGCGGCATGGTCGACGATTCCTATATGCGCCTGGCAGCCGTGTCCGAGCTCAACATGCACTACGTGAGCACGCATTTTATGCACCCGGACGACTTGCTCGATCCCGATCGTGGTGCCAAGGAGGGCTGGGAGGTCTACAAGGGCGGCCTGGTCGACTACCTGGAGTGGCTTACCAAATCCGCGCCCGACCTGCGGCACCAGACGGCGTCGGAGTGCTCCGGTGCCATCCAGCGCTTTTCGTCCGTGACGGTGAGCGTGGATACCAGCGCGGATGCCTGGACGCTCAGCCTGGGCAATTTCCACGACGAGGCGTGGCTCATGTTCCGCGCCAATAATGGCGAGCCGGGTGCGGTGACGGGTGGCGAACTGATGCACCTTACGGGCAATCTGTATCTGCTCAAGGCAAATGATAAGACCGTGACGATCGAGCGCAAGGAGGATGGCGATAAATGAGAATCTGTCTGGTACTCGAGGGTTGCTACCCCTATGTGCACGGCGGCGTATCTACCTGGATGCATGGCTACATTACGGCCATGCCCGAGCACGAGTTTGTGCTGTGGGTGATCGGCGCGCATGCTGCCGACCGTGGCAAGTTTGTCTACGAGCTGCCCGGCAACGTGGTCGAGGTGCACGAGGTGTTCCTGGACGATGCCCTGCGGCTTTCGGGTGAGCAACATGAAGCCAGTTTTAACGACCGTGAGCGCGAGGCGTTACGCCGTCTGGTGTCGCTCTCCAATCCGGACTGGGACGTGTTATTCGATATCTTCTACCGCCGTCGCGTGCATCCGCTCTCGTTTTTGCAGAGCCGCACGTTTATGGATATCTTTCGCGACGTGTGCCTGGCCGAGTATCCCTACACGCCCTTTGCCGATGCATTCCACACCATGCGCTCCATGTTGCTGCCCGTGCTCTACCTGTTGGGCAGCGAGGTGCCGGTGGCCGATGTGTACCATGCCATCTCGACCGGCTACGGTGGTCTGCTCGCCTGCCTGGGCTCAAGCGTTCACCATGCGCCGGTGCTGTTGACCGAGCATGGCATCTACACCCGCGAGCGCGAGGAAGAGATCATTCGCGCCGATTGGGTGGTGCCGTCGTTCAAGGACCGCTGGATCCGCTTTTTCTACCTGCTTTCGGAGGAAATCTACCGCCGCGCCTTCCGCGTGACGAGTTTGTTCCATAACGCCCGCAAGACGCAGGTCTATATGGGCTGCGATGCGGACAAATGCCTGGTTATCCCCAACGGCATCCAGTTCGACCGCTTTAAGGATATTCCCTTAAAGCCCGATGACGGCTGGGTGGACATTGGCGCGGTGGTGCGCTTGGCGCCCATCAAGGACGTCAAGACAATGATTTATGCCTTCTTTGAGCTGCACGAGCGCCTGCCCAAGGTGCGCCTGCACATTATGGGCGGCGTGGACGACGAGGAGTACGGCGCCGAGTGCCACGCGCTGGTCGAAACCCTGGGCGTGCGCGACCTGATCTTTACCGGCCGCGTCAACGTGGTCGAGTACATGGAAAAGCTCGACTTTACCATTTTGACGAGCATCTCCGAAGGTCAGCCGCTCAGCGTGCTGGAGTCGCTTGCATCGCGCCGTCCCTGCGTGACGACCGAGGTGGGCTGCTGCCGTGAGCTGCTCGAAGGCGCTCCGGGCGATGGCTTTGGCGTGGCAGGTTTTGTGACGCCGCCTATGTATCGCAAGGGCTTGGCCGATGCCATGGAACGCATGTGCGTGAGCCGCGCCCGTCGCATTGAGATGGGGGAGCGCGGGCAGCGTCGCGTTGCCACGTACTTTTTGCACGAGCAGATGCTCGCCAACTATCGCGCGCTGTACGACGAGACGGCGTGTGCGTTTAACCTGCCCAGAGAGGGGGAGTAGCCGGTGGCCGGAATTGGTTTTGAGCTCAAGCGCCTGTTTAGGCGCAAGGGCCTGTTTGCCACGATGCGCGCTTACGGCTACGCCGGCATTGTTTGCACGGGTCCCATGCTGTTGGGCGTGCTGCTCCAGGTGGGTATCTTGGTGCTGTGCGGTCTGTGGGGTGTGGGCCGTGCCAACCAGGATCTGCTGGTGTGCATGGTGACCTACACACTGCTGGCCTCACTTTTGCTCACGAGCTTTTTCTCCATGCCGGTCACGCGCTTTTTGGCTGATATGTTGTTTGCCGAGCGCGAGGATGAGATACTGCCTTCGTTTTGGGGCTCCAACGCCATCATGCTCGTTGCGGGCACGGTGCTCTACGGCGCCTTTTTGCTGTTCTCGGGCGCCACGCTGCTGCAGGGGCTGCTGTGCCTGTGGCTGTTCAACATTATGATCGTCAACTGGAACGGCATGAGTTACCTCACGGCCATCAAGGATTACCGTGGCATTCTGTGCAGCTTTGCGGCCGCCATTGGCGTGGCGTGCCTGTGCGCCCTGGCCGCGCTGGCGCTGGGACTGCCGCCGGTCGAGGGCCTGTTGGCGTCAATTGCTCTGGGCTACGGCGTCATGCTCGCCTGGGACTTGGTACTGCTGTACCGGTATTTTCCTCAGAGCGACCGCAGCCCCTGGCCCTTTTTGCAGTGGCTCGATCAGTTTATACCGCTGGCGCTCACGGGTCTATTAACCAATCTGGGACTCTTTGCGCACCTGGTGATTATTTGGGCCGGTCCCATTGGCGTGCAGGTCAAGGGCTTGTTTTATGGTGCGCCCTACTACGATGTGCCGGCGCTCATTGCGTTTTTGACGATCCTGGTCACGACCGTCAACTTTGTGGTGTCGGTCGAGGTTAACTTCTATCCGCGCTACCGCGACTACTACAGCCTGTTCAACGACGGCGGCGTAGTGGGCGACATTGTGGTGGCAGAGGAGGAGATGCTCTCCACGCTTAACAGCGAACTGCGCTTTTGCGCGCTCAAACAGTTGTTTGTGACCGCGGCGGTCATCTCGCTCGAGACCACGGTGCTGTCGGCCCTACCGTTGGGCTTTAACAACCTTATGCACGGGTATTTTCGCACGCTGTGCGTGGGCTATGGCCTGTATGCCGTGGGCAATACGGTGATGCTCATCTTGCTTTACTTTACCGACTACAAGGGGGCCGTGCTGGCCTCGGGGTTGTTTGCCGGTGTGGCCGGGCTGGCGACTGCCGTTTCTCTGCTCTTGCCGCAGCAGTTTTACGGCTTTGGCTTTTTGTTGGGTGCAGCGGTGTTTTTTATCGTGGCGCTGCTGCGGCTCGATACCTATACCGCCAACTTGCCGTATCGTATCCTGAGCCAGCAGCCCATTGTGGCGACCGTCAAAACGGGTCGCTTTACACAGCTGGGCCGCTTGCTCGACCGTGCCGAGCAGCGTTATGAGGAAGGTCGCCATGAGGGTGAGCCACATGGCGCGTTTGAGCGCGCAGTAGTTCACGTGTATCGCAAGCATTGGGGAGGTTCTGATGACCGATAGGATGATGTCTCGTCGTCGCCTGTTTGAGGCGGCTGCCGGTGCGCTGTTGCTTTCGAGCTGCTCGGTGCAGGAAGACTCCTCGACCAACAAGGTCAAAAAGCAGGACAAGATTAAAAAGGCCGAGTCCTCGGACGGTACCAAGCACCTGCGCGATAAGGACGAGCTGTACGAGGTCTACGACGACTCGGGCATTGTAACCATGTACCTGACGGTCTCGCGCGGCAACAGCTCCGAGAACACCGACCACAGCTGGGCCGAGATCAACACGTACTCGGTGTATGACTATGCCGACATGGGTGTGACGCGCTATCAGGTTATGGGCCTGCTGCAGCCGGGCGACGAAGAGGGCCCAGTTGCCGGCGAGGTTGGCTATGGCGAGGAAGCGCCCAATGCTACCGTGCAGGTGCGTGGCCAGACGTCGAGCGGTTATACGCAGAAGAACTACAAGGTGGAGCTCAAAAAAGGAAAAGGTACCTGGCGCCAGCAGCGTGCGATTGCGCTCAACAAGCACATGGGCGAGGGTATGCGTTTTCGCAACAAGATGGCCTATGACCTTATCCGCGGGATTCCCCAGATGATGGGCCTGCGCACGCAGTTTGTGCATCTGTGGGTGTGCGACCAGACCGAAAAGTCCAACGATACCTTTGAGGACTACGGCCTGTTTACGCAGGTGGAGCAGCTCAACAAGACGGCGCTTAAGGCACATGGCCTGGACAAGAGCGGGCACCTGTACAAGGTGAACAGCTTTGATTTCCATCGCTACGAGGACACCATTAAGCTTGCCGATGATCCCGACTACAACCAGGCAAGCTTTGAAGGCATGCTCGAGATTAAGGGCGATACGGACCACACCAAGCTCATCGAGATGCTCGATGCGCTCAACGACGAATCGCAAAAGATCGATGACGTGCTCGACACCTGCTTTGATACCGAGAACCTGGTCTATTGGTTGGCGTTTCAGATCCTGACGGGCAACTGCGATACGCAGAACCGTAACTGCTATCTGTACAGCCCGCTTAACTCCAAGGTCTGGTATATCCTGGATTGGGATAACGACGGCATGCTGCGTAAGCTGGAGCTTTCTCTTACCGGGTTTTCGGACTACGCGAGCTGGGAGCGCGGCGCAAGCAACTACTGGGGTAACGTGCTGTTTAACCGCGCGTTGCGCAGCAAGTCGTTCCGCAGCGAACTCGACCGTGCCGTCAAGGACTTGCGCTCGTATTTGACCGAGACTCGCCTGACCAAGATGATCAAGCGCTACCGCGAGGTGACTGAATCCCTGGTCTTTGCTTCGCCCGATATCGACAATCTGCCTGTCACCAAGGACCAATACGAGCAGATCGTCGCGGCGATTCCCTCCGAGATCGAGGAGAACTACAAGAGCTTTCGCGAGAGTTTTAAAAAGCCCATGCCGTTCTACATCGGCGTGCCGCAGATCGATAACGGTAAACTGCGCATGAACTGGGACGCGTCCTACGACTTTGAGGCGCGCGACATTCGCTACACCGTAGAGCTTGCGCGCGACTATGCCATAAGCGACGTGGTCTTTAAGGCCGAGGACGTGCTGCTTCCCGAGGTGACCTGCGATGCGCCCGATGCCGGTCAGTATTTTGTGCGCGTGCGTGCCACCAACTCCGATGGCTATACGCAAGATGCGTTTGACTACTATGTGACCGACGACGGCAAGCACTACGGCATGAAGTGTTTTTACGTGCAAGACGGCGGTAAGGTCGTGGAGGACACGTATGAGGAGGGCTAGCGCGCTGCTTGAGCGCTTGGCGGCCCCGCCTGGCCGTGCCACGCAGGAGCGTTACCGCCACGAGCTCAAATATCTCATTAACGAGGGCGAGCACGCCGCGCTTGCCTGTCGCATGGCGCCGGTGTTTAAGCTGGACAAGCATGCGCGGGCGGGCGGTTACACCATTCGCAGCCTGTACTTTGACGACTACTGCAACTCGGCCTACGAGGAAAAAGACGCCGGCATTCTCATGCGCAAAAAGTATCGCGTACGCATTTATAACGGCAGCGACAAGGTGATTAAGCTCGAGCGCAAAAAGAAGTACGGCAGCTGGATCTACAAGGAGGATGCGCCACTTACGCGCGACGAGTTTGAGCAGATTCTGGCTGGCGACTACGGCTTTTTGCTGAGGAGCCCCTATCCGCTCTGTCGCGAGTTCTACATCGAGTGTATCTGCAACATGATGCGCCCGCGGACCATCGTGGACTATGAGCGCGAGCCGTGGGTGATGGATGAGGGCACCGTGCGTATTACGTTTGACATGAACGTGCGTGCCGCGGTGGGAAGCTTCGATATCTTTGACGTGACGCTGCCCGCGCTGCCGGTCCTGGAGCCCGGCAAGCTGGTGATGGAGGTCAAGTTTACGGAGTTTTGCCCGCAGCCGGTGCGCGATTTGGTGCCGCCGGGCGCGGCCGAGCTTACGGCGGTCTCTAAGTACTGCCTGTGTTGCGAAAAGACCGCCTACCTGCGCGGATTTAACTACTGGGAATCGGATTTTGGGAACCGAGGGGATATTTAGACCATGAGCACCAGGGACTTTTTTAAGAACTCCGTTTTGGAGGCGTTTGGCCAGGTCGACCCTGCCAAGATCGGCCTTTCGCTGCTCGTGGCGCTCGCCATGGGCATCCTGATCTATTACGTCTACAAGCGCTTTTTTACCGGCGTGGTGTATTCGCGTAGCTTTGCTGTGACGCTTGTGGGCATGTGCGTGCTTACCTGCATGGTCACGCTCGCGATCTCGACCAACGTGGTCATCTCGCTCGGTATGGTCGGTGCTCTGTCTATCGTCCGCTACCGTACGGCCGTTAAGGACCCGCTCGACCTGCTGTATCTGTTTTGGGCCATTACCACGGGTATTACGGCCGGTGCCGGCATGTATGCGCTCGTGGGGCTCACGGCGGTGGTGATCGTGGTGATGATCGCCGGCTTTGCGAGCCACCAGGACAAGGCGCGCGTGTACATGATGGTCATCCACTACACGGGCCAGACCACCGGCGACGATATCGTGCGCGCGTTTGGGCGCACCAAGTTCACCGTCAAGTCCAAGACGATGCGCGGCGACAAAGTCGAGATGGCCGCCGAGGTGTTCTCGGATGGTGTGGATATGCCCTATGCTGACGCCATTCGCGCGCTCGACGGCGTTGAAGACCTCACGCTCATCCAGTACAACGGCGAGTACCACGGCTAACTATGTTCCGGCGTTTTAACAAACGCCGGACCGCTCGACGCTGCGCGGACATCTGCCGGGCGATCTGCCGCTCAAACCGTCGCTCGCGTACATAAAGTACGCTTCGCTCCTCTTTCGCGGCACCTCGTCACGGCAGCTGCCCGCTCGCTGACGTTTGCTCGACCTGGGCGGTTGAAATGATCCATGGGCCCGTCTCATTTGCTCAATTTGCTGGCATGGGTTGGGTATTATGGTGAAAGCGATTTCAATGACAGGGGTGCTCGTGGTAAAGATGAAAGATGTGGCCGAGCTGGCGGGCGTTTCGAGCGCCGCCGTCTCGCGCTACCTCAACGGTGGCTACATATCGACGGACAAGGCCGAGCGCATTAAGCAGGCGATTGAGCTGACAGGATACGTGCGGTCCAGCCAGGCTCGCGCGCTGCGCACCGGTTCCACTAAGCTCATCGGCGTCATCGTACCTAAGATTAACTCGGAATCCGTAAGCCGCATTACCGCCGGTATTGGCCAGGTGCTCGGTCGCCGTGGCTACCAGATGCTGCTTGCCAATACCGACAACGCGGCCGATCGCGAGCTCGAGTACCTCGATTTATTCCAAAACCACCCGGTCGATGGCATTGTGCTGGTGGCAACTATGATTACCGACGAGCATCGCCGGGCGATTGAGTCGTGCCGCGTGCCCATCGTGCTGATCGGCCAGAATGTTGAGGGCGCGGCGTGCGTCTATCACGACGATTACGAGGCCGCTTTTGAGCTGGGCCATGCGCTTGCAGGCCGCGTGGACGGCAAGATCGCCTACATTGGAGTTACCGAAGAGGACCGCGCGGCCGGTTATGACCGCCGTCGCGGTTTTGAGGCCGGATTGCGCGCCGCGGGTAACCCGCTCGATGCCGCCTTGATTCGCCTCGGCTCGTTTACGCTCGACTCGGGTTATGGTGCGGCGCGTGAGCTGCTTTCCGTCGCTCCCGATGTTTCGTTTGTCGCCTGCGCGACCGACACCATGGCGGCGGGCGCACTGCGTGCCATCGATGAGGTTCGCGGCGTGGGCGAGGGTATACACCGCGTAAGCGGTTTTGGCGACAACGCGTTTTTGCGCGCGCTGACGGGCGGCATTCCCACCGTGCATTATGGCTACCTGACCAGTGGCGTCGAGGCGACCAATATGCTGATCAACACGCTCGATGGCGTGGAGGGGGAGAGCGGTCTAAAGACGCTCAAGCTCGGCCATCAGCTTATGAATGTCTAGGCCTTTGGCACGTCTGCCTGCCTCTGAGCCGCCTCTTTTTACTTTAAAACTACCTTTCGCCGGCTTATTCCTACCGTTCAACTTACTGTGAAAACGATTACAGACATATGAAACTGAAAACGATTACAGTGTAAGTGTCAAAGATGGTCGGGTACAGATGCGCCCGTTGGAGGAAAGGGAAGTCATGGACTACCGCAAATCAGCCCAAGAGGTGCTCGACAACATCGGTGGCGCCGGCAACGTTGTTTCGGCCGCACACTGCGCCACGCGTCTGCGCCTGGTGATTGCCGATAACGCCAAGGTCGACAAGGAGGCCCTCGAGAATATCGACGGCGCCAAGGGCGTCTTTGAGGCCCAGGGCCAGCTCCAGATTATTTTTGGCACTGGCACCGTCAACAAGGTCTACGACGAGTTCATTGCGCTCAGCGGCGTCGAGGCTGCCACCAAGGCCGAGGTCAAGGAGGCAGCGGCGCAGCAGCAGAACATCTTTATGCGTGCCATTAAGGTGCTCGGCGACGTCTTTGTCCCCATCATCCCCGCCATCGTGGCTTCGGGCCTGCTGCTGGGCATTATGAGCGCCCTCAACTTTATGGCCTCCAACGGCTTTATCTCGCTCGACACCAATAACTTTATTTATAAGATTGCCGACCTGGTCTCGGGCACGTCCTTTGGCATTCTGCAGATCCTGATCGGTTACTCCGCGGCTAAGGCCTTTGGCGCCAACCCGTACCTGGGCGCCGTCGTCGGTGGTGCATTCATCAACTCCTCGCTGCAGAGCGCCTATACGGTTGCCTCCGAGGGCGTGCAGACCATGGTCAACGTCATCCCCGGCGTGTACAGCTTTGAGTGGGTCGGCTATCAGGGTCATGTGATCCCCATCGTCATCGCCTGTGCCATTCTCGCCTTCCTCGAGAAGCGCCTGCACAAGAACGTTCCCGAGATGTTCGATCTCTTTGTGACTCCGCTTGTCTCGGTGTTCGTGACCGTGCTCGTGACTCTCGTTGCCGTCGGCCCCATCTTTGTCTGGGCCGAGAACGCCATCCTCGGTCTGATCCAGACCCTGCTGACCCTGCCCTTCGGCATCGGTTCCTTTATCGTCGGCCTGTTCTATGCCCCCACGGTCGTTACCGGTATCCACCAGATGTACACCGCCATCGACCTGGGCCAGCTTGCCCAGTACGGCGTGACCTACTGGCTGCCCATCGCCAGTGCTGCCAACATCGCTCAGGGTGGCGCCGCACTCGCCGTTGCCTTTAAGACCCGCGATGCCAAGATCAAGGGTCTGGCGCTTCCTTCGGCCCTGTCCGCCTTCATGGGCATTACCGAGCCTGCCATCTTTGGTGTGAACCTGCGCTTCTTTAAGCCCTTCATCGCCGGCTGCATCGGCGGCGGTTGCGGTGCCCTGGTCTGCGCGCTCACTTCGCTGGCTGCCTCCGGCACGGGTGTTACGGGTATCTTCGGTATCCTGCTGTGCCTGGCCCAGCCCGTGCAGTACGCGATCATGTTTGCGGTCGCCGCGCTGGTTTCCTTTGCCGTCTCGTTTGTCCTGTACAAGGACGAGCCCAAGGCTTCCGAGCAGGCCTAAGAGCTTTTGATTGAGGGGATGCCCGCGGGTTGTATGCTCGCGGGCGTTTCCCGTATCTGGTGCCGATCTCTGGCGCCTTGTTACTTTCGATCCGTTAGGACTTTGATATGTCTAATGCACTTGGCCGCGACCTTGCAAAGCTGGTTGCCGCTGTTGACGCCGCCGCCTCTGAGTGCGGCCATGGCGCGTATGGCCAGCGCTTCCATATAATGCCGCCGGCGGGCTGGCTCAACGACCCCAACGGTCTTTGCCAGGCAGGCGGCGTGTTCCATGCCTATTTTCAGTATGCGCCGTTTGATGTCGAGGGTGGCGTTAAGGCCTGGGGCCATGCGACGAGCCGCGACCTTATGACGTGGGACTATGTTGGCGCTCCGTTGCTGCCCGACGAGCCGTTCGATTGCCACGGTGTGTATTCGGGCTCCGCGCTTGCCGAGGACGGTCTCATTCGCGTGCTCTATACGGGCAACGTTAAGCTTCCCGATGCGGACGGCACGTACGACTACGTCAATACCGGCCGCCGCGCCGATACTGTTTATGTCGAGAGCGTTGATGGCCTTGCCGGTCGGGAGTTCAGCCAAAAGCGCGTGGTGCTGGCGTCCGAGGATTATCCCGAGGATTTGACCTGCCACGTGCGTGACCCCAAGGTGTGGCGCGATGATGATGGACGTTACCACATGGTGCTGGGCGCGCGTCGTCGCGTGGACGGGCCGCATGTCGATAGTCGATTTTGCGCCATGCACGGCGAGGGTGCCGGGCGCGATGTGGGCGAGATCTTGGTGTATGGCTCGGCCGATATGCTGAGCTGGGAGCTCGAGAGCCGTGTGTCTACGCCCGAGCGCTTTGGCTTTATGTGGGAGTGCCCGGGATACCTTGAGCTTGAGTCGGATGGCGGTGTACCGGTGAAGTGGCTGTCCTTCTCGCCCCAGGGGCTCGAAGGTGGTCGTTGGGACCGCGGTAATGTGTATGCTGCTGGCTATATGCCTGTAACGGGTGACATCACCGGTGGTGACGGTGCCTATGAGCTGGGCGAGTTCCGCCTGTGGGACGCCGGTTTTGACTTCTATGCTCCGCAGGAGTTTACGTCCGAGGATGGTCGACATATTCTGATCGGCTGGATGGGCATGCCCGATGAGCCGACCTATGGCAACGCACCCACCGTGGCGTGTGGCTGGCAGCACTGTATGACGGTGCCGCGTGAGCTTACAGCCGGTGCTGGCGGCTTGGTGCTGCAGCAGCCGGCGCGCGAGATCGAGCGCCATTATGCCTCGGTGCGTGTGGGGGCGGGCTCGTTGGAGGTTGACGGCGATACCTGCTTTGACGTTGTCGTTGACGGTGTCGACGGCGCGTTTACCGTGACCGTTGATGGCGAGCTGAAGCTGGCGTTTGTTCCCGCCGAGGGCGAACTGCCCTCGCGCTTTGAGATGCGATTTACCGATGAGAGTCGCGCTTCTGCCGGCTGCGGTCGTACCGTGCGTTGGGAGCCCGTCGACGAGGTTAGTAACGTGCGCATTGTTGGCGATGTTTCCTCGGTCGAGGTGTTTGTGAACGATGGTGCGCTCGTGTTCTCGACGCGCATCTATCCCGAGGCCTATGGCGTGACCGTTGACGCTCCGGGCGCGAATGTGACCTACCACGCGCTCAACATCTAAGCGATTCGTCGCATATCGGCGCTATACTGCAGCCGTAGCCTACGATGCGGGAAACATCCGCATCGTGGGTTTTTGTTTTGGAGGGAAGGTGCCGTATGGGCGTACAGCAGCTAGAAGAGGCCTGGGCTTTTAGGGCCAGCGCGCGTGAGGCGCGGTTGCTTGCGGCGTCGCATGTGCCGGCAGCGCTGTCGTTGCTGGGGATTGTACGGCCCGGCGATCGCCTGGTGGCCTTTGCGGATGACTTTGCCGATGCGTTTGCGAGCGGATTTGACGGCTGCGATGTTGTGATGGTGGGGGAGCCGTCTGTCGAGGCGTTTGCTGCGGCGTCCGGTGGCTTTGCCGGCTCGTTTGACGCTGAGGGTCCGCACCTGTGGTGGCTCGTCAACTCCATCGGCGGGTTTGGTCTGCGTGTGCCTGATCTTCGTGCGCTGGGTCGGGCGGCGCGTGAGGCCCATGCGCTGCTGGTTGTGGACAACACCGTGGCGTCAGCTTTTGGCTGCGATTCGCTGCGGCTGGGTTCTGCGCTGTCGCTCGAGGCGCTCGATCGCGTATGCGCCGGTGATGCTCCGCGCAAGTTGGTTGCCGTATCGGTCGCGCGCTCGCAGCTCAAGCGCCATCGTGTGGATGCCGCGGCCGAGTGCGCGCATGCCCTGCTTGAGGGCTGTGGCTTGGCCAAGTTTGAATTGACTGCTGACGAGGCCGGTGTGCTGGAGCGGGGACTGGACTCGCTCGACGTCCGTATGCAGGCGCATTTCGACCGCGCCCGTGCGCTGGCCGAGTATCTGGCCGCCAACGAGATGGTGTGCAACGTGCGCTATCCCGGACTGAGCTCGCATCCCGACCATGCGGTTGCGACAGGAATCCTCGAGCACGGCTTTGGCCCGGCAGTTGAGTTTGACCTTATCGAGCGCAGTGCGGGTGATTTCTTCGATGCTTTGCCGGGGGAGTTTCGTACATCGCCCGCCGGCGGCGCAACGACGCGCCTCTCGGCCCCGCGCGGCAAGCAGGGGAGCACCATCCGCCTCTTCGCCGGCAGCGACGACCCCTTGATCGTGGCCGCCACCCTAGATAATGCCCTCCGCAACTAGCTAAATCATCCTCGACTACATATGTTGCGGTGAAATAGGGAATGATTTTCGGCTTTAACCGCATAAACAGTCCCTATTTCACCGCAACTTATGAGAAGGGGTTGTGTGGCTAAAAAGCCCCGTCCCAAATTGGCTACTCTTTGATACTTGCGATGAGGGCGTCGGCTTTGGTGGCAATGACCTTGTTGATGTCGGCCTGCAGCTCCTCGTAGACCGCTATGGCTCGCTCGCCGGCGGGGGTGAGGGTGGATCCGCGGGCGCCGTCGCGCTCGATGAGCTTGCAGCCCAGCTGACCTTCAGCCTCGTTCACAATGCGCCATGCCTTGGAATAGGCCATGCCCATGCTCTTGGCGGCGCGGTTGAGCGAGTGCTCGCGGGCAATACCCTGCAGCAGCAAAACGCAGCCGTGGCCGAACACGCCCGGCAGATCCTTGTCGCACGCTTGAATGACCAACTTTGCCGTCGTCTTGTAGTCCATGTGCTCCACGTCTCCCCGCTAAAGTGTTTGCTGGGCAAACGCAAAGCCTGCGTCAAACCCTCGTGTGCTCTTCTTAAAACATGCATTGTAGCAGTCAAAGTGCGTTAAGATACTTCCCCAGTATTGGGCGCCCAAGGTTGGGCTGGGTCCTACGAGGCCTGCAGCCGACCGGTCGCATGGAAAAAGGAGAAACATGGCTACGTTCTTTCCCGGTGAGTCCCACACGTTTTCGGAGTATCTGCTGGTCCCTGGTTACTCGTCCTCGCAGTGCATCCCCAACAACGTCTCTCTTAAGACGCCGCTAACCCGCTTTAAGCGCGGTGAGAAGCCGGCAATCACCCTGAACATCCCCATGGTTTCCGCCATCATGCAGTCTGTCTCGGGCGTCGACATGGGTGTCGCGCTCGCTACCGAGGGTGGCCTGTCCTTCATTTACGGTTCCCAGAGCGCCGAGTCCGAGGCCGCTATGGTCAAGGCCGTCAAGGATCACAAGGCCGGCTTCGTTCAGTCCGATTCCACCCTGACCCCCGACATGACCATGGAGCAGGTCATCGAGCTCAAGGAGAAGACCGGTCACTCCACCATGCCGGTCACCGACGACGGCACTCCCAAGGGTAAGCTCCTGGGCATCGTCACCAGCCGTGACTATCGCCCCAGCCGCGATGACCACCAGACGAAGGTCTCCGAGTTCATGACCCCGCGTGAGCAGCTCATCGTGGGCGACAAGAACATCAGCCTCAAGGTCGCTAACGACGTCATCTGGGACAACAAGCTCAACGCCCTGCCCATCGTCGACGATAACGATC
Organism: Collinsella sp.; assembly: GCA_048330275.1. GTDB lineage: Bacteria > Actinomycetota > Coriobacteriia > Coriobacteriales > Coriobacteriaceae > Collinsella. The sequence continues at coordinate 18,326 of DBFEIO010000008.1, forward strand.
ACCTCATGGGCATCGTCTTCCGCAAGGACTACGATAGCCACAAGACCAACCCCAACGAGCTGCTTGACGGCGACAAGCGCTACATGGTCGGCGCCGGTATCAACACCCGCGATTATGCCGAGCGCGTGCCGCTGCTCATCGAGGCTGGTGCCGACGTTCTGTGCATCGACTCCTCCGAGGGCTTCAGCGAGTGGCAGAAGCGCACCATCGAGTGGATCCGCGCCAACTATGGCGAGGACGTCAAGGTTGGTGCCGGTAACGTCGTCGACGCCGAGGGCTTCCGCTTCCTGGCCGACTGCGGTGCCGACTTCATCAAGGTCGGTATCGGCGGCGGTTCCATCTGCATCACCCGCGAGACCAAGGGTATCGGCCGTGGCCAGGCCACCGCGCTGATCGACGTCTGCCGCGCCCGTGACGAATACTACGAGGAGACCGGTGTCTACGTGCCCGTTTGCTCCGATGGTGGCATTGTCTACGACTACCACATGACGCTTGCCCTTGCCATGGGTGCCGACTTTATGATGCTGGGTCGCTACTTCGCCCGCTTCGACGAGAGCCCGACCGAGCGCGTCAACGTCAACGGCCAGTACATGAAGGAGTACTGGGGCGAGGGTTCTGCGCGTGCTCGCAACTGGCAGCGCTACGACTTGGGCGGCGCCGCGAAGCTCAGCTTCGTCGAGGGCGTCGACTCCTACGTTCCCTACGCCGGCTCCCTCAAGGACGGCGTGGGCGGCACGCTCTATAAGGTCAAGTCCACGATGTGCAACTGCGGTGCCCTCTCGATCCCCGAGCTCCAGGAAAAGGCACGCCTGACCCTGGTGAGCTCGACCTCAATCGTCGAAGGCGGCGCCCACGACGTAGTCGTCAAGGATTCCCAGCAGAGCGTCAGCTACCGCTAAGCGGCTTTCCCAAGCACCGCACCTTGCCGTTCAAACCGTCGCTCGCGTACCAAAGTACGCGTCGCTCCTCTTTCACGGCAATCTGCGGCACTTGGAAAACCCGACCATGCTTGGGCTGGTAACAATTAGCGGTTGATTCGCAACCACGTTATTAAGATAAAGCGAGATGCCTGCAAGTCGCAGGCATCTCGCTTGTCGTATTTGCTATCATCAGTCAAGTTAACCTTAGGGTCGGTCGGCTTGGCTTTGTTCGCTACAAGTTCCGCACGCAAAGAAGAGCACTTAATGTGCTCTTCGTCTTGCGCAGGACTGTCCGCAGTAGCGAATAAAGCCAAGCCGACCGACCCCAGCTAAGATTAAAGGAGCTGATATGTGCGATTGCACAGATCATAAGGACGAGATCCCTGCCTACGACGCGCAGGCCATTGAGTCCCGATGGATGAAGGCCTGGGAGGACTCCAACCTCTTTGCCGTCGACACCGACGACAGCAAGCCCAAGAAGTACGTGCTCGAGATGTTCCCGTATCCGTCGGGCGACCTGCATATGGGCCACGCGCGCAACTATACCATCGGCGATGCCATGGCCCGTCAGGCCCGCATGCGCGGTTACGACGTGCTGCACCCCATCGGCTTTGACGCCTTTGGCCTGCCTGCCGAGAACGCCGCTATCAAGCACAACACGCAGGCTGCCGCCTGGACGTATAAGAACATGGACCAGGCGCTCGCCACGATGAAGCGCATGGGTTTCTCCTACGATCTGGATCGCATGGTCAAGACCTGCAGTCCCGACTACTACCGCTGGGGCCAGTGGATCTTTGAGAAGCTGTGGGAAAAGGGCCTGGTCTACCGCAAGAAGAACCCGGTCAACTGGTGCCCCACCTGCAAGACCGTTCTGGCCAACGAGCAGGTGACCGAGGGCAAGTGCTGGCGCTGCGGCACCGAGCCCGAGAAGCGCGACCTTGAGCAGTGGTACTTCAAGATCACCGAGTACTCCCAGGAACTGCTCGACGACCTGGAGAAGCTCCCCGGTTGGCCCGAGCGCGTCAAGCAGATGCAGGCCAACTGGATCGGTCGCTCCGAGGGCGCCGAGGTCGACTTTACCCTGTGCGATCAGGATGGCGAGCCCATCGAGGGCGATGAGGGCAAGATCACCGTCTTCACCACGCGTGCCGATACCCTTTTTGGCGTCTCCTTCTTTGTCCTGGCTCCCGAGTACGCCGGCCTGCACGAGCTCGTCGAGGGCACGGAGTACGAGGAGGCCGTCACCAAGATCGTCGAGGACTCCAAGCACATCTCTGCCGTCGAGCGTGCCCAGGGCACCCTCGAGAAGCACGGTGCCTTCACGGGCCGCTATGTGGTAAACCCCGTCAACGGCGAGAAGGTCCCCGTGTGGGTTGCCGATTATGTCGTTGCCGACTACGGTACCGGTGCCGTCATGGCCGTTCCCTGTGGTGACCAGCGCGATTTTGAGTTCGCCCGCAAGTACGACCTGCCGATCGTACCGATCATCCTGGACGATGACGATCGCGCTGCCGTCGAGGCCAGCGGCGAGACCATCGATACCTTCCATGCCGAGACCGTCGACTGGGATTGCGCCCACGCTGCCGAGGGCACGCTCGTCCAGTCCGGCAAGTACACCGGCATGCGCGGCGGTAAGCACTCCGAGGGCGAGGCTGCGATCGTGGCCGACCTCGAGGCCATGGGCTGCGGTCGTCGCAAGGTCGAGTTCCGTCTCCGCGACTGGCTCATCAGCCGCCAGCGCTATTGGGGCGACCCCATCCCGGCCATCCACTGCGAGCACTGCGGCATCGTGCCCGTGCCCGAGGACCAGCTGCCGGTGACGCTGCCCGAGAACCTGGACCTGGGCGCTGGCGAGACCCTTGCCGAGTGCAAGGAGTTCTACGAGACCACCTGCCCGGTCTGCGGCCGCCCGGCCAAGCGCGAGACCGATACCATGGACACCTTTACCTGCTCCAGCTGGTATTACCTGCGCTATACCGATCCGCACAACACTGAGCTGCCCTTCTCCCGTGAGGCTGCCGACCGTTGGATGCCCGTCGATAACTACATCGGCGGCATCGAGCACGCTATTTTGCACCTGCTCTACAGCCGCTTCTTTACCAAGGCACTGCGCGACCTGGGCCTGCTGAGCGTGGACGAGCCCTTCACCAACCTGCTGTGCCAGGGCATGGTCAAGGACGAGAACGGCGACACCATGTCCAAGTCCAAGGGCAATGTCGTGCCCCCGAGCTCGGTCATCGAGCCCTACGGTGCCGACACCATGCGTTTGGCGATCCTGTTTATCGCCCCGCCCGAGAAGGACTTCGACTGGGATCCCAAGGCCGTCGAGGGCGCCAACCGCTTTATCAAGCGCGCCTGGCGTATCGTTTGGCAGCTCGTCCAGTCCGGTGACGCCAACGTGGCCTTCGACAAGTCCGCGCTCGACGAGGTTGCGATGAAGCTCTATCGCGAGCGTCACCGCACCATCGCCAAGTGCACTGAGGACTTCGACCGCGGCCAGTTCAACACCGCGATCTCGGCCGTCATGGAGCTCGTCAACGCGGCGAGCGCCTATCTCAACGCCACTGAGGGTGCTGACCGCGACAAGGCTCTGTGCTACGGCGTGGCTAAGGATATCGTGAGCGTCCTTGCCCCTATCTGCCCGTTCTGGGCCGACGAGCTGTGGCACGAGGCACTCGGCTGCGAGGGCAATGCCTACACCGCCGCCTGGCCCGAGTTCGACCTGGCCGAGTCCGTTGAGGACACGGTGCAGATCGTGGTCCAGGTGCTCGGCAAGGTCCGCGGCCGCGTCGACGTTGCCCGCGATGCCTCCAATGAGGATATGCAGGCTGCCGCCGAGGCCGCCGTCGCCAAGTGGCTCGAGGGCAAGACAGTCGTCAAGGCCATCTGCGTGCCCGGCAAGCTGGTCAACCTGGTGGTCAAGTAAGCACTGCGCGCTTAACTGACGCATAAAAGACGAGGGGCGATCCGGTTGGGTCGTCCCTCGTTTTGCATGTATCTGCCTAGTTGCCTTCGGCCAATTGTCCTATTCTTGTGGAGAAGCTGTGCGCACGCTGACCTGCAGATTCGTACTGTGCTTGCATGTTTCTGCAGCTATTGGTATAGTTTGCTTGCAAATGAAGTAGTAATTGAAAGAAGTGGGGTTTCGGCCCCGCTTCTTTTTTGTATGGATGGAGGTGCCGCAATGGTCAAGACTAAGACCGAGCAGGCGATCATCGACGCGCTCGAGGCCGTCGCTCCCCAGCACGATGTCGACATCGTCGACGTCGAGCTCGTGGGTGCCACCAAGGCCCCCTGCGTACGCGTGCGTATCGAGGGTGCCGAGGGTCAGAGCCTGTCGCTCAACGACGTCACGGCTAACACCAAGTGGGTCGGCGATGTGATTGAGGAGCTCGACCCTATCTCTTCGAGCTATACGCTCGAGGTGTCGAGCCCGGGTATGGCGCGTCCGCTGCGCCGCCCGTGCGACTTTGCCCGCTTTGTGGGCGAGAACTGTGAGCTCACCTCCACCGCCACCGAGGGCCGTCGCAAGTACGCCGGCAAGATTGCCGCCGCAACCGAGACCAACGTGACCCTCGAGCTTGAGGACGGCGAGTCCGTTACCCTCGATTTCTCTGATGTTAAAAAGTGCAAGTTGAAGCCCACCTACGACTTCAAGCCCGCGAAGGAAGGATAGTAAGATGGCAGCATCCGACATGATGTCCGCCCTGATGGAGCTTTGCCAGGAGAAGCACATCGACCAGCTCTACCTGATCGACCGTCTGGAGCAGTCGCTCGCCAAGAGCTATGCCGAGATCCTGCATCTTGAGTGGGGCGCCAAGGTGACCATCGACCGCACCACCGGCAAGATCTACGTCTACCGTCTGGAGCCGATTGACGATTCCATGGACGAGGAAGGCAACTTCACCGAGTTCGAGGAGATCGACGTCACCCCCAAGAACACGAGCCGCATCGCCGCCCAGCACGCCAAGGCCGAGATCAACGCCATCGTGCGCAACTCCGCCCGCGAGCAGATCTACGAGGAGTTCTCCGGCCGCATCGGTGACCTCATCAGCGGTACCGTGCTGCAGTCCACGCCCGACTTCACGATCGTCAAGATCCGCGAGGGCGTCGAGGCCGAGCTGCCGCACTTCGACCAGCGCCGTTACGAGAACGAGCGCAACGAGCGTCCGATGGGCGAGCGCTACCTGCACAACCAGCACATCAAGGCCGTGATCATCGACGTTCGCGACCCCAACTCCAACCTGCAGCCGGTTCGTGGCGAGCACAGCCGTCCGCCGATTGTCATCTCCCGTACCCACCCCGAGCTCATGCGTCGTCTGTTTGAGCAGGAGGTGCCCGAGATCTATGAGGGCACCGTCCAGATCAAGTCGATCGCCCGCGAGCCCGGCCAGCGCTCCAAGGTCGCCGTCCACTCGCTCGACGACCGTCTGGATCCCGTGGGCGCCTGCGTCGGCCCCAAGGGCAGCCGTGTTCGCGCTGTCGTGGGCGAGCTCCGTGGCGAGCGCGTCGACGTCATCCTGTGGGATGCCGATCCTGCCGTCTACGTCGCCAACGCCCTGTCGCCCGCCAAGGTCACTCGCGTCCTCATTGACGAGGAGAAGGCCTACGCCGGCGTCATCGTGCCCGACGACCAGCTGTCCCTCGCCATCGGCAAGGAGGGCCAGAACGCCCGCCTCGCCGCGCGCCTGACCGGCTGGCACATCGACATTAAGTCCGAGACCCTTGCCGCCGACATCCTCAAGAACGTTCCCGTTCACGAGGAGCCCGCCGCCGACCTGATCGGTGACGAGGAGGACGAGGACGTCCGCCGCTGCGAGTACGTGTCCGAGGACGGCATCCAGTGCCGCAACCAGGCTCGTCCCGGCTCCCGTTTCTGCGGTGTCCACGACACCGACGCCTTCGATGATGCGGAGGACCTGATCTAGCGCGCGGTCGCGCCGGGTGGGTCCTGGCGCGTCTCTCACGCTCGTTCAGTCTCTAGGCACCCAAGGTGCCAGAAAGGGTAGGTGAAGTCATATGGCAAAAGTCCGTGTGTCCACCCTGGCCAAAGAGTTCGGCATGACCTCCAAGGAACTGATGGGTCATCTCGCCGATATGAAGATTCCCGCTAAGTCCGCTTCCTCCACCTTGGAGGACGCCTATGTCGCTATGGTCCGCAAGCAGCTCGCCTCGGTGATCGAAGCCCGCGCTCAGGAAGTCGAGGCCGCTAAGCAGGCCGAGGAGCAGGCAGCTGCTGCCGAGGAGGCCGCTCGCGCCGCCGAGGCCGAGCGCGAGCGCATCGCCGCCGAGAAGGCCCGCGAGGAGGAGCGCCGCCAGTTTGCCGCAGCCCAGGCTGCCGAGGAGGCTGCCCGCGCCGAGGCCGAGGCCAAGAAGAAGGCCGAGCAGGAGCGCCTTGCCCGCGAGAAGGAGGAGGCTGCCCGCGAGGCCCAGCGCCGCGCCGTTCCCGCTTCCGACTCCGGTTCGCGCTTCCGTTCGCTGCTCGACCAGATCGCCGCACAGGAGACCGTGCTCAAGGAGAAGAAGGACGCCGAGGACAAGGCCAAGGCCGAGCGCGCCGCAGAGCGCGGTAACCGTCGTGGCGGCAACAACGACCGCCGCGGTGGCCGTCGTAACGATCGCAACGCTTCCGACAACAACTCCGAGCGCAACGCCTCCGAGAGCCGTCCGCACAGCCATCGCACCAACGCCAGCAACAACGTCGCTGCCGGCATGGACTTCCCCAACCCCGATAAGCAGGGCAAGGGCAAGAAGCGCAAGGGCGGTCACAACAACGAAGAGGACCACTACAGCCGCATGGCTCGCGAGGCCGAGGAGTACAGCCGCGAGAAGGTGCTCGAGGAGGCTCGTGCTGCCGTCGAGGAGGCCTCTCGTGAGTCCACCGGTCGCCGCAAGAAGCGCAAGGAGAAGCGCGAGCGCGAGGCCGCCAAGGCTCAGGAGGAGCGCAAGATAGAGGAGGCGCTGGCCCAGGGCGTGAACCCCGAGGACCTCGACGCCATCAAAGTCTCCCAGGGCGTTACCGTCCAGGAGCTTGCCGAGGCGCTCGACGTTCCGGCCAACGACATCATCAAACGCCTGTTCCTGCTGGGTACGCCGCTCACGATGACGCAGTCCATGTCCGACGACCTCGTCGAGCTCGTTGCCGACGACCTGGGTCGTCAGATCAAGATCATCACCCCCGAGGAGGAGAACACCTTCTCGTTCTACGACGATCCCGCCGACCTTAAGCCGCGCGCCCCGGTCGTCACCGTCATGGGCCACGTCGACCACGGCAAGACGTCGCTGCTCGACGCCATCCGTCACACCGGCGTTGCTGCCGGCGAGGCGGGCGGCATTACGCAGGCTATCGGCGCTTCGCAGGTCATGATCAACGACCGCAAGATCACCTTTATCGATACCCCGGGTCACGCCACCTTTACGGCTATGCGTGCCCGTGGTGCCAAGGTGACCGACATCGTCATTCTGATCGTGGCTGCCGACGACGGCGTCATGCCTCAGACCGTCGAGTCGATCAACCACGCCAAGGCCGCCGGCGTACCCATCGTCGTCGCCGTCAACAAGATCGATAAGCCGGGCGCCAACCCCGACCGTGTGCGTCAGGAGCTCACCGAGTACGGCGTCATCCCCGAGGAGTGGGGCGGACAGAACATGTTCGTCAACATCTCGGCTAAGCAGAAGATCGGTATCGACGACCTTCTGGAGACCGTGCTGCTCCAGGCCGACGTGCTCGAGCTCAAGGCCAACCCGGACACCTTTGCCTCCGGCAACGTCCTCGAGGCCAAGCTCGACAAGGGCCGTGGCTCGGTTGCTACCGTGCTCGTGACCCGCGGTACCCTGCACGTGGGCGATACACTGGTCGCCGGCCTTACCTACGGTCGCGTCCGTGCCATGCTCGACCCCAAGGGCCGCGCCGTCACCGAGGCCGGTCCCTCCGACGCCGTCGAGATTCTGGGCCTGCAGTCCGTGCCCAACGCCGGTGACGAGTTCCGCGTGTTCGAGGACGAGCGCGAGGCTCGTGCCCTGGCCGACGAGCGTTCGCTCAAGGCCCGTATCGAGGAGCAGAGCCGCGTCAAGCACGTCACGCTTGAGAACCTCTTCGAGACTATTGCCGACGCCGAGGTCAAGGAGCTCAACCTGATCATCAAGGCAGACGTCCAGGGTTCCATCGAGGCCCTTCAGGACTCGCTCGACAAGATGGATCAGTCCGAGGTTCGCATCAACACGATCCACTCCGCTGTCGGCGCCATCAACGAGACCGACGTCGTCCTGGCCGACGCCTCCAACGCCATCATCATCGGCTTTGGCGTCCGTCCCGACGGTAAGGCCCGCTCCGCTGCCGAGCGCGAGGGCGTCGAGATCCGTTGCTACGACGTTATCTACAAGTGCCTCGAGGAGCTCGACGCCGCCCGTATCGGCATGCTCAAGCCCACCGAGGTCGAGGTCGCCACGGGTACCGCGACCGTCCTGGACACCTTTAAGGTGCCCAAAGTCGGTATCGCCGCCGGTGTCCGCGTCGAGGAGGGCGAGATCGCCGCGACCGATTCCGTGCGTCTGGTGCGCGACGGCATCGTGGTCTTCAACGGCAAGATCGCCTCGATGCGCCACTACAAGGACGAGGCCAAGAGCCTCAAGAGCGGTTCCGAGGGCGGCATTGGCCTGGAGAACTTCCAGGACATCAAGCCCGGCGACCAGATCGAGGGTTACCGCATCGACCAGGTTGCCCGCACCGAGTAGGGGGTAGCGCTATGAAGCAAACGCAGGCAACCCGCCGTCTGGGCGAGCAGCTTCGCGAGAAGCTTGGTTATATCCTGCTCTTTGAGGTTTCCGATCCGCGTCTCGACCTGGTTACTTTGACCGCGGTCGAGGTCGCGGTGGACCGTTCGTTCGCGCGCGTGTACGTGTCGTGCGATGCGAGCCGCTACGACGAGGTCATGGAGGCGCTCGCAAGCGCCAAGGGCCGTATTCGCAGCCTGTTGGCTCGCTCGCTCGATTGGCGTGTCACGCCCGAGCTCGATTTTCGCATCGATCGCTCGACCGATGAGGCCGAGCGCATCACGCGTGCGCTGGAAAATGTTCCCGCCACGCTTGCGATCGAAAAGGACGAGGACGGCTATCCGATAGTGGATGCCGCCCAGGAGGCAGCTTTAGATGACTAATTCCGCCGACCTCGCCTCGTGCGACTCTGCAGATATTCAGCGACGCATCCTCGAGCTCATCGAGGGTGCGTCCTCCATTGCGATTTCGGGACACACTTCTCCCGACGGCGACGCTCTGGGCTCAGTGCTGGGTCTGGGTCTCTCGCTTATGAAGTTTTTCCCCAACAAGAACATTGCGTTGCTGCTGGCAGACGATGACCCGGTTCCGCGCATCTACCGCTTTATGGAAGGCTCCGATCGCCTGGTGCCGGCATCTGCGTACACCGGCAATCCGGACCTGTTCATCTCGGTGGACGTGCCGGTTGTCGAGCGCCTCAATAATTCCGCCGAGGTGCTCCGTCGCTCCAAGCATGTGGTGTGCTTCGATCACCATCCGGCGCGCGAGGAGTTTGCCGAGCTCAGCCTGAGGCGCGTTGAAGCTGCAGCCTGCGCTATGATCATCGACCGCTTCTTGGACAATTGTGGCATTGTCGCCCGTGATGGCGTCGCGACTTGCCTGCTGTGTGGCTTGGTTACCGATACCGGTCGTTTCCAGTACCAAAACGCCGATGCCGCCGCGTTCCATGCGGCCTCGCGTCTGGTTGCCCACGGTGCCGATCCGGCGCGTGTGGCGCTCGAGGTATACCAGAGCATGCGCGTTGAGTTTTTGCACCTCAAGTCCATCGTTATGGGCCGCATCAAGACGGTGGCCCACGGGCGCGTGGCGTATAGCTACGCGTACCAGAGTGACCTTGAGGCTTGCGGTGTCACCTCGGATGAGTGCGACGGCCTGGTTGACGTGGTGCGCTCGGTGATGGGCGTGGAGGTCTGCCTGTTCCTGAAGGGCATTGAGGGCGATACCAAGGTGCGCGGCAACCTGCGCTCCAAGGGCGACCTCAATGTGTCTGAGATCGCTGCTGCCTTTGGCGGAGGTGGACATTCCGCTGCCGCCGGTTTCTCCAACAACGGAACGATTCTCGAGACGCTCACCGTGGCACTTCCCATGCTGGCCGAGCTGGTAGGGGAGGATCCCGCTTCGGTGACCGTCGAGCTTTAACTTTTTGGATGGTACATGGCTCGTCGTATGCCTTCACAACTGAATATGCTGCTCGCCGTCGATAAGCCGGTGGGCTGCACGTCCCACGATGTGGTCTCGCAATGCCGACGCGCCCTCCATGAGCGGCGCGTCGGCCATGCCGGCACGCTCGACCCCATGGCATCGGGTGTCATGGTGGTGGGCGTGGGCCAGGCCACTCGCCTGCTGGGCATGCTCACGCTCGATACCAAAAGCTACGTCGCCGATATTTCGTTTGGCGCCGAGACGAATACCGATGACGCGGAGGGCGAGGCGGTCCGCACGGTGGCTGTTGCCAACGAGCTCCGCGATCCTGCCTATGCCCGTGAGCACTTGGCCGCCATGCTGGGTCCGCAGATGCAGGTGCCGCCGGCGTTTTCGGCTATCTCGGTCAATGGCGTTCGCGCTTATAAGTCTGCTCGCGAGGGCAATGCGGTGGACCTACCTCCGCGCCCCGTCGAGGTCTATGCCGCCGACCTGATCGCCGTGGGCGGCGAAGGTGATACGTGCGTGTGGACCGTGGCGTTCTCGGTGAGCAAGGGAACCTATATCCGAGCGCTCGCTCGCGACCTGGGCCGCGCCTGCGAGAGCGCCGCGCACATTTCCGCGCTGCGCCGTACGGCCTCCGGTGTTGTTTCCATCGGCGCTTGTCATGCGGTCGAGGAGCTTTCTCCCGAATCCGCGGCTGGCTTTGCCCTGGACCCCATTGCGGCTCTGGGCGCCACGCGTGTTGACTTGCCGGGCAATCTTGCCGACGACCTGCTTTGCGGCCGACGCATTCCCGTTGAGCGTGCGCTTGCCGATTTCGATGCCTTGAAGGCGCCGTTTGCGTTGGTGCTCGATGGGGGACTCAAGGCGCTCGCCCGCATTGAGGGTGGCCGCTTTGTTATGGAGCACGTATTTCCGCAGGCAATCGGCGGTGTTCGATGATGTTGTCCGCTCGCGAGCTCGCGCGTGTCTTTTTCGCGGGCGAGTCGGACGAGGCTCGCATCGTTGCTGCCGATGCGTTTGATGAGTGCGAGCACCTGGGTGCCGCATCAATCGCCATTGGCGTGTTCGATGGCGTGCACCGTGGACACCAGGAGCTCATTGCGGCGCTTGTCCGTGATGCCCGTGCCCATGGCTGCAAGGCAGTCGTAGTTACCTTCGATCCCGACCCGGACGTTGTGGTGAGCTCTTCGCCCGCTCAAAAATTGATGACGACGGCCGACCGTCTGCATGCCTTGGCTCAGACCGGGGTCGATGTGGTGGTGGCCGTTCCCTTTACGCCAGAGGTTGCGGTACTCGACCATGTTGGTTTTCTTGCGCTGCTGTCGCGCGTGGTTGACATTCGCTCGATTCGCGTTGGCAGCGACTTTAGGCTGGGTCGCGGCGGTGCATCTGGTGTTGCCGAGATGCGCGCCTGGGGTGCCGTGCATGGCGTTGATGTGTATGGTCACGACCTACTTTGCGAGGGCGGCGAGGCCATTTGCGCCACCCGTATCCGTCATGAGCTGGGACAGGGCCATGTGGAGCTGGCTGCTGAGTTACTCGGCCGTCCGTATATGGTGCGTGGCGGTGTTATTCGCGGCCGTCACGAGGGTTCTGGCATGGGCTTTCCCACGGCAAACCTACAAGTTCCCGATGGTATTCAGGTGCCTGCGGACGGCGTGTATGAGGGTCTGGTGCTGGTCGATGACACCGTGTGGCCCGCTGCCGTGAACGTCGGCCTGCCGCCAACGTATGCTGACGATGCAGCATCTGCGCATCTCGAGGCTAATTTAATTGGTTATACGGGCGACCTGTACGGCTCTTCCGTTTCGCTGGCGTTTACGCGCTGGCTGCGTCCCTCGCGTCTGTTCGATTCGCTGGATGAGTTGATCGCGACCGTCGAGGGTAATATCGAAGATATTCGTCACAACTTGGGCGAGCAGGGGGTGAGCATCCGTGATTAGCGATGAGGAAAAAGACCAGGTACGCGCTGCGTCCGACCTAGTCGCCATCGTGCAGGAAACGGTTGAGCTCAAGCCCCGCGGCCATGAGTTTTGGGGATGCTGTCCCTTTCATGGCGAAAAGACGCCGTCCTTCCACATTATTCCCGCCACGCAGGTGTGGCATTGCTTTGGCTGCGGCGAGGGTGGCGACGTCTTCACCTATATCATGAAGCGCGAGAACCTGAGCTTTCCCGAGTCAATCCGTTATTTGGCCGATCGCGCGGGTATTGAGCTGCACGACACCGGAGATCGCCGCGAGCGCGGTACCAAACGTGCGAGAATCTACGATCTGTGCGCCGAGACTGCTCAGTTCTACCACACCATGCTTATGCGTGGTAAGGACGGTCGTCCGCGTGAGTACTTTGCCAGCCGCGGCATGGGTGGCGACGTCTGCCGCCGCTACTGCCTGGGCTTTGCTCCGGGCCGCAACGCGCTGGTGTCGCACCTGTCCCAGGCGGGTTTTACCCCGCAGGAGATGATCGACGCCAATGTTGCCGTGAGCCGCGGGCGCGGGCAGCTTGCCGACCGCTTCTACGACCGCGTGATGTTTCCCATCTTTGACGAGCAGGGTCACAACATTGCCTTTGGCGGGCGCATCATGGGTGACGGCCAACCCAAGTACCTCAACACCGCCGAGACGAGCGTGTTTCATAAAAAGCGAAACCTCTACGGCTTTAATTGGGCCAAGGAGTTTATCGTCGCGCAGGATACCGCCATCGTTGTGGAGGGATATACCGACTGCATCGCCTGCTGGGAGGCGGGGATTAAAAACGTTGTCGCTACGCTGGGCACCGCGCTCACGGAGCATCACGTCAAGACGCTCACCCGTTTTGCCAAGCGCATTGTGTATATGTTCGATGGCGACGCCGCCGGTCAAAAGGCCGCCCGTCGCGCGATTCAGTTTATCGAGCGGGATTCGATGGATCTGCGCTGCGTGGTGCTACCCGACGGCAACGATCCCATGGAGTTCATTACGGCGCATGGTGGCGAGGCACTGCAGGCGCGCATCGACGCTGCCGAGCCGCTTATGGACTTTGTCTACCGTTCGCTGCAGGAGTCGAGCGACATCACCACGCCGGGCGGTCGTGCCAAGGCGCTGGAGGATGCGCTGACGCTCATCTATCCGCTTCGTGACAGCTATATGATCGATACGTACTTTATCCAGATTGCCGATCTGCTGGGTTTGGATCTGGAGACGGTGCGCGCGAGCTCGGGTCGTGTGTTTCGCGATGTCGCCAAGCGCGAGGATGCGGAACGACGTCGTGAGCAGAACTATGAACGCCAGCGGGCGCAGGCTGAGCGATCTGGTAGCGCGGGCGGTCGGTCGTCTGGTTCGCAGGGGACATCTCGTGGTGCCTGGGCATCGGGTGCGACTCCGGCCGTAGCGGCGCCGGTCGAGGAAGAACCGTACGACTACGTCCCGCTCGATGTCTATGGCGCTGCACCAGTGGAGGTCGTTGACGACTTGCCGCCGATCGATGTGCCTGATGGTATGGGCGCTGTGCCTGTGGCTGATGGTTCGGGCGCACCGGCTGCGGCGGCGCCGATGGTTCTTACCGATCTAGAGCGCAAGTCCTTGGCAGGGGAGCGCGAGCTGCTGACCATGCTCACGAGCTACCCCGACCTGTTCCGCACGTATGCCGACCGCATCTGCTCCATCGAGTGGGTTGACCCACGTCACGAGTCCATCGCATGGGCCGTTCTGGCAACGCCGCCGGGAACCGATCCTGCAGCCTGCATGGATGCGGCGCGCTCAGTGTGTCCCGATGCAGCAACGCTTGTGAGTGCCGGGCGCATCTCGGCGACGAGCAAGCATCCCACCGAGACGAACATCGTGTTTATGCTCGATACGCTCGAACTCTACACCATCAAGCGCCGCATGCGTGCCGCACAGGCCAAGCTGCGCCAGGACCGTTCGCTCGATGATGAGGCCCGTCGCGCGCTGACCGTGCAGGCCGCGCAGGACTCGCAGCGTCAGCGCGAACTGCAAAAGTCGATCGGCGGCGTGGCGGACCCGTTCCGCTTGATCGGTCTGGAGGCCGCAGGTACCGAACAGGCCTAGATGTTGTGGTCAACCAGCGTATTCTCGCCTATATCCAGTCCTCTTTTTGGGTATAGACGTCTATGTGTGTGCTAAAGTATTGAATCCTGTGGACTATGAAGGGAGAATCTGTGCCAAAAAAGACTGAGAGCACGGGTACTGGGCTGGAATCCTACGTTGCAAAGCTCATGGGCAACGGCTCAAACAGGACTTCGGTAACCGAGGACGAGATTCAGGTCGCCCTGAAGGATATCGATGTTTCTGACGAGCAGCTCACCGCGGTGTATTCCGCGCTGCGCAACAGCGGCATCCAGATTATCTCCGCGAGCGGAAACGACGACGCCCCCATGGACGTCGACGATGACGATACCGATAACGATACCGACGATTTCGATGACGACGACGAGCACGATTCCGGCTCGCTCGACGATCATGAGCTCAAGATGGCCCGTCAGGCCGACGCCGAGATGGGTTCTTCCAAGAGCAAGAAGAAGCGCACCGTGCGCACGTCCCGTTCACGCTCGCGCGTGCGTGGCATCGATGCCTCCACGGTGATGCTGACCGGCGATCCGGTTCGTATGTACCTCAAGGAGATCGGCAAGGTCGACCTGCTGACCGCTTCCGAAGAGGTCGATCTGGCTATGAAGATCGAGGCCGGTCTTGAGGCCACCGAGAAGCTCGAGGCTGCCGATGCCGGTGAGCTCGAGCTCACGCGTGCCGAGATGCGTCGTCTTACGCGCATTGAGAACGTCGGCCTCGAAGCCAAGCAGGCACTCATCAGCGCAAACCTGCGTCTGGTTGTCTCCATCGCCAAGCGCTATGTCGGCCGCGGCATGCTGTTCCTTGACTTGATCCAGGAGGGCAACCTAGGTCTGATTCGCGCCGTCGAGAAGTTCGACTACCAGAAGGGCTTCAAGTTCTCCACGTACGCCACGTGGTGGATTCGTCAGGCCATTACGCGCGCCATTGCCGACCAGGCCCGTACCATCCGTATTCCCGTGCACATGGTCGAGACCATCAACAAGCTCGTCCGTGTGCAGCGCCAGCTCCTTCAGGACCTGGGCCGCGACCCGACCCCCGAGGAGATCGGTGCCGAGATGGACATGAGCGCCGACCGCGTCCGCGAGATCCAGAAGATCTCGCAGGAGCCCGTGTCGCTCGAGACCCCCATCGGCGAGGAAGAGGATTCCCAACTGGGCGACTTTATCGAGGACTCCCAGGCCATCGTTCCGCCCGATGCCGCCAGCTTCTCCATGCTGCAGGAGCAGCTCACCCAGGTGCTCGACTCGCTTGCCGATCGTGAGCGCAAGGTTATCGAGCTGCGCTTTGGCCTTGTCGACGGACATCCCCGTACGCTCGAGGAAGTCGGCCGCGAGTTTGGTGTTACGCGCGAGCGTATCCGCCAGATCGAGTCCAAGACCTTGGCCAAGCTCCGCCACCCCAGCCGCAGTAGCAAGCTGAAGGACTACATCGAGTCATAACCTCGCAAGCAAGAAGCGCCCTCAAGCACATCCGCTTGGGGGCGCTTTCATGTGGTCATTGGGGACGTCCCCAATGACTAGGTCGGAAAAATTCTTAAAAAAGTTCTTGCCCTGAGCCGATTCGTCCGTATAATAAACTTCGTTGCTTGAGAGCACGCACCTATTCCTCGGTAGCTCAATGGTAGAGCACGCGGCTGTTAACCGCGCTGTTGTAGGTTCGAGTCCTACCCGGGGAGCCAGAATTTTCCAGCCCTTTCCGTTGGGCTTTAAATTCCTCGGTAGCTCAATGGTAGAGCACGCGGCTGTTAACCGCGCTGTTGTAGGTTCGAGTCCTACCCGGGGAGCCAGGTTGTAAAACCCGTCGCTTATGCGGCGGGTTTTTTCATGCCGCGATCGCCTAGCGCGAACGTTGCCATATCAACATTTCGTGTCGAGGATGTAATCCCTCGACCCACCACCTCAACATGGCGCGCTCGTTGTAGAATAATGCAATGATTGCTCCCACGAGATGGTGCCGCGAGCACCAGATAAGGAGATTCTTGTGTCTGAGACCATTAACGGCAGCCTGAGCGTCTCGAACGACGTTATTGCCGATATTGCCGGTTATGCCGCGATGACGTGCTATGGCGTTGTCGGTATGGCCGAGCAGCTCCAGGGCGCCGAAAGCGTGCGCCTGCTTGCCGGTCAGCGCCTCCGCAAGGGCGTGCTTGTCTCCGCCGACGAGAACGGCCTTACGGTCGATCTTCACGTCGTGCTCGAGAGCGGCGTCAACATGAAGTCCGTCTGCCACAATCTTTCGAGCTCCGTTGCCTTCACCCTGCAGGAGATCGCCCAGATCGATCCCGCCAGCCTTAAGATCGGCATCCATATCGACGCGCTCAAGAGCCGTCTGAACTAGCATCCGAAAACGGAGATTTAAATACCCATGATTGCAAAGACCATTCGCACCTGTTTTCCGATCGCTGCGGCTGCCGTTTCCGACAAGGCCGAGGAGATCAACAAGCTCAACGTCTTCCCCGTGCCCGACGGTGACACCGGCACCAACATGTCGCTCACGCTCGCCTCGGTGACCAAGGAGCTCTCCGCTCTTCCCGCCGACGCCGACATGGAGGCCATCGCCGGCGCCATCACCCACGGCTCCCTGATGGGCGCCCGCGGCAACTCCGGTGTCATCACCTCGCAGATCCTGCGCGGCGTGGCCGAGGGCCTTGTCTCCGCCGACGAGCCCATTACGTCCGCCAATATCGCCTTCGCCTTCCGTCGTGCCGTCAAGGTTGCCTTCCAGGCCGTCCGTAAGCCCATCGAGGGTACGATCCTCACGGTGCTGCGCGATGTCTCGACCAAGGCCGACGAGTGCGAAAAGAAGAAGTTCTCGGCTGAGGACGCGCTCGACGCCATCGTCGTCGAGGCCTACCAGTCCGTCGCCCGCACGCCCGACCTGCTGCCCGTTCTGAAGGAGAACGGCGTGGTCGACTCCGGCGCCTTCGGCTTTGCTATTTTCCTTGAGAACTTTGTTGCCGCCGCTCTTGGCCGCAGCACCGTGGTCGAGGATTTCTCCGCCACGTTTGATTCCGCCGGCTCTGCCCGCGACGCGGCCCTTGGTCGTGTTGAGATCGAGGCCAACGACGACTGGGAGGGCTCGGAGTTCCGCTACTGCAACGAGTTCCTCTTTAAGGCCGACGCCCCCTTTGACGAGGATGAGTGCCTTAAGTTCCTGGGTTCCATGGGCGACTGCGAGCTGCTCGTGGGTGCTTACCCCGATTACAAGATTCACGTGCACTCCAACACCCCCAACCTGGTGCTCGAGCACATGCTGCAGCTTGGTCAGATCTACGAAGTCTTTATCCACAACATGGAGATGGAGGCCCACGACCGTACCGCCAAGATCCACGAGGACCAGGAAAAGGCCGCCGAGCCCGCGAAGGCCCTGGGCTTTGTCGCCGTTGCCGCCGGTTCCGGCGAGGCAGACATCCTCAAGTCCCTCGGCGTTGACGTGATCGTGTCGGGTGGTCAGACGATGAACCCCTCGACCGCCGACCTGCTGGGCGCCGTCGACCAGGTCAACGCGACCTCGGTCATCATCCTGCCCAATAACGGCAACATCCGCATGGCCGCCGAGGCCGCTGCCTCTGCCTGCACCGACAAGAAGGTCGCCGTCGTTCCCACCAAGACCGTTCCGCAGGCCTTCTCCGCGCTGTTCGCGGTCCTGCCCGATTCCGAGCTTGAGGATGCCGTCGCCGCTATGGTCGACGCCATCAGTGAGGTCCGCGATGGCGAGGTCACCCGTGCCGTGCGCGATTCCAGCGCCTCCGACGGCTCGCCGATTCACTCCGGTGACGTCATGGGTATCATTGCCGGCTCCATTGACGTGGTCGGCTCCGACGTGAAGCAGGTCACGCTCGATTGCATCAACCGCATGCAGGAGGAAGAGGAGGGCGATGCGCTGACGATTCTGGCCGGCGAGGAACTGTCCGCTGAGGCCTTCCAGGAGATCGTCGACGCCATTGAGGAGGCTCAGCCCGATCTGGAGATTGACGCCCATCGTGGCGAGCAGCCGCTCTATCCCGTGATCTTCTCGATCGAGTAGGCATCTGCCCATGTCCGAGCTGTGCTCCGTGCCGCGCGTCTCGGAGCGCTTTGCCCAGAGCAATGCGCTCGACGAGGATATCGCGCGACTCAAATATGTTTCGGGTAAACGTGAGGAGGCCCTTCGCCGTCTGGGAATTCGGACGGTGGGGGACCTCCTTCTCCATATCCCTCATCGATACCTCGACTTTACCCGTTCTTGGTCTATCGAGATGGCGCCCATCGGTACCGTGTGCACCATCATCGCCACGGTCGACCGTATCGTCCAAAAGCAGCCGCGTCCGCGCATGCAGGTGACCGAGGTCTCACTCGTTGACGAGACGGGCGTGCTGCAGGTCGCCTTTTTCCGCCAGCCCTGGATTGCCCAGCAGCTTAAGCAGGGCGACCGCCTGGCCGTGATGGGCAAGGTTGAGTTTGCCTACGGTTTTAAGCAGATGGCCTCGCCGCACTTTGAAAAGCTCGATGACGGGCGTGCTGCGGGCACCATTTTGCCGGTCCATTATGTGAGTGACGGCGTGAGCCAGGCATGGATGCGCCGCATCGTAAGTGGCGCGCTCGAGGTCGTCGGCAATCCCTTTGATCCCATTCCTGCACGCTTACGCGTTAAACGTCGCCTGATGAGCAATGCCCGTGCGCTTCGATCGATCCACTTTCCCTCGAGCATGGCTGAGCGCGATATCGCGCGCGCACGGCTTGCCTACGAGGAGTGCCTCTACCTGCAGCTGGCGCTGCGCCTGCGCAACGACGGCGGCCTGGTCGATGTGGTGCCCTATGCCCACGCCGCGGGCGAGCACCTGGCCGCGCTTAAGCAGGCCCTGCCGTTTTCGCTGAGCGACGAGCAACTGGCTGCGTTCCAAGATATCCTGCGCGATATGTGCGATGGCGGGCGCGTGATGAACCGCCTGCTGCTGGGCGATGTCGGTACCGGTAAGACCGCCGTTGCCGCCTGCGCGCTGGCTGTGGCTGCCGATAGCGGCACGCAGGCCTGCGTTATGGCGCCCACGGGCGTGCTGGCGCGTCAATATGCCGATAAGACCGGCCCTCTGCTCTCGCAGGCTGGCATGTCCTGGGCGCTTCTGACGGGTGCCACGCCGGCGGCCGAGCGTGAGCAGATCCATGCGCAGCTGAAATCGGGCGAGCTCGACGTCCTCTTTGGAACCCACGCGGTCCTTTCGGATAACGTTTCGTTCAAGCATCTGTCGCTCGTGGTCATCGATGAACAGCACCGGTTTGGCGTCGGCCAACGCAACGCCCTGCGTGCGAAGGGCCCTGGTGCCGATCTGCTCGTTATGACGGCAACGCCCATCCCGCGTACGCTGGCGCTTTCGGTCTACGGCGATCTGGACACGAGCATCATCCGCCATCGGCCCGTCCCTGGCGCTGGCGTGACGACACGCGTGCTTACCGAGTCGAGCCGCGACCTTGCTTATGGCGCCATCCGCGAGGCGCATGAAAAGGGTCAGCAAGCCTACGTGATTTGCCCGCTCGTGGAGCCGAGTGACTCGGCCGATGATCTGGAGGACGTTCCCGGTATCGCCCGCGACGACGAGGGCCGCGTGGCGGTCCCCGTGCCGCTGCACGATACAGCGACCGAGCTCGACCGACTGCGCCTGGCGTTGCCGGGTCTTGCCATCGAGCGCCTTCACGGCCGCATGCCAGCGGGGGAGAAGGACCAGGTTATCGACGCCTTCAAGCGTGGCGAGATTGACGTGCTCGTCTCGACTACGGTGGTCGAGGTGGGCTTCGACGTGCCCAACGCCACCGTCATGGTCATCGAGAACGGCGAGCGCTTTGGTTTGGCGGCCCTGCACCAGCTACGCGGCCGCGTGGGCCGCGGCAGCGTGTCGGGCACCTGCCTGGTCATGACGCACTCCAAGGGCAACGGCGGCGCTTCGGCAGCACAAGACCGCCTCCAGTCGCTCGAAAAGACCTCGGACGGCTTTACGCTCGCCCAGATGGACCTTCGTCTGCGCCACGAGGGCGAAATCCTGGGGTACCGCCAGCATGGCGGTGTGACTCTGCGCTTTGTCGACCTGGATGCCGACGAGGAGCTGATCGAGTGGGCCCATTTGGACGCGGTCGAGCTCTTGCGGTATGCTTGCAACCTTGACTCCGTGGCGACGCGCCCCCTGCGCGATGCGGTCGCCATGCGATATCGACACATTTTTAAGGAGGTCAGCGGAGGATGAGAATCATCGGCGGCGAATGGCGCGGTCGTAAGATCGAGGAGCCCCGTGGTCGCGATGTCACCCGCCCCACGACCGATCGTGTGCGCGAGGCATGCGCATCTATGGTCATGTCGGCATTTGACTTCGATCTGGACGAGGTCCGCGTGCTGGACGCCTTTGGCGGCTCCGGCGCTTTGGGTATCGAGATGCTCTCACGTGGTGCCCGCTCGCTCACGACGTTCGAGATCGATCGGAATGCCGCGCGGCTCATTAACAAGAATATCGAGTCGCTCTGCCGTGACCGTGCGCGTTGGCGCGTGATAACGGGCGACATGCTGGCGAGTGCCTCGCGCGGTCGTGTGCCGGGCGGCCCCTTTGATCTGGTCCTGCTCGACCCGCCCTATGCTTTTGGTGCCGAGCCGGTCGAGGAGCTGCTGCAGAACCTGGCTCAGCAGGGTCTGCTTGCACCTGGCGCTTATGCCCTGTTTGAGCATGCCGCCGCCGATGCGGGCGCGCATCCGGCAGGCTTTGAGATCGTGCGCGAGAAGCGCTACGGCATTACCTCGGTCGACCTGCTTCGTTGGGTCGGCGATGACGATGGTGAGGAAGATTGCGCTGGCACCGATGCTCACAACAACGATGCCACGACGTTTCAGGAGGACGCCCATGAATGACACCATCAACCGCGTGATCGTCCCGGGCACCTTCGATCCCATCACGTTTGGCCATATCGACGTCATCCGCCGCGCCCGCCGCATCTTTCCCAGCGTGATCGTCGCTGTTGCCGAGTCGCAGGGTAAAAACGGTGTGGGTACCACGTTTATGCTCGATGAGCGCGTGGCGCTGGCCCGCGAGGCGCTCGGTGATATCGACGGCATCGAGGTCCTGCCCTTTACCGGCCTCTTGGTCGACTTCGCTCGCGAGCAGGGGGCGGGGGCCGTGGTCAAGGGTCTGCGCGCCATGACCGACTTTGAGTACGAGCTGCAGCAAGCCGACCTCAACTATCGCTTGGATAACGAGCTGGAGTCCATCTTTGTCATGAGTGCGCCGCAGTACGGCTATATCTCGAGCTCGGTCGTTCGCCAGATCGCCTCGCTCGGCAGCGATGTATCGACGTTTGTCCCGCCCAACGTGGTCGAAGCGCTCAGACATCGCTTTTCGTGACGTTTTTTATTGCCTGGTGGCATGTGGTAAACTAGCACGATGATATGTTACCTATGAAAGGAGACCGGATGCCGGGCGAGAATTTTCCTGGCGATAGGATCGTCAGCTTGGTCGATGAGCTCGAAGGGCTGATCGAGGAAGCCAAGCCGCCTTTCGGCAAGAACGCTCAGTTCAAGGTCATCGACGCCGACGTGTTCTTCAACATCCTCGACGAGATCCGCATGAGCTATCCCGAGGAGTGGCAGAAGTCCCGCCGTATCCTTAAGGAGCGCGAGGAGCTTATGGCTTCCGCCGCCGCTCAGGCCGATTCCATCATCGCCGACGCTCAGCAGCAGGCCCTCACCATTGCCGGTGAGCAGGAGATCGTTCGCTTAGCACAGCAGCAGGCCGACGACATCCGCGATCGTGCCCAGCAGTACGAGCGCGAGACGCGTTATGCTGCCGAGGACTACGCAGAGCAGGTCTTTACGCACCTGGAGGAGAATCTCAAGAGCCTGACCGGCACCGTTACCCGTTGCCGTCAGCAGCTCAACGAGGGTGCCGCCCAACAGAATGGTCAGTGGTAATGGCTGAGTTCCCGAGCTTTACCGTCGATCTTTCCGAACAGCTCGAGTTTCCCGGAGATTCGTATCCGCTGACCGGCAAGGTCGATGTCGCCACCTATACGGTGGGCGAGAAGGAGTACCAGCTACAGGACGGCATCGACTACGACGTTGTCTTTACCAATGCCGGTACCGGTGTCTTGCTCACGGGCATGGTCCGCGCGCACGCCACCGGCGAGTGCGACCGTTGCCTGGAGCCCGCTTCGTTTGATATCGCCGGCGAGATCGAGGAGTTCTACCTCTTTGAGGAGCCCGAGGATCCCGAGGTCTACGAGGACGGCTACGAGCTCCTGGGTGAGGACCGCATCGTCGATCTGGGTGAGCCCATCAACGATGCCGTTGTCATGGACACGCCGTTTGTGGTGCTCTGCAAGCCCGATTGCCGCGGTCTGTGTCCCACTTGCGGTTGCAATCTCAACGTCGAGCAATGCGATTGCGCCGCACAGGCAGAGGCAGAATGGGCCGCTGCCACGGAAAATCCATTTGCAGCATTGAAGAATCTCAAGCTCGATGAGTAAAACTGTGGTAGTATCGCTACTTGCGCGTAATCGCCACACTGGATAGTTCATAAGGAAGGTCACTATGCCCGTACCTAAACAAAAGCAGGGTCGTATCCGCACTCACACCCGTCGTTCCGCCAACATGAAGATTTCGGCTGCGGCTCAGTCCACGTGCCCCCGTTGCGGCGCTGTCAAGCTTCCGCACCACGTGTGCCCCAGCTGCGGTTTCTACAAGGACCGCGAGGTTATCGTTACCGAGTAACGGTATACTCTGGATGCGATGCCGTTCCAAATGGAACCACAATGGCCGGCTCAATGAGTCGGCCATTTTTGTATAAGGAGCATGTATATGAGTAACGTTCGCGTTTGTGTAGACGTTGTGGGCGGAGACGAGAAACCTCAGGTTGTTCTCGATGGTATCGAGGCTGCGCTTGCCGCCGATCCCGATATCGAGGTCTTGGCAGCTGGCCCCGCTGAAATCGTCAATCCCTTTGCTGCTTCCCATGCACGTGTTGAGGCTCTTGAGGCACCCGACGTTATCGCCATGGATGACGATCCCATTCGCGCCGTGATGACCAAGCGTAAATCGTCGATCGTGCTTGCCTGCCGCGCCATCAAAAAGGGCAACGCGGACGCGTTCTTCTCCGCCGGCTCGACCGGTGCCATGACCGCTGCCGCCACCGCCTATGTGACGCCGTTTAGATATATGGCCGAAGGCAAGAAGCAGCCGGTGCGTCCCTGTCTGACCAATGCGCTGCCCAATCGCGCCGGCGGTCTGACGGTGCTGTGCGATATGGGCGCCAACCCCGATGTCGAGGTCGATGACATGGTGCGTTTTGCCCAGATGGGTAGCGCCTATGCCCGCGTCGTCCTGGGCATCGAGCATCCCCGCGTGGGCCTGCTTGCCAATGGCACCGAGGACGAGAAGGGTTCCAACTTTACCAAGGCCTGCTTCCCGGCCATGAAAGCCGCCGTTCCCGGCTTTGTGGGCAACTGCGAAGGCACCGACCTCACCTCGGGCAATTTCGATGTCGTCGTTGCCGATGGCATGTCGGGCAATATTGCGCTCAAGGCCACCGAGGGCGCTGCCAAGTTTTTGCTGCAGGAACTCAAGGGTGCCTTTATGGCCTCGCTCGGCACCAAGATCGCCGCGCTGCTCATCAAAAAGCAGATGCGCGAGATTAAGGCCAAGCTCTCTGGTGATGCCAAGGGCGGTGCGATTCTTTTGGGCCTGCGTGGCGTGGTCCTAATCGGCCATGGCGCCACCTCGGTCGAGGCTGTTAAAAACGGTACGCTCGCGGCGGCCGAAGCCGTGCGCGCGGGGCTGGTCGAGAACGTCGCCAACTCCATGGACGGCATCGTTTTGTAAGAGCGAGTTAGAGCGCTGTTATGTGCCTCGCGGCCTGCTTCGTGGGGTAGAATCAGAACCGTGTCTTGGTACCGCCCGGGCGGTACCATTCTTTTGGTATTCATTCACTATGAGAGGAAGCGCTATGGACCGCTCCGAAATCTTCGACAAGATCGCCGAGGTCGCTGCTGACGTTCTGGGCGTCGATGTTGCCGAAATTAGCGATGAGACCACCTTTGACGACCTCGATGCCAACTCGCTCGAGCGCCTGCAACTGGTTACGGCTATCGAGGACGAGTTCAATCTCGAGATCGATGACGAGATCCTGCTCTCGCTCAACTCTGTCGCCGACGCCGTCGACGCGATCGAAAACGCCAGGGAGGCTTAGGTCTTGGCTTTATCCGAACGACTTACGCGCGCCCAGGAGATTCTTGGCCACGAGTTCAATGACAAGGTGCTGCTGCGCGCGGCCCTTACGCATCCTTCGGCCGTCGAAGGGCAGCCAGTCTCGGCAAGCTACGAGCGCCTTGAGTTCTTGGGCGATTCCATTTTGGGCGCCGTCGTCGCCCGTTCGCTCTTTGAGTCCTATCCCGAGTTTGACGAGGGCAAGCTCACGCGCCTGAAGGTGTCGCTTGTCTCGGGCGCCACGCTGTCCGAGGTGTCGCATGAGCTGGGCATCGACGACATCATCATCTTTGGTGCCTCCGAGACCGGTACCGGTGCGCGCGGCCTGCATTCGGCGCTCGAGAACGTCTACGAGTCGCTCGTGGGCGCGCTGTACCTGGACGCCGGCTGGGATGCCGCAGCGGAGTTTATCCACCGTACGCTTAAGCCCCATTTGGCTTCCGAGCGTGCCGAGCACCCCGCGAACCCCAAATCGTTCTTGCAGGAGTGCGTGCAGGCAGACGGCCACGAGCCTCCCGCGTATAAGCTGGTCGGCTCCGAGGGCCCTGCGCATGCGCCCACCTTTACCGCCGTGGTGCTCATCGACGGTATTCGCCAGGGCCGCGGCACCGGTTCCTCCAAGAAGGAGGCCGAGGGAGCCGCTGCGCTGGAGGCACTCGACCGCATGGGCTACACCACCAACGGCGTGATTCTCAACAAGAAGCCTGTTTAAGCGAGGAACCGTGTATCTCAAGTCCCTCACGCTCAAAGGGTTCAAGTCGTTTGCCGACCGCGCCCATATGTCATTTGAGCCGGGCCTGACCGTCATCGTCGGTCCCAACGGCTCGGGAAAATCGAACATCTCCGACTCGATTCTGTGGGTCCTGGGCGAGCAGAGCGCCAAGCAGCTGCGCGGACAGGCCATGGAGGACGTCATCTTCTCGGGCTCGTCGGCACGCAAGCCGGTGGGTGTCGCCGAGGTCACGCTGGTGCTCGATAACTCGGACCATATGCTGCCCGTCGATTTTGACGAGGTCGCCATCACCCGTCGCATGTATCGCTCGGGCGAAAGCGAGTACCTCATCAACTCGAGTCCGTGCCGCCTGATGGACATTCAGGACATCCTGCACGATTCGGGTCTGGGCAAGGATACGCATTCCATCATCAGCCAGGGCAAGCTCGATGCCATTTTGCAGAGCCGCCCCGAGGAGCGCCGTGCCCTCATCGAGGAGGCCGCCGGCATCTCCAAGCACAAGCGCCGCAAGGAGCGTGCGCTCAAAAAGATTAAGTCGATGGACGAGCACCTAACCCGTGCCCGCGACATCAATAAGGAGATCGCCCGTCAGCTGCGACCGCTGGAGCGTCAGGTCGATCGTGCGCGCAAGTACAAAGAGCTGTCCTCGCGCGCGAACGAGCTTACGCAGATGCTGGCCGTCGACGAGCTGCGTTCGCTGCAGTCGCAGTGGAACGACCTGGAGAGCCGCTCCAAGGAAGGCGCCGCCGAGCTGGAGCTTGCGCAGTACCGCATGGGCGAAAAGGAGCGCGAGCTCGAGAAGCTCCAGGTTATGCTTGAGGAAAAGGGCCTGTTTGTGGGCGACCTGGGCGAGCAGCGCCGCCATATGCAAGACGTGGTCGGCCGCATTAACTCCGATATGCGCCTGCTCGAGGAAAAGGGCCACAACATGGTGTCGCGCCTGTCCGACATGCGTGGCCAGATTTCGAGCTCCGAGCATCAGCGTCGTCGCGTGGTCGAGGAGCTCGAGGACGCGCGTGCGCAGCTTGAGGAAGTGACCGGTGCGCACATGCAGGCCCAGGAGGACGTTGACGCCGCTGGTCCTGCCGCCGCTGAGCTCCACGAGCGACGCGTGGCTCTCGACAATCAGATTTCGCAGCTTACGCGTGAGCAACGCGATGTGCAGCGCTTGGCCGATAACGCCGCGCTCGAGCTCGCTAAGGTGAAGGATTCCTTGAGCAATGCTGAAGTCGAGGACAACATGTATGCCTCGCGCCTAGAGCAGATCGATGACCAGCTCGAGGAGGTTACGGCCTCGCTCGAGAGCCGTCGCGACCGCGCCGAGGAGCTTGAGGGTGCTCTTGAGGAAGCGCGCCAGGCTCAGGTCGATGCGCGTGAAGCCACCGAGACGGCACGCGCGGCCCTGAAGGACCTGCGTGCCCGCGAGAGCGAGGCACGCAACAAGTTATCCGAGGTGCGCTCGGAGCTTGCTAGCCAAAAGAAACTCGATGCCCGCATGGCCGATAGCTCGCCGCTGGTGAGCCGTCTGGTGGGTGTACTGGGCGACGATGTCTCGGGTCGTCTGGGCGACGTGCTCGAGGCTCCTCGTGAGCTCGAGGGCCTGGTGGAGCAGCTGCTTGCCGGCGATATCGATGCGCTGCTGTTCGACGATACGTCCGCGCTTGAGCGTGCCGGTCGTGCCGCTCTGGACCAGAAGAAGGCCTCGGGCGAGGCGCTGCTGGTGGCGCGCGGTGCGAGCGCCTCTGCTGCCGCTAAGGGCGCTGCCGGTTCCCGCCTGGTCGATCGCCTGTCCGTACGCGCAGGCTACGGTCCCGTCGTTGAGGCGCTGCTCGGCGGTTATTACGTCGTGGATGATCTTGCTGCCGCGCTGTCGGCGCCGGTCGTTGACGGCGTGACTTACGTGACCCCTGATGGCGCCCGCGTCGCCTGCGGCGGCCTGGTGCGTGTGGGGCTCGACGCCGGCGAGGCTTCGGGTGCTTTGGAGCGCAAGCGCCGCATCCGTGAGCTCGAGGGCCTGGAACCCGATCTGGCTGCTGTGTTTGAGCATGTGTCGGATCAGGTCGTCGAGGCCAATGCGGCCGTTGAGGAGGCGCGTGCCGCCGAGGGCGATGCCGCCGGCGAGATCGCCCGTCTTGAGGGCGAGCGCCGCTCGCTGCTCTCCGAGATTGGCCGCCTGGAGCAAAGCGCCAACAACGCCGAGGTCGAGCGCGTGCGCATCTCCAAGCGCCGCGAGCAGGCCGCCGAGGCCGTTCGCGCTGCGCGCCCGCGCGTGGACGAGCTCACCCGCTCGCGGGACGAGGCCCGCGCGCAGGCAGGCGACCTGGGTCTCCAGATTGCCGAAGCCAACGACGAGCTCGATCGCGTGCGTCGTGACGATTCCGAGGCAGCCGGCAAGCTCGCCGATGCCAAGGTCCGCCTGGCTCAGACGAGCGAGCGTCTGCGTTCGCTGAAGGGCCGTGTGCCCGACTTGGAGCATCGACTCGAGGGCATCGACCGCCGTATCCGCGGAACACGCCAGGCCTCGCGCTCACTCGAGCTGCTGCGCCTGCGTGTCGACCCCATGCACGAGCGCTATTCGGCCCTGCTGGATCGCGCATCGGATTGGGCCGCGCGTCTGCGTGATCAGGCTTCGCTCGAGGAGGCGGACTCGGCCTCGCTCAAGAAGACCATCGAAGACGCCAAGGCCGAGGTCTCCCGCGCCAAGGAGCGGGTCGATGCCGCCACGGCGACGCAAAACGAGTTCAAGGTTTCCCGCGGCAAGCTCGAGGTGCAGGTGGAGGCGGCCATCAAGGCCATTACCGCCGATGGCACTACGGTGCTCGAGGAAGCGCTCATGCTTCCTGCTCCCACCGACCGCGACGCCGCCGAGCGCGAGCTCAACCAGCTCGTGCGCCAGATTAACAACCTGGGCCCCGTGAACCAGGTTGCCATGGAGGAGTACGAGCAGCTCAAGCGCCGCGCCGATTACATCGAGGAGCAGCTGGCCGATCTGGAGAGCGCGCGCAAGGCGCTCACCAAGATTACCGTGGCCATCGACCGTAAGATGCGTAAAGCCTTCTTGGTGACCTTCGAGAAGGTCGATGCGAACTTCCGTGAGATCTTCGCCATGCTGTTCCCGGGTGGTCAGGCGCATCTGGAGATGACCGACCCCGAGCATCCGGCCGAGACGGGCATCGAGGTCGTGGCGCAGCCGCGCGGCAAGCGCATCACCAAGATGATGCTCATGTCGGGCGGCGAGAAGAGCCTGACGGCGCTCGCCCTGCTCTTTGCCGTGTATCGCACGCGCACGGTGCCGTTCTATGTGCTGGACGAGGTCGAGGCGGCACTCGATGACGCCAACCTGTCCAAGCTCATCGGAGCCCTCGATGTGCTGCGTTCCGATACACAGCTCTTGGTCATTTCGCATCAGCGCCGTACTATGGAGGACGCTGACGTTCTCTATGGCGTCTCGATGCAAGCCGACGGCGTCAGCCGCGTCGTCTCGCAAAAACTCGATCGCGAAACCGGAAAGGTCGTGAATGCATAATGGGATTCTTTGACGCTCTCTCGCGCGGACTTGAGCGCAGCCGCGAGGCCCTCAACGAGGTCTTCTACTTTGGCGGCGAGGTCGACGAGGACTTTTGGGAGGACCTTGAGGACACCCTCGTTATGGGTGACATGGGTGCCGAGGTCGCTATTCAGGTCTCCGATGACCTGCGCGATGCTGCTGCCAAGAAGAACCTTAAGACCGCCCCGCAGCTTCGCCGCGCTCTGGCCGAGCAGCTCGAGGGCCATTTTGTGCCTGTTGAGCGTGATCCGTTTTCCGATACGCCGAGCTGCGTGCTGTTTGTGGGCATCAACGGCGCCGGCAAGACCACAACGGTCGGCAAGATTGCGAGCGCCATGGCTGCCCGCGGCAAGAACGTGGTGATCGGTTCTGCCGATACCTTCCGCGCCGCCGCCATCGAGCAGCTCGATGTGTGGGGTCAGCGCGCCGGCGTCCCCGTCATCAAGCGCGATCGCGGTTCCGACCCGGCGAGCGTGTGCTACGACGTGCTCGATGAGGCCGATAAGCGCGGCAGCGACCTGGTGCTGATCGACACCGCCGGTCGTCTGCACACAAGCCCCGAACTCATGCGCGAGCTTGCCAAGGTGGTTAACGTGACGCGTAAGCGCGCCGCCAATATGGCCGCCGGCCCCATGCCCGTCTCGGTCGTGCTCGTGATCGATGCCGCCACCGGCCAGAACGGTCTGAACCAGGCGCTCGAGTTTAACGAGGCGCTGGGCCTGGACGGTATTATCATGACCAAGCTCGACGGCACGGCAAAAGGCGGTATCGCCATGGCCGTGGCTGAGAAGCTCAAGCTCCCGATCCTGCGCATTGGCGTGGGCGAGCAGGTCGATGACCTGCAGGAGTTCAATGCCAAAGATTTCTGCCGCGCCCTGGTGGGCGAGTCCAATTAAGGAGTAACCAGTGTTTGATTCTCTGAGCGATCGCCTCAACGACACATTTGACCGCCTGCGCGGCAAGGGTAAGCTGACCGAGGCCGATATCACCTCGGCCATGCGCGACATTCGCATGGCGCTGCTCGAGGCCGACGTTAACTTTAAGGTCGTCAAGGAGTTCGTTGCTAAGACCAAGGAGCGCTGCATGACCGCCGAGGTCATGGAGTCGCTGTCGCCGGCGCAAAACGTCGTCAAGATCGTGCTCGACGAGCTCACCGAGATGCTCGGCTCTACCGAGAGCAAGCTCGTCTTTAGCAACCGCATTCCTAATGTCATCATGCTCGTGGGCCTGCAGGGCTCCGGTAAGACCACGGCTGCCGTAAAGCTTGCCTACCTGCTCAAGAAGCAGGGCCGCTCGCCGCTGCTCGCCGCGTGCGACGTCTACCGTCCCGCTGCTGCCGACCAGCTTGCCACGCTCGGTGGCGAGATCGGCGTGCCGGTCTTCCGCGGTGACGGCGAGCACCCGGTCGACATCGCCAAGGGCGCCATCCAGGAGGCCGTCGACCACCTGCGTGACGTGGTCATCGTCGATACCGCCGGCCGCCTGCAGATCGACGAGCAGATGATGCAGGAGGCCGTCGACATCAAGAAGGCCGTCAAGCCCGACCAGGTGCTGATGGTCGTCGACGCCATGACCGGCCAGGATATCGTCAACGTGGTCTCGACGTTTGCTGAGCGCACCGACTTTGATGGTGTGATTATCTCCAAGCTCGACGGTGACGCCCGTGGCGGTGGCGCGCTTTCGGTGCGTCAGGTGACCGGCAAGCCCATCAAGTTTGTGAGCATGGGCGAGAAACCCGATTCGCTTGAGCCGTTCTATCCCGATCGCATGGCCAAGCGAATCTTGGGCATGGGCGACGTTGTCGGCATCATCGAGAAGGCCCAGGAGGCCGCCGATGCCGAACAGCTCGAGGCTGCCGAGCGCATGCTGCGCGAGGGCTTTACCATGAACGACATGCTCGACCAGATGAAAGCCGTCAAAAAGATGGGCGGCATGAAGGGTATCCTGGGCATGCTCCCCGGTGGCCAGCGTGCGCTCAACCAGATGGGCGGTAACCTGGACGAGGGCATCTTCGACAAGAACGAGGCCATCATCATGTCGATGACCAAGGAGGAGCGTCTGCGTCCCTCCATCATCAACGGCCAGCGTCGCGCGCGTATCGCCAAGGGCGCCGGTGTGACCCCCACCGAGGTCAATAGCCTTATGAAGCAGTGGGGCGAGATGAACAAGATGATGGGCCGCATGCGCACGATGGCCAATCAGGCACAGGCCGGCGGCAAGAAGGGCAAAAAGGGCAAGAAGGGCAAGAAGATGCGCATGCCCAATATTCCCGGTCTGGATGCCATGGGCTTGGGCGGCATGGGCGGCCTGGGAACGGGTGGTCCTAAGTCCGATATGGACCTGCTGCGCCAGATGGAAGCGCAGATGCGCAATAAGAAATAGGGCTGTAATTCCAGCTTGATATGGCAAAGGCCACTCGGAAGCTACCGGGTGGCCTTTGTTGTTGGCTTTGATAGTTGGGCTGCGTTCAGCGTCGCGCCCCGAGCTCGCGGTGCCGTGCCGTTAGTGGCAGCCGCAGCCCTCGTGGCCCTCGTGCTCGTGATGGCCGTGGCAGCTGCAGGACTCGCCATGTTCGTGGGCGTGGTCGTGGTCATGGCCGTGGCAGCCGCACGTGGCCTCGCCGTTCTGTGCGAGCGTTCCGGCGATAAGGGCCTCGACACAAGCGTCGCAGCTGCCCTGAGCTCCTGCGTACACCGTGATGCCGGCTTGGGCAAGCGCGTTGATGGCGCCACCGCCGATGCCGCCGCAGATGAGCGTGTCCACGCCGCCGTTGGCGAGCAGGCCCGCAAGGGCACCGTGACCGGTGCCGTCGGTGCCCACGACCTGCTCGTTGAGTACCTTGCCATCCTGAATGTCGTAGATCTTGAACTGCTCGCTGCGGCCAAAGTGCATAAAGATGTTGCCGTTGTCGTACGTGGTTGCCACCCTCATGGTGTCGACCTCCTTTGCTGGCCATGCGGCCGTCGTTGCGGTGATGGGGGAGTACGCGATATTGCCGCCCTCGATGACGAGCGCCCGCCCGTTGACCAGCGCGTTTGCCACCTTGCGATGCGCGCGGCTGCAAATAGCCGCCACCGTGGCGCGCGCGATACCCATCTGCTTTGCGACTGCCTTTTGGTTAAGGCCTTCCAGGTCGCACAGGCGCAGCGCCTCGAGTTCGTCGACCGTCATGTCGATGGCGTCTCCGCTGGCTAGGCCGTCGGGGGTAAAGCCGCGATATTCGGGGATGATCCCAACACGGCGTAATTTTTCGCGTCTTCCTGCCATACTCTCTCCAAATCTGACATATGTCAGTAATAGGATAGCGTGTATGCGGTTCCGCGCAAGCTTTTTTAGCATATGTCAGAAATTCAAAGTTGTTACGTCTGCGATTGTGGGGGTGCTGGCTGCCGCGCATTGCGTGTGCCGACCCAAGTGCCCAATCCGACACTGCGCGCCTGGGATACAATGAATCTCGCTTATAGGCGACTGACAGGAGGGTCAATGAGCAAAGCTGATCAACAGTTTGTAACCATGTGCCGCGATATTCTGGACCATGGCACCACCACCGAGGGCCAAAAGGTCCGTCCGGTGTGGGAGGACGGCACCCCTGCCTATACCATTAAAAACTTTGGCGTTACGGCACTCTACGACCTGCGCGAGGAGTTTCCGGCGCTTACCCTGCGTCGTACGGCCCTCAAATCTGCCATGGATGAGATCCTATGGATCTATCAAAAGAAGTCCAATAACGTGCATGACCTCAACAGCCATATTTGGGATGAGTGGGCCGACGAGACCGGCTCCATCGGCAAGGCCTACGGGTATCAGATTGGGCAGAAGAGCCATTATGCCGAGGGCGATTTCGACCAGATGGACCGCGTTCTGTACGACCTTAAGAACACGCCGTACAGCCGCCGCATTATGACGAATACCTATGTGTTTAGCGACCTGTCCGAGATGCACCTGTATCCGTGCGCCTACAGCGTGACGTATAACGTGACGCAGCGCCCGCAGGATGACAAACCGACGCTCAACATGATTCTCAACCAGCGCAGCCAGGACATTTTGGCCGCGAACAACTGGAATGTGTGCCAGTACGCCATCTTGCTGATGATGGTCGCGCAATCGGTCGATATGATTCCCGGCGAGCTGCTGCATGTGATCGCCGATGCCCACATTTACGACCGTCATGTCGATATCGTCCGCGAGCTTATCGAGCGTCCGCAGTTTGCCGCGCCTAAGGTAACGCTTAACCCCGATGTACATGACTTCTATGCGTTTACGACCGATGATCTGATCGTCGAGGGCTATGAGCACGGCCCGCAGGTCAAGAACATCCCCATTGCGGTGTAGGTGACGCGCATGACGTGTAAGCTTTCCGCCATTGTCGCCGTGTGTGACGATTGGGGCATTGGGTGCGAGGGTGACATGGTCGTGTCTAATCGCGCCGACATGCGTCATTTTGTGGCGCGCACCAAAGGCTGCCCGGTCATTATGGGACGCAAGACGCTGCTGAGTTTTCCCGGCGGGCGTCCGCTCAAGAACCGTCGTAATATCGTGCTCACGCGCGATGAGGACTTTGCTGCCGAGGGCGTCGACGTGGTGCATAGCGTCGACGAAGCGCTCACCGCGGTAGCCGATGAGCCCGTTGCGTGGGTGATCGGTGGCGGCGAGGTGTATCGGCAGTTTTTGCCGTATTGCGCCGAGGCCGAGGTTACGCATAACCATTGCGTGCATGACGTGGATACGTATTTTCCCGATCTGGATGCCGATCCCGCGTGGGAGATTGCGCGGCGTGGCGGTGTTGCCACGATTGCCTCGGGCGAGGGCGACGAGGGTGTCGATTATGAGTTCGTAACGTATCGTCGCGTTGAGGCGTAAATCGTCCGGCGTGAACGGTATCATCGGATTGTTTGAATGCATGGGGCGGCGCTTAGCGTCGCCTCGTTTGGTATAGATGCGCTGTAAAGAAAGGTGCGGGCTGGCTGCTATGACTGATGCCGTTGAGGTGCTGCGAATCGATTCGCTCGAGGACGAGCGGCTTGATGCCTACGTGCGACTGACCGAGCGTGAGCTGCGCTGCGTGCTGGAGCCGCAGAAGGGCATTTTTATCGCCGAGAGTGCCAAGGTCATCGAACGTGCGGTTCGCGCCGGATACGAGCCGGTGAGCTTTCTTTTGGGCGAGCGCTGGCTCGACCAGATGATGCCGCTGTTTGAGCGCCTGGCGGTACGCGAGGGCGCGGGTCCGGTTCCCGTGTTCGTTGCCTCGATGGAGCTTATGGAGCGTCTGACGGGTTTTAACGTGACGCGCGGTGCGCTCGCGGCATTTCGTCGCCCGCGACAGATTCCGGTTGATGAGTTCTTGGGCGGCGTCGTCGAGGCAGCGGGGGAGCGCCCGGTGCGCGTGTGCGTGCTCGAGGGCATTGTCGACCACACCAACGTCGGCGCGATTTTCCGCTCGGCGGCTGCGCTGAACGTCGATGGCATTTTGGTGAGCCCCACTTGCTGCGATCCGCTGTACCGTCGCTCGGCCCGCGTGAGCATGGGCACGGTGTTCCAGGTGCCCTGGACGCGCATTGGCAGCGAGGCGCGCGTATGGCCGCATGATGGGCTGGCGGCGCTGCACGATGCTGGCTTTTCGTGTGCCGCCATGGCGTTGACGGATGATTCGGTGTCGCTGGATCATTCCGCGCTGCAGGAGATTGACCGCCTGGCAATCTTTATGGGCACCGAGGGTGCTGGCTTGGGCGCCAAGACCATTGCGGGCTGCGATCGCGCCGTGCGTATTCCGATGGCGCACGGGGTCGATTCGCTTAACGTGGCCGCGGCAAGTGCTGTCGCCTTTTGGCAGCTGTGCCCGCATGTGAGCAACGAGTACCACTACCAGCCGGGGCTGTATCACTAGGCAATTATTTCGCATTGGGCTCTGGTTCGGGGTGTTTCGGCCGATACCGGTCGGTGCTAAGCTGGTGTTGGCTTTGGTCTTAACTTGCCGTTTTGTTGTTTGATGTACGCTGGTGGGGAGGGCGTGTGGCTAAGAAATCTACGGCTATCGATGTGACGCAGGGTGTCATTTGGCAGCAGCTGCTTTCGCTGTGCGTCCCTATCTTCTTTAGCTCGTTTTTTCAGCAGGCTTACACGCTTATCGGTACCTATATCGTCGGTCAGTTTGGCGGCAAGCTCGCGCTGGGTGGCATTCAAGCCACGATGGTGCTCACGGAGCTCTGCATTGGTTTTTGCGTCGGTGTGGGTGCTGGCTGTGCGGTCATTACGGGCCAGTTTTTTGGCCAGCACGATGACGAGCGCTTGAGCCGATCGGTCCATACGGCCATGACGCTCGCGCTGGTGGGCGGCATTGTCATTTCCATTCTGGGCATGGTGTTTGTCGAGCCGATGCTTGTGCTGATGAATACACCGCATGAGCTGCTGGCCGAGGGTGTGGCGTATGCCCGTTGCTACTTTGCCGCCATGTTTGCAGCGCTGCTGCTCAATATGGGGACGGCGTTGTTGCGCGCCGTGGGCGACACGCGCGGTCCGGCGGTCATTATTGCCTCCGGCTGCTTCGTCAACGTGGCGCTCGACATTCTCTTTGTCGCCGTGCTGCACATGGAAGCGCTGGGCTGCGGCATCGCGGTGGCGCTGACTATCTGCACCAATGCTACGATGATTGTGATCCGCATGATGCGCGCTCCGGGGGCGTGGCGGTTGTCGCTATTCAAACTCGGTATCGATCGCGGCATTTGCAAGAGCATGCTTTCGTGCGGTTTGCCGCTGGGCGTTCAGTCTGCGGCGTATTCGATCTCCAACGTTTTGATTCAGGTGTCGGTCAACTCGTTTGGTGCCGATGTCACGACCGCTTGGGGCCTTTCCGGCCGCCTGGACGGCATTATCTGGATGGTGACCGAGGCGCT
The DNA here is from genome assembly GCA_048330275.1 of Collinsella sp. Lineage (GTDB taxonomy): Bacteria > Actinomycetota > Coriobacteriia > Coriobacteriales > Coriobacteriaceae > Collinsella. The sequence goes on from DBFEIO010000008.1 coordinate 53,894, forward strand.
CGGCGTGTCGATCACCACGTTCTCGGCGCAGAACTTTGGTGCGCGCAATTACGATCGCATGCGAAAGGGATACCATACGTCGCTCGTGCTGTCGTTTATGCTCATTGGTGGCCTGTCTGCCGTGCTGCTTGTGTTCTCGGGTCCGTTGTCGCGTTTGTTCATCGACGATGCCGCGATTTCGGCCTACACCACGACGATTCTTCATTTCATCGCGCCGTTCTACGCGATCTTCTCGATTATCGAAAACGCGTCTGGCTCCATCCGCGGCGCTGGCGTGAGCTTCCAGCCTATGATGCTCACGATCTTCGGCACGGTCGTGCTCCGCGTGGCGTGGGTGTTCGCGATTATGCCGCTCGACCCCTCGCTCGAGCATCTGCTGCTGGTCTACCCCGTAACCTGGGTAATCACCGCCGCGATGTTCACCGTCTACCATCACAGCGGCAACTGGCTAGGCCGCGCCACTGCCTAATGATCCCTGGGGGACGGAGGAAAACGGATCATTGCTCTCCGTCGTGATGTCGATGATCCGTTTGCCTCCGTCCCCTTCGGATCAATTAGTATTCGATGCCTTGGCGGGCTAGGAGGCCTTCGTCGAAGTAGTGTTTGATGGGACGCATTTCGGTTACTAGGTCGGCAAGGTCGGCGAGGGGCAGCAAGCCGCGGCCGGTGAGCACGAGCTCTGTGGTGGTCGGTTTCATCGTGATCAACGCTTCGACATCTTCGCGCGTCACAAAGCCCCGTCGCATGGCTTCTCCCAGTTCATCCAAGATCAGCATGTCTACCTGGCTAATCTGCTCGCGTGCGAGCTCCATGATCTGCGCGGCGCAAGTCTCGGGCGTGTCGCGATCGGCCTGTACAATGCGTAGTCCCAGGCGCGGCGCGGCATCGTGTTCGGCGCAGTGCAGCTTCTTGGCAAACTGCAGCATGAGTACGTTGAGACCATAACCTGTGGCACGCAAAGCCAGCCCCAAGGCGGCCGTGGTTTTGCCCTTTCCGTCGCCCGTGTAGATTTGAACCTTGCCGACTTCCAGTGATGCCATCTCTGTCCTTTCGTGCCCGGCGTCGGTTTATCGCCGTCTGGGTTGGGTATTCTAGATAGCATTATCAACCCCAGTAGATGGAGTTCAAGCAGATGGAGATGGATGACAACAAACGTAGACGGAATATGATCCTCTACGTGCTCATCGCCTTCGTCGTCTACCTCGTGCTCTCGACCGTTCTGTTCCCCAACATCGGTCACACGCAGCAGATTACGAAGACCGATTACTCGACGTTTGTCAAAGCGCTCGATAAGAAGAGCGTCGATAAGGTCGAATACAACACGGACGATTACACCATTTATTACACCAAAAAGGGCGAGGACGAGAATATCGCCTACAAGACGACCGGTGTGCCGAATGATGCGGGTTTTACCGATCGCGTGCTTGAATCCGGTGCGTCCCTGGAGTCGGTCGTTCCCGATAAGAACTCGGGTCTGATGACCTACTACCTGCTCACGCTTATCCTTCCCATGGCCATCTTCTTCCTTATCGGTTGGTGGCTCAACCGCCGTATGAAGAAGGCTATGGGTGATGACGGCCCGTCGATGAACTTTGGCGGCGGTGGCTTTGGCGGCGGCGGACTGGGTAAGTCCGGCGCGCGCGTGATCGCCTCCAAGGACGTGGGCGTGACCTTTAAGGACGTCGCCGGCCAGGAAGAGGCTAAGGAGTCTCTCAAGGAGGTCGTCGACTTTCTGGAGAAGCCGCAGCGCTACGAGGAAATCGGCGCCAAGCTGCCGCGCGGTGCTCTCCTTGTCGGTCCTCCGGGTACCGGTAAAACCCTGCTTGCCAAGGCTGTGGCCGGCGAGGCGGGCGTGCCGTTCTTTAGTATTTCTGGTTCTGAGTTTGTTGAGATGTTCGTTGGCCGCGGCGCCGCTAAGGTTCGCGATCTGTTTAAGCAGGCCAAGGAAAAGGCCCCGTGCATCGTGTTTATCGACGAGATCGATACCATCGGTAAGAAGCGCGATGGCGGCGGCTTTAGTGGCAACGACGAGCGCGAACAGACGCTCAACCAGCTGTTGACCGAGATGGACGGCTTCGATAACCACAAGGGTATCGTCGTTCTTGCTGCTACCAACCGTCCCGACAGCCTTGACCCGGCCCTGCTGCGCCCCGGTCGTTTTGACCGCCGCATCCCCGTTGAGCTGCCCGACCTGACCGGACGTAAGAACATCCTCGAGCTGCATGCAAAGAGCGTGAAGACGGAGCCGCCGATCGACCTGACCGCGATTGCCCGCGCCACGCCCGGTGCCTCGGGCGCCGACCTGGCCAACATCATCAACGAGGGCGCGCTGCGTGCCGTCCGCGAGGGTCGCAAGCGCGCGACTCAGGATGACTTTGAGGAGTCGGTGGAGGTCGTCATCGCCGGCCAGCAGCGTAAGTCCACGGTTCTGTCCGACCACGAGAAACAGGTCGTGTCCTATCACGAGATCGGCCATGCCATCGTTGCCGCCCGCCAGAAGGGTTCTGCGCCGGTTACCAAGATCACCATCGTGCCGCGTACGAGCGGTGCTCTGGGTTACACCATGCAGGTCGAGGAGGATGAGCGCTTCCTGACCACGCGCCAGGAAGTCCTGGACAAGCTCGCTGTCTATTGCGGTGGCCGTGCAGCCGAGGAGCTTATCTTTGGCGAGATGACGACCGGTGCCGCCAACGATATCGAGCAGGCCACCAAGCTCGCCCGCAACATGGTGACGCGCTTTGGCATGTCCGATGAGTTTGGCATGATGGCGCTCGGTACCGTTCAGAATGCGTACCTCAACCAGGATACGTCGCTCACCTGCGCCCCCGGTACGGCCGAACGCGTGGACGCGATTGTCGCCAAGCTGATCGAGGATGCGCACGACCGCGCTCTGCAGATCCTCAAGGAGAACAAGTTTAAGCTCCATGAGCTGGCTCGTTATCTGTACAAGAAGGAGACGATCACGGGCGAGGAGTTCATGAATCTCCTCACGCGCGAGAATCCGCTGATGCCGAAGCAGCAGTAATACTGGTTGCGCAGTGTCTATCGCCCCATTTGAGTGTCCATCTCAAATGGGGCGTTTTGCGTGGGGAGAGTTGAATATGAAAATCGTGGTGAGCGCCTGCTTGATGGGCGAGAGCTGCAAGTATAACGGGCTCGACAACTACCATCGCGAGCTAGTCGAGGCTTGCGAGCGCACGGGGACCGAGGTCCTGTTGGTATGCCCCGAGGTTTTTGGTGGCTTACCCACGCCGCGCAAGCCATCCGAGATTGTGAGCGGCGAGGTCCGTACCTGCGAGGGCGCCTCGGTCGATCGCGAGTTTCGCCTGGGCGCAGAGCGCGCGCTCGATATGTGCGAGCTGGCGGGCGGGCCGGAAGATATCGCCGCGTGCATCCTTCAAGATCGTAGCCCCTCGTGCGGTGCGGGTCGCATCTACGACGGAACGTTCAGCGGCAAACTCACAACGGACAACGGTGTCTTCGTCGAGCTTCTGCTCCGCCACGGCTACCGTGTGATTCCGGCTAGCGAGTTCGATCCCAGCATGCTGGAACATTGTCCACAGCACTCGAACCCAACACTTCCTCACGGGTGACCGTTTTGGCATCATCCGTGAAGTTGATATTGAGTACGACCCGGTCATCAAAGACGTAGAACGAGTTGACAGGCGCCGTACCCAGGCAGCCCCTCCCCGCGGCCCTCGCGCAGGAACGCGCACACGGCCTTCCCGTCTCTTGCGGCCCTCCCGGAACTGTCCACATCAGTGTAGCCAATCCAGTCCGCCAAGGGCTGCAGACCGGACAACGCGGCGATGGAGGGCTTCTTCGGCCTGCTCAAGAAGGAGTTCTGGCACGGCAGGGACTGGTCGGACTGGACCCCCGCCCGCTTCATCGAGGAGCTCGGGGGCTGGATCGGTCGATACAATACGGAGAGGCGCAGCGATGCGCTCGGTGGCCGCACGCCGGCCGAGTTCCGCTCCGCGCTGGGAAGGGCCGCGTAACGGTCCAAGAAATCGTCCGCAGTCCCCATTCTTGCCCCTTTGGGACAGCTTTTTGTTGGGGCGTGCCTGCCCCAAACCCTGCTAGGAACGAGTACAGCAAACTGGAATTTTCAAATTAGTCTTTGCAAATTACCTTTGAACCTTCACCATCAATTACAATTCCCTGACGGTTGTTAATTGGGCATAGATTCAAATCCGAAAACTCAGTCATTATTGTCTCGGTAACTTTCTTAAATGGTGCTGTAAGAAAATGCGGAAGAACATAGAAATCAATCAAATTAAGCCCTGTATCATCTTCTTGTGAGTAGTCCTCCGGCTTTTCATCCATTTGCTCGATATATTGGATGCTTGGAGCGCATACAATCGCACCTGCCGATTCACCAATCATCAGTTTTCCCTTTGCCAGTTCTTTCTTCAACAGCTCATCCGTTCCCGTTTTACGGAGCTGGTCTATAAGGAAAAAAGAATTTCCGCCGGTAAAATAGATCACATCCGCATCTTCAAAAAGAGACTGTATCGTTGAATAAGCCTCCGTTGAAATATCAATTTCAGTTACGATTGCTCCCAACTTTTTGAATATTTTTCGAGCCGAGCCGACATAACCGGTGTAGCCTTCACGCAGCGAAGCTGTTGGAATAAATGCGACTTTTTTATTTTCAATTTCTTCCTTTATCAGACTTCCTACACTTGAAAAGTGAGAACATAAAAACAGTTTCATCAATATTCTCCTTTATATATAAATTCTTATTTGTTGAACTAAGCCGTGTATACCATACTCTCCAATGAAAGAGCGCCCTGATATAGCGAAATTTTGCCGTTTTCCTGCGTACGTGCGTACACACTCCACAGGAATTCTAAGGGGCCTGCCCCCTTAGCACACGGACTTTGGAATATAGTCTAGTGTGTTACGCCTTGCCAGAGGTGTACAGGCTCCCGGTATGCACGTACGAAGCAATTGCCATCAATGCGCCATATAAGTGGCGATCAAGTTCGCATAAAGCGACCTTGATCCCGCAAAACAAAAGGCAGGATACCATCACCACGATGATACCCTGCCTCTGTTCGTTCCTGTTTACCGTTCCGAGTAGTCCTTCCGCAGAATTTCCGATAAACAAAAAACGTACCCGAACCCTTTCTCGTAAAGAATCGGGTTCGAGTACGAACTGAATGCCGGAGCAATAAACAACCACCAGAAAGGTGCCTGTCTCCTTTGTGGTTGTTTTGGGCCAGTCCTAGAGCGTGTGGCCGTAAGCGTCGGCGGCCTTGATGGCGGCGGCGAATTTTTCGTCCGTGAAGGGCTCGGGGTTTCCTTGCTTCCACTCGTTGGTGGCGTGCGCGTACTCGCACAGGGCAGGTATGTCGGCCTCGGAAAGCCCGACCTGCTCAAGCGTCACGGGCAGGCCCATCTGCTTGTTGAAGGCGGCGTAGCGCTCAAGGTTCTCGGTATCGCCCGTGTAGGCAAACAGCACCAGCACGCCCAGGCTCACGACCTCGCCATGCAGGTAGGTGCCCTCGCGCGGAATGCTGCAGGTGGCGTTGTAGAACGCATGCGCCACGCTCGAGTTGTAGTAGTAATCGTTTTGGTTGGTCAGGTTCGAGACATAGCCCGTGTTGACCACGATATCGAGCGCGATCTGCTTGACGGCCTCGCTCGACAGGTCCTGGCGCACGTCCTCAAGACCCTTGACGCCATAGGTAAACAGCGGCTCGGAGCAGGTGTGAGCAAGTGCCAAGCCAAGGCCGGCGGTATGCTCCAGGTTACCGGCGCTCGTGGCGTATTCGACCTCGGGCTGCTTGGACAGGGCATCGCCCACGCCGGCCCAGAAGTACTCCGCCGGTGCCTCGGCGATGATCTTGGGGTTGATGAAGATGTGCGCGGGGCGATTGGGGTACGAATAGCCCTCGAGCGAGCCGTCGTCGTTGTACACAACGGCAATGGCGGTCGCGGCGGAGCAGTTGGAACAGATCGTCGGTACCGTAAAGACGATCTTCTTGAGCTCGATGGCCGCTGTCTTTACGGTGTCGAGCGCCTTGCCGCCGCCGCATGCGATGAGCACGTCGGCCTCTTGGCAGGCGGGGGAGTTCACAACTTTGGCGATATTGGCACGCGTGCTGTTGGTGCCGTAGACGCGCGTCTCCAAAATCTCGACGTTGGTGCCCTCCAGTGCCGCTTCGATACCGGGAAGTGCCGCGGCCAGTGCTCGCTTGCCACCGATGATTGCGACCTTGGTCGCCCCGTACTCGGCCAGCGCGCCGGGCAGCTCGGCAAAGCAGTCCTCGCCGACGGTATAGTCGCTCATTCCAATCGTGCGCATAGGAGCCTTCTTTCGCTAGATAAAGTGCTTTCAGGTATTTTGCTCCAAGTGAGTGCTTGCGGCAGCGAGAAATTTCTAAAGTATGAAACCAATGTTGAGGGTTTTTCGACGGCGCGGAACGTGCTAGCATACTCCGCATAAGCGTTGATGGGGACGAGTAGTCGGCCATCCGCATGCTACAGAGAGCGGGGAGTGCTGAGAGCCCGCGCATGCGACCGATGAAAATCACCCCGGAGCTGCGGTCCCAACGGGCGCGTCGTACAGGCACGTCTTAGTAGACATCGCCGAGATGGTCGTCGATACAGGCCAGCCGAGTAACGGATGCGAGCGCGCTATAACGCGGGCGAGGGCATCTAAGCTGGGTGGTTAAGCGAAGAGCTTTTGCGGGCATGCAGCCCGTTTTGTGGCGCTTCGTCCCAGCTTGCAGGGACGGGCGCTTTTTTGGTGCCCAACGGGCGTGCGCGCCCACGACATGAAAGGTGTACCGTGGCAAACGAGTACAAGCAGACGATGAATCTGCCCAAAACCGGTTTTCCCATGCGTGCCGGTCTTTCCAAGTCCGAGCCCAAGCGACTCAAGGACTGGCAGGATAACAAGGTCTACGAGCAGGTTCTGAAGAAGAACGAGGGTCACAAGAAGTTCGTGCTGCACGACGGCCCTCCGTACGCCAACGGTCCGATCCACATCGGCCACGCCATGAACAAGATTTCCAAGGACATGATCAACCGCTACTGGATGATGCAGGGCTATGAGGTCCCTTATGTCCCCGGTTGGGACTGCCACGGCCAGCCGATCGAGCACAAGGTCGAGGAGAAGCTCGGCACCGAGAAGTTCAATCAGACCTCTACGGCTAAGATCCGTGAGCTCTGCAACGAGTTCGCTGTCGAGAACATCGAGCTGCAGAAGGCCGGCTTCCGTCGTCTGGGCGTGCTCGGCGACTGGGACAACCCCTACCTGACGCTCTATCACCAGCATGACGCTGCCGACATCGAGGTCTTTAAGGCCATGTTCGACAAGGGCATGATCTATCGCGGACACAAGCCCGTCCACTGGTGCAAGCACTGCCACACCGCGCTGGCCGAGGCCGAGATCGAGTACTCCGATGAGACGAGCCCCTCCATTTTCGTGCGTTTTGAGATGACCTCCAAGCCCGCCGGCCTCGAGGACTTCGACGGCCCGGTCGACTTTATCATCTGGACGACTACGCCGTGGACCATTCCCTCCGACCAGGCCGTTTCCCTTAAGCCCGGCGCAGCCTATGTCGCCGTTGAGCACGAGGGCCGTGCCGAGGTCATGCTCGAGGACCTGGCTCCCAAGTGCTGTGAGGAGTTTGGCTGGGAGTACACCCCGGTCATGGTCGACGGCAAGCCCTACGTGGTTTCCGCCGAGACCTTCCACCACATCCACTACAAGCAGCCGATCTTTGACGGCGTTGAGGGCGTGGCGCTGCTGGCCGATTACGTCGGTGTCGATGACGGTACCGGTATCGTCCACAACTCGCCCGGCCACGGCGTCGACGACTACTTCGCCTGCCTCAAGGAGGGCATCACCGACATCTGCATGCCGGTCGATGACGACGGTAAGTTCTACACCGGCGAGGAGTTTGGTACCGGTGGCCCCTTCAGCGGTATGGACACTGATGAGGCCAACCCGCACATCATCGAGTTCCTGCGCGAGCGCGGCACCCTGGTCCTCGAGAAGAAGATCACGCACAGCTATCCGCACTGCTGGCGCTGCAAGCACCCTGTGCTCTTCCGTGCTACCGACCAGTGGTTTGTCTCGATGGACAAGACCGGTTTGCGCGAGCAGGCTGGCAAGGAGGTCCGTGAGAACGTCAAGTGGTATCCGGCCCACGCGGCCAACCGCATCGGCGCCATGGTCGAGCAGCGTCCCGACTGGTGCATCAGCCGTCAGCGCAACTGGGGCGTGCCCATCCCCAGCTACACCTGCGCCGACTGCGGCGAGAAGGTCATGAACGACGCCACGCTCGACGCCGTCATCAAGCTCTTCCACGAGAAGGGCTCCGACGCCTGGTTCACTGACGCTCCCGAGAGCTACCTGGGCGAGGCCTGCGTCTGCCCCAAGTGCGGCGGCCATCACCTCAAGGCCGATAAGGACATCCTCGACGTGTGGTGGGACTCCGGTGTCTCCTGGAAGGCCGTCTGCGAGTATCGCCCCGAGCTGGAGTATCCAGCGGACGTGTATCTCGAGGGCTCCGACCAGCACCGCGGTTGGTTCCAGAGCTCGCTGCTCACCTCGGTGGGCGCCAACGGCCATGCCCCGTACAAGGCGGTCGTCTCGCAGGGCTTCACCCTCGACGGCCAGGGCCGCAAGATGTCCAAGTCGCTCGGCAACGTCATCGACCCCAATAAGGTCTGCGACGAGATGGGCGCCGACATCATCCGCCTGTGGGTTGCCTCCGTCGACACCAGCTCCGACGTGTCCATCGACCACGAGATTCTCGCTCGTACGTCCGATGCCTACCGTCGCTTCCGCAACACGCTGCGCTTCCTGCTCTCCGAGCTCGAGGGTCAGTTTGAGCCCGAGACCGACGGCGTCGCCTTTGCCGACCTGCTGCCGCTCGACAAGCTCATGGTTGCCCGCCTGACCCAGGTCCAGGCCGAGGTCGACGATGCCTATGCTAGCTACGAGTTCCCGCGTGCCTACCGTGCGCTCTACGACTTTGTGGTTACCGAGCTCTCCAACGTGTACCTCGACGCCCTGAAGGACCGTCTGTACTGCGAGAAGCCCGGCTCGCTCGAGCGCCGCAGCGCCCAGACCGTGCTTGCCGAGCTCTTCTCGATGCTCATGCGCGACCTGCAGCCGATCCTGTCCTACACGGTCGACGAGGCCATGGCCTATGCACCCGCCGGATGCGTCGATCACCAGAAGTACGCCGCGCTGCTCGATTGGTATAAGTCGCCCATTACGGTCGACGAGGCCAATGAGTTTGAGGGCGTGCTTGAGGCTTCGCTCGAGCTCCGTAGCGCCGTGACCAAGGCCCTTGAGGATGCCCGCTCCGCCGGCACCTTCACTAAGAGCCAGCAGGTCCGCGTCAAGGCGGTCGTTCCCGCCGAGATGTATGCGCTGCTGACCGGCGACAAGGCCGTCGACCTGGCCGAGTTCTACATCGTCTCCGCTGTTGAACTGACCCAGGGCGAGGAGCTCTCCGTTGCCATCGAGGCTGCCGAGGGCGAGTGCTGCGACCGTTGCTGGAACTACCGCACCACCGTCGGCGAGTACAACGGTCACGCTCACATCTGCGAGAGGTGTGCGAATGCCCTTTAAGGCACGGTAACTCGGCATTTTAGTTATAGGGAGAATTTGGGCGCCTTCGGCCCATTTGCTCCGCTGAATAAAAGCGGCATTCTGTTTTTCGGAATGCCGCTTTCGTTTTTAGCTGGTTATTTAGCTTGCGTTGGTGGATATGTCGTGCGTTCTGCGTGTGGCAATATAAGATGGTTAATTGCGTTAAACGTAATTCGATGTTTTTGAGGGTAGGGGATTGATTTGGGTCGTTCTGCGGATATGAAGCCGCCTTTGCGTTGGCGGTTGGGTGTTGCTGGTAGCGTGGCGTTGGCCGTGCTGCTTGTTGACCAGCTGACCAAGCTTGCGGTTCGTGCCGTTGGCGATGCTCTGCATGTGACTGTTATCCCCGGTGTGATCGACTTCCTTTTCGTGCGTAACATCGGTGCTGCCTTTAGCATGGGCGAGGGGCACGGTGCTGCGTTTGCCGTGCTGGCGCTTGTCGTTATCGTTGCGATCGCGGTGTACTTGCTTCGCTCGCCCCAGCTTGCTCGCTTGGAGGTTGTGGGCATGGCTATGGTCGCGGGCGGCGCCATTGGCAACGCGATCGACCGTCTGGCTTTTGGCTTCGTGACCGATTTTATTGCCACCACCTTCATCGACTTCCCCGTCTTTAACGTGGCCGATATCAGCATTACGCTCGGCGTCGTGCTGGCGCTCATCGGTTATATGTTCTTGAGCCCTGCCGCCCGTGAGGTCGACGCGACCGCCGAGCTCAACGCCCGTGACGAGGCCCGCGCTAAGCGCAAGGCCCAGCAGCGTGGGGAGCGTGCCCGCAAGATTCGCGAAAGGAGCGAGCGCTAATGGCCGACATCCATATCCTTGTTGCCGACGATGCCGCTGGTCAGCGTCTTGACGCCTATCTGGGCACTAATGACGGCTGCCCTACGCGCTCTGCCTGCGCGCATCTGATCGAGGGCGGTGCCGTTGCCGTCAACGGCGAGACATGCCTGTCAAAAAAGTATGCCGTGCGCTCCGGCGACCGTATTTCGGTCGATTTGCCCGAGCCGTACGATCCCACCGATGTGATTCCCGAGGCCATTCCCCTCGATATCCGCTACGAGGACGACTACCTCATCGTGCTCTCCAAGCAGCGCGGTCTGGTGTGCCATCCCGCCCATGGCCACGAGAGCGGCACCCTTGCGAACGCCTTGGTCTATCACTGTGGCATTGACCATCTGGGCACCGTGCAGGGCGAGGACCGCCCCGGCATCGTGCATCGCCTGGATCGTGACACCTCGGGCCTTATGCTCGCGGCAAAAGACGACGACACCCAGCGCGCGCTCCAGAATCTCATCCGCACGCGCACGCTCGACCGCCGCTACATTACGCTCGTCCACGGCCACATTGCCATGGACGAGGGCACCATTAACACCGGCATTGCCCGTTCTACGCGCGACCGTGTCAAGATGGCGGTTTCGGACGATCCTTTCGCGCGCCAGGCCATTACGACCTTTAGGGTCCTCGAGCGCTTCGATTCCACGCGTTTTGACGATGGCTATACGCTTGTCGAGTGCCACCTGTTTACGGGTCGCACACATCAGATTCGCGTGCACATGCGCCATATCAACCACGCCTGCGTGGGCGATCCGCTCTACGGTAAGTGCGATGCGCGTGCCGACCAGGGTTTGACCAGGCAATTCCTCCATTCCTGGCGTGTGGCGTTCGATCATCCCGTGACGGGGGAGCACATTGAGTGCCGCGATGAGCTGCCGTGGGATCTCGCCGCCGTTCTGGATGACCTAGCCCCGCGCTCGCTCGGCCGCACTGCCGCCGGCGACGAAATCGTTCCGCAGCTCGGTCTGCTCGAGGCCTAACCAGTATTAGGTGGTTTCTTGAACTCGGTTAGCCTACGGTAAGATATACGGTTGTTTACGTAACGCGTTCTCGGGAGCCTGCATGCTCGCCTTTTTACAAACTAACACGCCCATCGTGATCTTTAACCAGATTGTGGTTACGCTACTCACGGTCTGCTTTCTGTACCAGGTGGTCTTCTTTGTCATTGGCGCTCTTCGTGGCGAGGTCGCGCCTCCCAAGGCCAAAAAACTCCACCGCTATGCCTTCTTTATCGCGGCGCATAACGAGGAGGCCGTGATCGCCAACCTCGTTCGCTCCATCAAGGACCAGGATTATCCGTCCGAGCTTATCGAGGTCTTCGTGGTCGCCGATGCCTGCACCGATAATACGGCGCAGCTCGCGCGCGAGGCCGGTGCCATTGTTTACGAGCGCAATGACCTGGCCCGCAAGGGCAAGAGCTGGGTCATGGACTTTGGTTTTGATCGCATTCTCAACGAGTATCCCGACACGTTTGAGGGCTACTTTATCTTCGATGCCGACAATGTTATCTCCCGCGATTACGTCTCCAAGATGAATGATGCCTTTGACCAGGGCTTTCATGTGGTCACGAGCTATCGTAACTCCAAGAACTTCGGCAGTTCGTGGATTTCCTCTGCCAACGCCACCTGGTATTTGCGTGAGGCCCGCTTCCTCAACAACGCGCGCAACATCTGCAAGACGTCCTGCGCCGTCTCGGGCTCGGGCTACCTTATCTCCGCCAGTGTTATCGAGGGCATGCACGGCTGGCAGTTCCATACACTGACCGAGGACATCCAGTTCACCACGTTCTGCGCCATTCACGGCATCCGCATCGGTTATGCGCCGGCGGAGTTCTTTGACGAGCAGCCGGTGACGTTTAAGGCGTCCTGGAAACAGCGCATGCGCTGGACCAAGGGCTTCTACCAGGTCTTTTTTACCTACGGCAAGCATCTGGTCAAGTCGACGTTCCGCTATCATCGCTTTGCCGCATATGACATGTTTATGACCATCGCTCCGGGCATGCTGCTGTCCCTGATCTCTATGCTCGCCAATGCGACGTTCCTGATCGTGGGTGGCCTTTCGCATGGTTTCTTGGCTACCGAGGTCGAGATGCAGGCTTGTGCCGCCTCGCTTATCATGACGTTCGTGATGATGTACCAGACCTTCTTTATCCTGGCGCTGCTCACGACCATCTTTGAGTACAAGCACATTCATTGCGCTCAAAAGTGGCGCCTGGTGACCAACCTGTTTACCTTCCCGATCTTTATGTTCAGCTATATCCCCATCACGGTTGCCGCGCTGTTCCTGAAGGTCGACTGGGTTCCTACCCAGCATGCCGTAAACGTTACCCTCGACGAGGTCATGCAAGGCGCCAAATAAACCCAACCAAAACCACCACAAAGGGACAGACGCCTTTGTGGTGGTTTTTGCTTTTGAGCAGCTGCTCATGGAGGTGCACGATGTTCTACATCCCATTTTGGATCTGCGTCTTTGCCGGTGCGGTGGTTGATGCCCGTGAGCGGCGGTTTCCCAATGAGCTTGCTGGCGCGTGCGCCGTGGCGGCGTTTGCGGGCGTCTGGCTTGATCTTGGCCTGGACATCGCACTTGACTACGCCGGTCTTGCGGTCATCGTGTACCTTGCCCTTGTGCTCACTGAGTCGCTCTGGCGGCGCCTTCGCCATGCCTCAGGTATCGGCATGGGAGATGCCAAGGCGCTCTTTGCCCTCTGCACCCTCGACCCTCTGGGTGGCATCGTTGCGCTTGCCGCCTCGCTCCTTGCCCTTGCTGTCACCTGCCTCATCACAAAATCGCGCTCCTTGCCATTGCTGCCGTTTTTGGTGCCGATATTTGCCATAATCGAGTTCGTGGGTAGTACGCTGTAACCGTTTGCGCGCCCTTTTTAAGGAGCATGCCATGGCAACCAATCAAGAGACAGCCGCCATCAAGGTACGCATGGATCGCATTCCCGCGGCGTTGTCGTCCGAGCTGGTCGAGCGTATTGCCGCCGATCGCGCCTCGGGTGTCGTTAATCCCTATCGATGTGGTGACGACCAGGTCATCCGTCGTGTCGATCGTGCCGCAGACCAAGGGACGCTCATGCGTCCGGCCTTTATGCGCGATGCCGAAAAGATTCTTCATCTGCCTGCGTATGCCCGATACGCCGGCAAAACTCAGGTCTTCAGTTTTCGCAGTAACGATGACCTGTCGCGCCGCGGCCTGCACGTGCAGCTTGTCTCGCGCATCGCGCGTGATATCGGACGTGCTCTGGGGCTCAACTGCGATCTGATCGAGGCGATTGGCTTAGGCCACGACTTAGGTCACACGCCCTTTGGCCATGCCGGCGAGCGATTCCTCAACGATATCTATCACGAGCGTACGGGTCGCTTCTTTTTCCATAACGTGCAGTCGGTCCGCGTCCTCGATGCGCTGTACGGTCGCAACGTGTCGCTTCAAACGCTCGATGGCGTGCTATGCCATAACGGCGAGTACGAGCAGCGCGTGTTTGAATTGTCGGATATGGGCTCCTTTGACCAGTTCGATCAGGCGGTCGAGGACTGCATCGCCACGGGCTATGGCGCCATTGGGCACCTGCGTCCCATGACGCTCGAGGGCTGCGTCGTTCGCATCTCGGATATTCTTGCCTACGTCGGTCGTGACCGTCAGGATGCGATCGCGGCGGGTCTGCTTTCGCCCGACGCTTTTGACGATGGTCGGGGCGGTGCCTATAACAGCTGGATCCTCACGCACGCTTCCATCGATATCGTTGAGCATAGCTATGGTAAGCCGCGCATCGAGATGAGCGAGGACCTGTTTGAGGAAATTCGCCGAGCCAAGCGCGAGAACTACGAGAAGATCTATAGCAAGGGCGGTATCGAAGGCGATTCCGAGGAGGAGCTGCGCGAGGCGTTCGAAAAGCTCTATGACCGTTGCCTGCGGGATATAAACGAGGGTGACGAGTCCTCCTACATCTTTAAGCACCACATTTCGCGTATTGAGCAGCAGCTTTCCTATTACGGCCGCATCTATGACTGGCAGGACGACAAGGATCAAGCCGTGGTGGATTACATCGCGAGCATGACGGACGGTTATTTCTGTGAGCTGACGAGCAAGCTGTTCCCGGGTCTAAAGTTTCCGCATCGTACCTATATTAACGAACGGTAGTTCGTATCCTTTCGGTATACTGTTGGTCAACAACGATTTTGATTGATGCACGGGATGGCTATGGACGACCTTTTTTCTGCTTCGACGCGCGAGCGTTCCTTTCAGAATGCGCCGCTTGCGGTGCGCATGCGCCCCAATTCGCTCGACGAGTATGTGGGCCAGCAAAAGGCCGTCGGTAAGGGCTCATGGTTGCGTGCCGCGATCGAGCACGACGTGCTTTCGAGCGTGATTCTGTACGGGCCGGCCGGTACGGGTAAGACGACGCTGGCCCACATTATCGCCAACCATACCAAGAGCGAGTTTGTCGAGGTCAGCGCCGTGACGGGCACCGTAAAGGACTTGCGCCGCGTGATTGACGAGGCCAAGACGCGCCTGAATACGTACGACCGCCGCACCATTCTATTCATCGATGAGATTCACCGCTTCTCTAAGTCGCAGCAGGATGCCCTGCTGCATGCAGTTGAGAACCGTACCGTCATTTTGATTGGCGCTACGACGGAGAATCCGTACTTCGAGGTCAACTCGGCGCTGCTCTCGCGTGGTCGCGTGGTGGAGCTTGAGCACCTCAAAGACGAGGATATCGCCACGCTTATCGAACGTGCGCTCGAGGCGCCGCAGGGTTTGAACGGTAAGTTCTCGGCCGATGAGGATACGGTCAAGACCATTTGTACGCTGGCTGCGGGTGATGCACGCTCGGCCCTGACGACACTTGAGCTGGCGAGCGAGATTGCCGTCACGCGTCCCGATACGGAGGGAACGCCAGCGCCGGCGGCGGGGGAGCGCTATCCCATCACCGTGGATGACGTAAAGATTGCCAACCCGCGTCGTGGCTTTTCGTACGACAAAAACGGCGACATGCACTACGACATCATCAGTGCGTTTATTAAGTCTATGCGCGGTAGCGACCCCGATGCCACGATCTATTGGCTCGCGCGCATGATTGATGCGGGGGAGGATCCCAAGTTTATCGCTCGCCGTATTATGATTCAGGCTTCTGAGGACGTTGGCAACGCCGATCCGCAGGCGCTTTTGGTGGCGCATGCCGCGTTTAAGTCTGCCGAGGTCATTGGCTATCCCGAGTGCCGTATTAACCTGGCTCAGGCTGCCCTCTATGTGTGCTTGGCGCCTAAATCCAACGCGTGTGAGGCTTCGATCGATGCGGCGCTGGCCGATATCCACTCTAGTGGGCTTCGCGAGGTGCCGAGTTATCTGCGCGATCGCCATCGCCCGGGCAGCGATGAATACGGTGTGTATAAGTATCCGCACGATTATCCCGAAGGCTGGGTCGACCAGCGCTATTTGCCCGAAGGCTTAGAACGCGGTGCATTTTGGCGGCCTGCCGGCCGTGGTTGGGAAGAATGGCGCGTAGAACAAAGCGAACGCGACCGCAGCGGGAATGCACCGAAGTAGCTGCTGATAATTTTGTCCCACGTTGCTGCTCTTGGCATGTTCGGTCCCCTTTGGGGTACCATGGAAAGCGTCTGTATTTCGATTCCTTTGGGAGGCTTGTATGAGTCCCATTCAAATCGCCTTGCTGCTGCTCGCCGTTGCCGGCGTGTGGGCTATCGTTGAGCTTGCGCTCACCTTGCGCAAAACCCGCACCGTTGTCGACTCGCTCGACAAGACGGTAACCGACCTCAACAATACGATTGCCGAGGCGCAGCCCGTGGTGGCAAAGCTTGATGGCGCCGTTGACGAGCTTACGCCGGCACTTGCCCAGATGGAGCCGCTCCTCAAGTCGAGCAAGACTGCCGTTGACGCCCTGACGTCCAACCTCGTTGAGGTTGAGGCGGTCGTTCGCGACATCTCCGAGGTCACGGGCAGTATGGCCGAGGCCAGTAATGCCGTATCGAGCGTGACAGATTCTGCGGCCGGCGCCGTGCAGAAGCTCTTCAATAAGGTGAAGGCTCCTGCAGCCGACGCCGATCGCAAGCTCGCCGCTGCCGCCGCCGAGGCCGAGCAGCCTACTGAGCGCGTTCTGATTGGCGATGACGATGCCGCTGCTGACGACGATGATGTTCAGAAGCCCGCTGCTAAGCCTGCTCAGTATTACACTTATACGCCTGCCGAGACCTCCGAGGAGTCCTGCGATGAGTAGCGAAGCAACCTGCCCCATTACGCTGAGCGTTGCCGGTGATCCGCGTCTCGCGCGCTTGGTGCGCATGACGGCCGCCAACGTCGGCGCCCTGTGCTCTATGTCCGTTGATCGCATCGAGGACATTCGTATGGCTGCCGAAGAAGCCTTCATCTTTGGCTGCACGGCTGTTGATTCCGACGATATCTCGATCAAATTCGATGTCGACGAATCGCATGTGGGCATGACCTTTACCTTTGGCGACCAGGCGACTGTCGATGAGGATGACCAGGCTGCCGTGTATGCCGAGCTCATTTTGGCGAGTGTGTGTGACTCTTACGAAAAGACTACAGCGCCCCTGACGCTTTCCCTCGATCTCAAGGCGGATATCTAATATGACCGAACGTTCCCGGAGCGGCAAGACCGCTTGGGACAAGGAGAAAACCCGCGAGCTGTTTCGTCGCTACAAGGAGACCGGTGATCCGGACGCCCGCGAGCAGCTCGTCATGTCCCATATGAACCTGGTAAGGTTCCTTGCCAACAAATTTAAGAATCGCGGCGAGCCGCTCGACGACCTGATGCAGGTTGGCTATTTGGGCCTGCTCAAGGCAATCGACCGCTTTGACCCTGAGCGCGGACTCGAGTTCACCACGTTTGCCACGCCCACCATCTTGGGCGAGATCAAGCGTCACTTCCGTGACAAGGGCTGGAGCGTGCGCGTGCCTCGTCGCCTGCAGGAGCTTTCTGCCAAGGTTAACCAAGCTACCGACAAGCTTACCAACGAGTTGCAGCGCTCGCCCAAGGTCGAAGAAATCGCCGAGTATCTAGACGTGACTGTCGATGAGGTCCTGGAGGCTATGGAATCGTCTTCGGCCTATACTTCGGTGCCCATCGAGGCTCCTGGTGCGTCCGATTCCGACGATGCGCCCTCGATTCTTGACCGTTACGCCGACGACGACAACGAGCTCGACTTTACCGATGACCGTCTGGTCATTGAAGAGGCCATCCGCGATTTCTCGCCGCGCGAGCGCGAAGTCATCGAGCTGCGCTTTGTAAAGGGCATGACCCAGATCGAGATCGCCAAGAAATTGGGCATCTCGCAGGTGCAGGTCTCGCGCCTGCTTCGCCGTACCCTTAAGAAGATTCAAGACAAGATTGACCCCGACGGAGTGATGGTTCGTTCATGAATGAGCACCCCCAACAATCCGACCGCACGCTGCGCGATGCCCGCATTCTGACGCTTCGTATTTGGGCCGTCGTCGGTTGCATCGTTATCGCCGCTGTCATCTTTAACCTTATGGGCATCCTGGCGCCGGTTATCGAGTTCCTCGCTGTCGGTTCCATCATCGCTTTTGTGATGTCACCGATCACCAATTGGCTCGAGCATCACGGCGTCGGTCGTGGCATCGGTTCGCTCATCGCGCTCATTGTGGTTGTTGCCGTGCTCGTCGGCGTCGTCTGCATCCTATCGCCTATTTTGCTCGGTCAAATCATGGAAGTCCTGAGCCGCCTGCCCGAGCAGCTTCGCGTTGCGGGTGGCGATCTCAACGAGATGCTCTCGCACGCCAAGACGCTCAACAACACGCCGCTCAAGGAGTATCTGGACGACAATCTTTCTTCGCTGGTTACCGTAGCGTCCAAGTACGTCTCGCAAATCGCTGCCGAGCTCGGTCGCGGTGTTTTCCCGCTCATTACCAATACGGCCTCGCAGCTGTTCGTCATCTTCCTGGGCTTAGTGCTTGCCTATTGGTTGGCCTGCGACTATCCCCGTATGCACCACGAGGTCTGCACCATCATCGGACAGGAAAAAGAGACCTCGTACCGCTTTATGGTTGCCATCCTTTCACGCTCGGTCGGCGGCTATATGCGCGGCATGGTCGTGACGTCCATCTGCGGTGGCTTTTTGGCTTTTATCGGCTTTACGCTCATTGGCCATCCATACGCAGCGCTCATGGCCATCTTTACCGGCATTATGCACTTGGTTCCGGTTGTCGGTCCCTGGGTGAGCGCGGCGATCGCCACGGTGCTCGGCTTTATGTTCAGCCCCATGTTGGCGTTGTGGACGCTCATCGTGACGATGGTCGCGCAAAACGTCACCGATAACGTGATTTCGCCTAAGGTCATGCAGAGCTCGGTGCAGGTGCATCCCATCATGAGCCTCACGGCGCTCGTTATTGGCTCGGCACTCATGGGCCCCATCGGCATGATTATTGCCATCCCGCTGTGTGCGGCCCTCAAGGGTATCTTCGTGTACTACTTCGAGAATGAGACCGGCCGCCAACTTGTGGCCTATGACGGCGCCGTGTTTAAGGGCACGCCGTATCGCGATGCCGAGGGCAACCCGGTCGCCGCCTACGACGCGCTTGGGGACGATACGTTCATCTATGAGTCCGAGCTCATCGGTAACGAGACTGCGCCCGAGGCTAAAGCTATGCCCAAGCCCGAGCTCGATAATCCTTGGATCAAGCTTTCGGACCTGCAGCCCGATGCCACGGGCTTCTTCAAGAACCCCTTCGCCAAGGATGACGATTCCAACACGGATGACGACACCAAAACCGGCATCGACGGCTCCATGGACGATTCGGATTCTAAATAGGTACTATTAACGTTTCTTGAAGTTGTAGATGACAAGAAACGCGAGCAAAGCGATTGATAGGGGGCCGGCTACATAGAAAAAGAGAACGTCAATTGCGCGTAGAGTGTAATAAGCCTTATCGCCGGACATTACTGCATACAATACGTAGCCAAATGCTGGTTGGTTTGCGTACCAGCATGAGAAGGCCAAGAGCGCTAAAAGTGCTACAACCAGAAGTGCATTCAGGACAAATCGTTTGCTTTTCATCGTTCGCTCCTTCCGGGTGAATCTTATATGTAATTCTACAGCAATCCTTTTTCAAAGGATCGCGCAGTACTAAATAACGTGCACTTTCGCTGGAGGGTCGCTGTTTGGCGACCCTCTTTTTTGCACAGGCGCGGTGGGATGGTAATATCGTTACGTTTGAACTGTTTCGATGTGAAACCGAGGAGATTCCCTCTATGAGTGCTGACTACCCGTCAATGACTACGGCCGAGATTCGCTCTAAGTTCCTCAACTTCTTTGAGGAGCGCGGTCTTAAGCTCTATCCTTCTTCGTCCCTCGTCCCCGACGATCCTTCGCTGCTGCTTGCCAACGCCGGCATGAACCAGTTTAAGGAGTATTACCAGGGCAAGAAGACCATGAAGGAGATCGGCGCAATCTCCTGCCAGAAGTGCGTCCGCACCAACGACATCGATTGCATCGGCGAGGACGGCCGTCACCTGTCCTTCTTTGAGATGCTCGGCGACTTCTCCTTTGGTGGCGTCTCCAAGCAGCAGGCCTGCGCTTGGGCCTTTGAGCTCATTACCAAGGAGTTCAAGCTGCCGCTCGATCGCCTGTACTTCACCGTCTTTACCGAGGACGACGAGACCCATGACGTGTGGCGCTCCCTGGGCGTTGCCGAGGATCACATCTCCCGCCTGGGCGAGGACGACAACTTCTGGGCCGCTGGCCCCACCGGCCCCTGCGGTCCGTGCTCCGAGATCTACTTTGACATGGGCGAGGAGGTCGGCTGCGGCAGCCCCGACTGCAAGCCCGGCTGCGACTGCGACCGCTTCCTGGAGTTCTGGAACCTCGTGTTTACCCAGTACGACCGCCAGGAGGACGGCTCCATGCCGGAGCTGCCGCACCGCAACCTCGATACGGGTATGGGTCTGGAGCGCATGGCCGCTATCATGCAGCACAAGACCGCTAACTACGACGGCGATCTGATGCAGCACCTCATCAAGCTCGGTGAGAAGATCAGCGGCAAGACCTATGACGCCGACGATTACTCCGGTGCCAGCCGCTCCCTGCGCATCATCGCCGACCACTCCCGTGCCGTCGACTTTATGATCTCCGACGGCATCTTGCCCGGCAACGAGGGTCGCGAGTACGTCCTTCGCCGCCTGCTCCGCCGCGCCGTGTTCCACGGTCGTCTGCTGGGCATCGAGGGCGCCTTCCTGACCAAGTTCATCGACGAGGTCAACGCTCAGATGGGCGAGGCCTATCCCGAGCTGCTCAAGAACGTCGCGCTCGTTAAGGGCATCGTCGCCTCCGAGGAGGAGCGCTTCTCCACGACGCTCGACAACGGCCGCGTCTACCTGGATGAGGCCCTGGCCGCGCTTGCCGAGGGTGCTGTCCTTCCGGGCGACGTCGCCTTTAAGCTGCATGACACCTTTGGTTTCCCCATCGATCTGACCGTCGAGATTGCCGGCGTCGCTGGCCACGACGTCGACATGGACGGCTTTACCGCCTGCATGGAGGACCAGAAGGCCCGCGCTCGCGCCAACGCCAAGGGCGACGCCTGGGGCAGCTTCAACGACGTGTGGGTCGAGCTTTCGGACAAGGTCGCTGCGACCGAGTTCGACGGCTATGACAACGATGTGATCGAGGATGCCAAAGTTGTCGCTATCGTTCGCAACGGCGAGTCCGTCGAGTCCGCTGCCGTGGGCGAGGACGTCGAGGTCGTGCTCGACCGCACCCCGTTCTACGCCGAGATGGGTGGCCAGCAGGGCGATGCCGGCGAGCTTTTCGCCGAGGGCGTTGTTCTGACCGTTGCCGACACCAAGAACCACAATGGCCTGTATGCTCACGTCGCCCACGTTGCCGAGGGCACATTGACCGTCGGTGCTACCGTGACCGCCGCGCTCGACGCCGAGCGCCGTGGTTTCCTGCGCCGCAACCACACCGCCACACACCTGCTCGACGCTGCGCTTAAGCAGGTCCTGGGCGAGCATGTCTCCCAGGCTGGCTCGCTGGTAACGCCCGAGCACCTGCGCTTTGACTTCACGCACTTCGAGGCCCTGTCCTCCGAGCAGCTCAAGGCTGTCGAGGACCTGGTCAACCAGCAGATCTTCGCCTCCAAGCTGGTCGTGACCCGCGTCATGGGCATCGACGAGGCCAAGGCCGCCGGTGCTGTCGCCCTGTTTGGCGAGAAGTATGGCGACGTCGTCCGCGTTGTCTCCGTGGGCGCCGAGGACCAGCCGTTCTCCCGTGAGCTCTGCGGTGGCACCCATGCCGCCAACACCGCCGAGATCGGCCTGTTCAAGATCATTTCCGAGTCCTCTACGGGCTCCAACGTCCGCCGTATTGAGGCCGTGACCTCTAAGGGCGCTCTCGACTACATGGCCGACCGTCTGGCGCTCGTCGACGCCGCCGCTGCTGCGCTCAAGTGCCGCGTGGATGAGGTTCCCGCCCGCGTGGAGAACCTGCAGGCCGAGCTGCGCGAGACTTCCAACAAGCTCAAGAAGGCGCTGACCGGTGGCTCCTCCGACGCTATCTCCAGCGCCATCGAGGGCGCCGTTGAGCTCGACGGCTACAAGCTCGTCGTCGCTGAGCTCCAGGGCCTTGAGGCTGCCGACCTGCGCAACGTCTGGGATACCGTGCACCAGAAGGTCGCCGGTCCTGTCGCGTGCGTCGTCGCCAGCGTGACCGAGAAGGGCACCCCGGCCCTGCTCGCCGCCGGCTCCGATGACGCCGTCAAGGCCGGTTTCCACGCCGGTAACGTGATCAAGCAGATCGCGGGCCTGGTTGACGGTCGCGGTGGCGGCCGTCCCAACATGGCCCAGGCCGGTGGCAAGAATGCCGCCGGCATCGCCGATGCCCTCGCGGCCGCTAAGACCGCGCTCGGCGCCTAAGAATCTAGGTAGTCGCTGTGGTCGCGCTTGCGCTGGACATAGGGGAGACCAGGATCGGCATCGCCGTCTCGAGCCGTGATGGCAAGATGGCGATGCCTGTCAAGGTGCTCCCGGCTGCAGAGGTCACCGGTATGGCCAAGACGTTCCGCTACCTGGTCGAGGACTATGAGCCCGATATCCTGGTAAGTGGGCGTCCCCTGACCATGGCCGGTGAGCCCGGTCCCCAGGCCGAGCGCGTTGCCGCTGTTGCGCAAAAGATTGCCGACGAGCTCGATCTTCCGTTGGAGTTTGAGGACGAGCGCCTGTCCTCGCAAGAGGCAAAGCGTATCCTGCGCGAGCAGGGCCTCAACGAAAAGCAGATGAGGGGCAAGATTGACATGATTGCCGCCAGCCTGTTTTTGCAGACGTGGCTTGATCGTAAAAACGAGGAGGTTTCGCATGCCTAGCGCTCCTGATCCGCGCCAGCCGAATCGTACACGTCAGCCGGCGTCGCGCCCTGCCCAGCCTGGCCAGCGTCCGGCACAGCCGACCCAGCGCGCAGCTCAGTCTGCCGCGCGCCCGGTGCAGTCCTCCTCTCGTTCGGCCCAACCTGTTCAACGGACGGGTCAGCAGCCTTCTGCTCGTTCGGTTCAGTATCCGGCTTCTCACGCGGCTCAGCAGCCCACTGCTCGTTCGGCTCAGCCTGCAGGCGGTGCTCGCTTTAAGCAACAGGCACCTACCCAGCGAACGCAGGCCCCCCAATCGCATTCGCATCACGCTCGCGGTTCGCATGGCGTTGCTCCGGCGACTCGCTCGAGCTACAACACGCATGCTCGTCGCGGTGCTCAAAAGAAGAGTTCTCCGGTTCCTATGATCATCGGCGTTGTGGTGGCCGTAATCGCGCTCGCTACTATCGCTTTCTTTGTCGTGCCTGCCGTCAAGGGCTTCTTTGCCGGTGAGGATACGAAGGTCACGGCTGGTCAGCAGGTTACGGTGACCATTCCCGACGGTGCTTCGGGTGATGCGATCGCCTCGATTCTCTCCGAGAACCATATCGTCGAAAATCCCAAGGATTACTACGCGGCGGTGAAAAAGCTCAACGCCGATATGTCGCTCAAGCCTGGTACTTATTCGTTCACCACACTCATGGATGCGACCAAGGTTGTTCAGCAGCTCATGGAAGGCCCCAACGCGGGCTCCAATGCGCTGACTATCCCTGAGGGTCTGACGGTCGATCAAGTCGCCGACCGCGTGACCCAGGCCTACGACAGCATCTCTAAGGAAGACTTCCTCAACCAGGCCAAGGCCTCCAACTACGTTGACGACTATAGCTTCCTTAAGGGCGCCGCCAACGACTCGCTCGAGGGTTTCTTGTTCCCCAAGACCTATTCGTTGGGTGATTCGCCGACGGCCGATGACGTGATTCGCGCCATGCTCGATCAGTTTAAGACCGAGTACAAGTCGCTTGACTTTGCGAGCTGCGAAGCCAAGATCAAGGAGCGCTACGGTGTGGAGATGTCCGACTATGACATCGTCAACTTGGCCTCTATCGTTGAGCGCGAGGGACTCAACGCCGATCAACGTGCACACGTGGCCTCGGTCTTCTACAACCGCCTTGCCGGCAAGCTCGACGGTTTGCGCTATCTCAACAGCGATGCGACCATGATGTATGTCACCGGTGGCGAGGTTACCGCCGACGACCTGCAGAGTGATAGCCCGTATAACACCTATAAGCACGAGGGACTGCCACCCACGCCCATCTGCTCTCCGTCGCTCGAGGCACTCAAGGCTACACTTGAGCCGACCGACTCCGATGACCTGTATTTCTACATTACGCAGGACGAGGAGTACTTCTCGCAAACCTACGAAGAGCATCAACAGTCTTGGAATTAGCATGAGGATTTTTAGCCCCAAACGATACGTCGCCTCGGTCGATCGCATCGACCTTGATACCCTGTGGGCCGACGGCAAACGCGCCATTTTGCTCGATCGCGATAACACCCTGGTGCCGCGCGACACCGAGCAGGTTCCCGCCGCGGTTTCCGCCTGGCTCGATACTGCCCGTGCCAAAGGCTTTAAGCTGTGCATGGTGTCCAACAACTGGCATCGCGACCGGGTCATGAGCTCTGCACGCGAGCTGGGACTCGAGGCCATTAGCCACGCCATGAAGCCGGCGCCGTTTGCCCTCAAGGCGGGTCTTAAGCGCCTCGGCGCCACGGCCGACGAGGCGGTACTGATCGGTGATCAGCTCTACACTGACGTGTGGAGTGGCAATTTCGCCGGCGTCGATACCATCCTGGTCAAGCCGCAAGCGACCCAGGACCTGTGGTATACGCAGATCTTCCGTATCTTTGAGCGCCGGGCCCTGCGCGATCTTCCCTGCGAGGAATAGGTCTCGCTATGTCCCAGCACACCAAACACGGCTGCGACCATATCTTCTTTATCGGTTTTTTGGGCGCGGGCAAGTCGACGCTTGCGCGCAACGTGGGCACTATGTTCAAGCGTCGATTCATCGATACCGATCGTTTGGTTGTGCGTCGATGTGGCAAGTCGGTGACCGAGATATTTGAGACCGAGGGCGAGGATCGTTTTCGCGAGCTCGAGACCTCGGCACTCCGTTCGCTTCAAAGTGAGCGCAGCCTGCTGGTATCTTGCGGGGGCGGTATTGTCGAGACGCCGTTGAACATTGAATTGATGCACGAGATGGGTACGTGCGTGTACCTCGAAGGCGACTTTGAGGACTCGTTGCGCCAGATTCGCCGCTCCGATACCCGGCCCGATTTCCGCTCGCCCGAGCATGCCGCGCGCCTGTTTGAGCATCGCCGTCCGCTGTATCGCCAGGCCGCCGACCTTACCCTTGATATTCGCAACAAGTCCTTCGAGGACGTTTCCTACCTTTGTGCCGAGATGCTTTTGGAGCGTGGACTGCTATGATTCGCCGTCAACTGATCAATTTCCAAAACCGCAGCGTTGATGTCCGTGTCGGATTGGGCGCGTTCGATGAGCTGCCGCGCATGTTTGCCTCGGCTGTGGGCAAGCCTAAGCGCGCGATGGTGGTTTGGAACGACGCCACATCCGAGCGTTTTGGCGAGGTCGTCGAGCATGCGCTGGTCGACGCTGGTTTTGCCGTGTCGCCGCTCGTTCTCGAGGTTTCGCCTGCCGGTGCTACGCTGGTCGATGCCGATACCGTCTTTGGTGCCCTGTCGGCTAACGGCATTACCTGCGACGATCTCGTTGTCGCTGTCGGCGACACGGCGACCTGCTCGGTCGTTTGCTGGTGTGCCAATCAGTGGTGCGGTCGCACCGAGTGCGCCTTGCTGCCGACGACGTTCGACGCCATGCTCACGGTCGCGACGACCATGAAGCCGCTCGTCGCCTCGTCGGCGAATGCGCTTCCGGCTATCGCATTCCGTCCCGAGCCGGGCTTGGTCGTGTGTGACCTCGACCTTGTTCGCGAGGCGGACCCCGAGGACCTCAAGCTCGGTTATGCGGTACTTGTTGGCACCATGCTTTCGAGCAGCAAGTCCCGTTGGAATCAGTTTACCGAGACCGTCCCCGAAATTCTCGCGGGCGAGGAGGTCGCGCTCGTCAATGCCGTTCAGTGGTCTCAGACTGCCCGCAAGGACGTATTGATGGCCACGAACCCGAGCGCTCGCCATGCGCTCGATTTTGGCAAGACGGGGGAGCGCACCCTGCGCGCTTGCTTGGGCGATGCCGCTTCGCAGGTCCCTGCCTACCAGCTGTTGTCCGAGGGCATGCGCTTTGAGGCGCGCCTAGCACACGATGCCTGCGACTTCGATATCGACTATGTGTTTGATCTCGATGACTGCCTGGAGGACTTTGGCATCGAGGAGCTTGCCTTCGACTTGGACCCTGCCGCATATATCGAGGAGTTCCGCAGACAGCAGTTTGTCCGCTCGAACCGCAGCATGTTGCCGCTGCCCGCGGCGCTCGGCGCCATTCGCCTAACGAGCGTCGAGGACGAGGTTCTTGAGCGCCATGCTCACGCCTATTTGGCTTCTCGTAAAGAACTTCTCTAAGATTTATTGACTTCCATCGTCTTTCGTATCATGTTGAGGGGCGGGTTTTCAATCGGTTGCGGATCGCATGCGATTCCGTCGTTCGGTTGAGACCCGTCCCGTCTATATTGAGACAACAAGAAAGGAATCTGCATGTCTGAGTTTGCTGCCGGTCCTGCCGGTCGTATCGAGCGTGTCCGTGCCCTGATGGTCGAGCGTGGCTACGACGCCATCGTGGTGCGCGACGAGGCCAACCTTCGTTGGCTTACGGGCGTGAAGGGCGTCTTCGACTACACCTTCGAGTTCCCGCACGCTGCGTTTATTACGGCCGACCAGTGCCTGTTCCACACCGACTCGCGCTACCTCAACAGCTTTGAGGAGAACACGCCCGCCGGCAGCCCCTGGGTCTACGACATGGACGAGGGCACCATCCCCGGCTGGGTCGCCGGCAAGATCGCGGCCAACAAGTGCCGCGTCTGCGCTGTCGAGGACGACATGCAGATCAACTTTTACCAGGGTATTCAGCGTGGTCTGGAGGATCGTTCCGTCGCCTGCATGTTGCCGCTGATGCATGACGACATTCGCAAGATGCGCGCCATCAAGGACGCCGAGGAGATCGAGCTCATGCGCCACGCACAGTCGATCACCGACGCCGCCTTCCAGCACATGCTCGGCTATATTAAGCCCGGTATGACCGAGAAGCAGGTCCGCAACGAGCTCGAGAACTTTATGTTCGCTAACGGTGCCGATAGCCTGGCCTTTGGCTCCATCGTCGCGAGCGGTCCCAACACCGCCAACCCGCATGCCGTTCCGAGCGACCGTGTGATCGAGAAGGGCGACTTTGTCCTGATGGACTACGGCGCGGGCTACTGCGACTATCGCTCCGATATGACGCGTACCGTCGTGATGGGCGACCCCACGCCCGAACAGCTCGACCTGTACGCGCTCGTGCGCCGTACGCACGAGGAGTGTGTCGCCGCCATCCATCCGGGCGTCGAGGGCAACGACATTTTCAAGCTTTCCAAGAAGATCATCGGCGATGCCGGCTATGGCGATTACTACAACCATGGTCTGGGTCATGGCGTGGGCATCGACATCCATGAGCTGCCCAACTTCAACCGCAGCAAGAACATCATCGAGGTCGGCTCGGTTATCACCATGGAGCCCGGCGTGTACCTGCCCGGCGTGGGCGGCGTGCGTCTGGAGGACTACGGCGTGGTCACCGAGAACGGCTACGAGCCCTTCACCAAGACGCCGCATGACCTTCACGTCATCGATTGCTAGTCAACTTCGGTAGATAGTTTGGGGCGGGGCGTCTGGAGCAATTCGGGCGCCCCGCGTTCTCTTTTTATGCGCTCGCTGCAGGCGCCGTCTGCAAGTGTATAATTTCGGTCGTATGTAATTTGGACGCTTGTGCGTTCTGCCAGTAACAAGAAAGGTCGCTATGCCTACCATTTCTACCGCCGACTTCAAGAACGGCCTCGGTCTCCGCATTAAGGACAAGGTCTACACCATCGTCGAGTTCCAGCATGTCAAGCCGGGCAAGGGCGGCGCGTTTGTGCGCTACAAGACCCGCGACATCAAGAGCGGCCGCGTCGTCGAGAATACCTGCAACGCCGGCACCAAGTTCGAGAGCGTTATGCTCACCACCCGTGAGTTCCAGTACCTCTACAACGATGGCACCGACTACATCTTCATGGACAACGAGTCCTATGAGCAGGTTCCCGTTCCCGAGGACATGGTGGGCGAGAACTCCAAGTGGCTGCGCGAGAACGACATCTGCCAGCTGCTCTTCGCCGACGATGAGCTCATGGGCGTGACCCCGCCGATGTTCATCGAGACCACTATCGTCCAGACCGACCCTGGCTTTAAGGGCGACACCGTCCAGGGTTCCACCAAGCCGGCCACGATCGACACCGGCGCTGTCATCCAGGTCCCCATGTACCTCAACGAGGGCGAGGTCATCAAGGTTGACACCCGCGACGGCAAGTTCGTCTCCCGCGTCTAGCAACCAACTTTTCTAGGAGGACTCATGCCCCAGGAAATCAAGATTGACGGCATCGGCATTTCGCCCGATGTTCTGACCGCCATCGTCTCGCGCGCCGTGTCCGATGTCGAGGGCATCGCCTCCGTTGGCGTCAAGGACCTTGCCACTAACCTTGTCTCCATGATGCTCTCGTCCAAGGCCCCGGCTTCCGAGCCGGCGGTCGAGGCCGAGGTCGTCGGCGACAAGCTCGCACTCACCGTGCGCGTCGTGGTGTTCTTTGGCTATCCGTTCAAGAAACTCGCCGAGGCCGTTCGCGCTGCCGTGGTCGCCGCCATCGATGCCCAGGTTGGCGTTGAGGTCGAGCGCGTTGACGTTTGCATCGACGGCCTCGTTTTCCCCAAGGAGTAACCTTTGAGCCTTAAGGTTTATCGCGGGCGTACGCTTGCCCGCAGTCAGGCGCTGCAGCTGCTGTTCCAGGCCGAGGCCACGGACAGCCCGCTCGAGCGCGTCCTCGAGGGCGATTTCCTGATCTCGAAGGGTCCCCTCGACCCCTATGCGCTGGAGCTGTGCCGCGGTGCCTACGAGCATATCGACCGCATCGACTGCGCTCTGCGCTCCGTTGCCAAGAACTGGGATCTTATACGCATGCCCGGCGCCGACCGTAACCTGCTGCGTATCGCCGTCTACGAGATGCGTTTCCTCACCGACGAGGAGGTCTCGGACGCCATCGTGATCAACGAGGCCGTCGAGCTTGCCAAGGCCTATGGCACCGACCAGTCCGCGTCGTTCGTCAACGGCGTGCTGGGCAAGATCGCTCGCAGCGAGGAGCTGCCGGGCGAGGACCTGTACCAAGAGCTGTTGGCCGAGGATCGCGCTCGCGAGGAGGCCCAGGCTGCCGAGGCGGCCGCCAAGGTCGCTGCCGCTCAGGCTGCCGCCGGTGTACTGGCCGAGAATGCGGACGCCGCCGAGGCTGTCGTCGACTCCTTCGAGGAGTAGTCATGCCAGAGGGTTCTGTCCGCAACTTTGACGAGATCTCGGACCGTCTGGACCAGATTATCGCGACCGTTCGCTCCAAGGATACGCCCTTGGAGCGTTCGCTCGATCTGTTTGACGAGGCGATTGAGCTGGGCTCCCGCGCGGTCGATATGGTCGACAAGTTTGAGCTGACGCCGCGTGAGGCCGATAAGCTCGAGCAGGAATACGATGAGGATGCGGCAAACGAATCCCAGGATAGCTAGCCGCATCTCCGGATACGAATGGTTGATGGCATTCATGAAACGCGTGCGTCTTGATGACGAACTGATTTCACAGGGCATCTGCGCCGATCGCGCGGATGCCCTTCGCACTCTTATGGCCGGCTTGGTCTCGAGTGGCGGCGAGCGCTTGACTTCGCCGGGCCTTAAGGTGGCCCCGGGCCTGCCGCTGCACGTGAAGGGGCGCATTCCCTATGTCGGCCGCGGCGGGCTTAAGCTCGAAGGCGCGCTTGATGCGTTTGGCATCAATCCGACGGGCCTTGCATGTCTGGATGTGGGCTGCTCTACCGGCGGCTTTACCGATTGCCTGCTCAAGCGCGGAGCTGCGACCGTTGTCTCGGTGGACGTGGGTCGTGCCCAGTTCGATTGGTCGTTGCGTCAGGACGATCGCGTGACGCTGCATGAGCGCACCAACGTGACGCAGCTGCCTGAGCTTGGCTATGCCGGCGCCATCGACCTGGCCGTGTGTGATGTGTCGTTTACCAGCATCGCGAATATCATCGACGCCGTGCTGGCGTGCCTGAAGCCTTCCGGTTCGTTCTGCACGCTCGTAAAGCCGCAGTTTGAGGCGCCGGCTGCGCTGGTGGGCGAGGGCGGTATCGTGACCGATCCCGCCGTGCGCCGCGATACACTTGTGGCGGCAGTTGAACTCTTTGCTGCCAAGGGCCTGTTCCCGGTCGATGTGTGCGTGTCGCCCATTCATGGCGCTAAGGGCAACGTTGAGTTTTTCTTGTACGGCACAAGGTTTGTCCCCGGGGAGCGCGCCGACGATGAGCTGCAATCCCAGGTATCGGCTTTGAGCGAGAAAGCTGCAACGCTATGAAGGTCTTTCTGGTTCCCAATTACTACAAGCAAGAGGCGGTCGAGAGCGGCCTGATGCTCGAGCTTTGGCTGACGCGCCAGGGCTATGAGGTCGCATGGGCTGCCGACCAGCGATCGAAGATTCAAAGTACGCCTGATATTGACGGCTCCGATTTGGTCATTACGCTCGGCGGCGATGGTACGTTGCTGCGCGCTGCCCGCATCCTCAACCATCGTGAGATTCCTATCCTCGGTCTTTCCTATGGTCATTTGGGCTTTTTGACGGCCGCGAGTCCCGAGGAGCGCGACATTTTGCAGGTTGTGAGCGATGCCCTGTCCGGCGAGCTCCACGTGAGCCGCCGCGCCACCATCGCCGCCGATATCGTTTCGGTGCGTGAAGACGGCACGAAGGATGTCGTGCGCACGTTTGCCCTCAACGATATGGCGCTTACGCGCGGCCCCCTGTCCGATATGGTTGAGTTTGACATCACGGTGTCCGGCCATCATATCGACCGCCTTCGCGGCGACGGTGTCGTCGTTTCGACGGCGACCGGCTCCACCGGCTACGCGCTTTCCGCCGGTGGCCCCATTGTCAGCCCCGATTACACGGGTATGGTCTGTGTGCCCATCGCCCCGCATACCATTCAGGCTCGCGCTTTTTTGACCTCGCCGAGTGATGTCGTCGAAATCTTTATGTCCGATGACCGCCCGAGCGTTCCGGCGATCGCTATCGATGGACAGTTTATTACCTGCGATGGCACGGTCGAGAGCGTGGCGGTGCGCCGCGGGCCCGGAGATGTGTTGTTGCTCGATTACGGCCCCGAGAGCTTCTACAACTCGGTGAGCCGCGTATTCTACGGAGTCCGTCATGATCGATGAGCTGCAGGTTTCTAACATTGCACTCATTCGCGAGGCGACGTTGGTGCCGAGTGCCGGCCTGACTGTCCTGACCGGCGAGACCGGCGCCGGCAAGACCGCGCTGCTCTCGGCCCTCAAGCTTATTTTGGGCGAGCGCGCGGATTCGTCGACGGTGCGCGAGGGCGAGTCGCTGGCGAGCGTCGAGGCGCGCTTGTTCGACGGGCCGCACGACACGGAGGGGTTCACCGTGCAGCGTAGCCTTTCTGCCGAGGGCCGCAGTCGCGTAAAAATTGACGGCCGCATCGCCAGTGTGCGCGAGCTTTCGGAGCGCGTCGGCGTGATGATGGATCTTTGCGGGCAGCATGAGCATCAGCGCTTGCTCGACCCGGCGCATCACGTTGCGATGGTCGATGCCTGGGCGGGGCGCTCTGCGCTCGAGGCGCTGGATGCGTACCGCGCCTGCTTTAAGACATCGCGCGCTGCCGCCAAGGAAGTTCGACGTGTCGAAGAGGCCTCGCGTGCGCAGGGGAGCCGCGTCGAGGAGGCGCGCTTTGCCCTCGAGCGCATCGGTGAGGTCGACCCCAAGCCGGGCGAGTACGAGGAGCTCGAGGAGCTGCTGCCGCGTTCCGAACATGCCGAGGTACTGGTTGCCACAGCTAACGATGCCCATGCATCGCTTGCCGCCGAAGGCGGAGCGCTCGATGCCGTGAACAGCGCCGTGGCAGAGCTTTCCCGTATGGCTAGCGTCGATCGCAAACTGGGTGACATTGCCGATGCGCTTTCGGATGCCTGTATCTCCCTTGAGGACAGCGCGAACGAGCTTCGTGCCTATCGCGATGGCGTCGCCTTCGACCCGCGCGAGCTCGCTCGCATGCGTGAGCGGTATTCCGACCTCAAGGGTCTGTTGCGTCAGTGGGGTCCCACCATGGACGATGTTTTTGCCATGCGCGATCGCTCGCAAGAGCTGCTGTCCCTGGTTGATGATGGCGATGAGCAGATTAAAAAGGCGCGTGAATCACTTGGTGCTGCCGAGCGCGAGTTGTTCGCTGCTGCCAAGGCACTTAAGCGTGCTCGCAATACGGCGGCCCCGCGCTTCTGCCACGAGGTCGGCCGCCAGATGGCGCGCTTGGAGATGGGTAGTGCCGAGCTCGTCTGGGAGTCACGTGATCTTCCCCGTGCTGAGTGGACGCCGGTTGGTCCTTCGAGCTACGAATTGCTATACCGCAGCGGTGCCGGTTTGACACCACGTCCCCTCCGCCGCATTGCGTCGGGCGGCGAGTTAAGCCGCGTCATGCTGGCGAGCAAGGTGGTCTTGGGTAATGCTGACGGCGTCGACACACTGGTATTTGACGAGGTCGATGCCGGTGTCGGCGGCTCCACCGCCCGTGCGTTGGCAGGCGTACTGGCCGATCTTGCCGCCACGCATCAGGTCATCGTCGTAACCCACCTGGCGCAGGTCGCCGTTATGGCCGACAAGCATTACGTGGTCAGTAAAGAGCCCGGCGACGTTCCCCAAACCCATCTGGACGAGGTGACTGGCGCTGCCCGTATCGCCGAGATTGCCCGCATGCTCAGCGGCGATCAGTCGGAGGCAAGCTTGGCCCACGCAAAGCAGATGCTCGAAGAAGTTCGAGGCTAGGTCGTATCGGCGGTGCTGGTGGGACAAAATAGACTGAAATTTTTGTCCCACTACGCGTTTTACTCAACGACCTTATCGGGCTGGATGAGCTCCTCGTAGTAGCTGATATGCTCGCGAGCGTCTTCAATCTCGGGCAGCAGGAAGTTGTAGATGACTTCGATGATCATCGTGGCGCTGATCTTAGAGAACGCAAAGTCGCCTGTCGTCAGCAGCGCTTCGTGGTTGACGGTATTAAAAGTGTAGTCTGCCAGACGCGCGAGCGGAGATTTGCTGTCGCTGCTGATGACGACTACGGTTGCGCCGCAGTTGCGAGCCGCTTTTGCCATGCGATTCAGTCGGCGCGATTTGCCGGAGTTTGAGATGAGCACGATGACGTCGCCGGGGCGTAGTGTGAGTGCAAACCCGATCGAGGTCTCGCTGATGGTGCTCGCCATACAGCGAAGGCCCAGCTGCGAAAACTTAAATGTCGCATCGAGCGCGACCGCGTTCGTATTGCCCACAGCCGCAAACTCAATAACCCCTGCATGCTTAAGGGCATGTACAACAGCCGCCAGCGTATCGTGGTCGATCCCGTCGATGGTCGCATTAAGCTCGCTCACCTTGGCAGCCAGGATGTTCTTAAGGCTCTGCTCCATGTTGTCGAGCGAGACCTCGTCGGTCAGGCCCTCGTTGCGCTGACTCTCCAAGTCGCGCGCCAACGAAAACTGAAAGCTGCGGAAGCTGCCAAAGCCCAGCTTGCGGCAGAAGCGCGAGACCGTCGCCTCGGACGTGGCAGCGGCGCGCGAGAGCTGGGCGGCTGTCAGACGCGGAGCCTCGGACTGGTGCTCTAGGATATAGTCGACAATGCGCTGCTCGGACTCGCTGTACCCTTTGTGCGTACTAATAAGGGAGAGCGCGCTCTTGCTGCTATCGGTCATGGGTGGCTCCTGGTTGGCATGAAAATCGGACTTGTTTTTCAATGTCATAGTATACGGGGATTTTCAATTACAAGATACTCCTTGCCGTTTCAAGTGTTGATGGTAAACTTTCATCTACCATTTACGGGTATGAAAGAACCATTCACCGGAGAATTGCGCCTTGTCTCTTCTCGCGCGGACGGTAGGTTGGTATCTTTCAGTTGTGGAAAAGCGCGCAAGGACGCGCGTGTAGGGGAGCGCCTGCGGGCGCAAAACTTAAAAAGGAGGGACACATGGCTAAGTTTGACATCATCGCCGCGACCGGTTGCCCGACCGGCATTGCGCACACCTTCATGGCGAAGGAGGCGTTGGAGAAGGCGGCTGCCGAGCGAGGTCTGACCATTAAGGTTGAGACTCATGGCCAGGTCGGTGTCGAGAACGAGCTCACCAAGAGCGAGATCGCCGGTGCAAAGGCCGTCGTCGTCGCAGCCGATAAGGATGTCCAGGCTGAGCGTTTCGCCGGTAAGCCCATGGTTTCCGTCGGCGTTTCCAAGGCCCTGTCCGTCGAGGCCGCTGGAAAGCTGATTGACCACGCGCTCGCCGCCAAGGGCGACGATACGGTTTCCGCTGCCGCCGATGTCGAGGATGAGGTCGAGGAGAAGGAGTCCATCGGCCACGTCATCTACAAGCACCTCATGAATGGCGTCAGCCACATGCTGGTCTTCGTCGTCGCCGGTGGTGTTCTGACCGCCGTTTCGTTCCTGTGGGGCATCACATCCTTCGATTCGACGGCTGCCGACTACAACAGCTTTGCCGCGATGCTCAAGATTATCGGCGGTATCGCCATGAACCTCATGGTTCCGGTGCTTTCCGCCTATATCGCCGAGTCCATCGGCAAGCGTCCGGCGCTCGTCCCCGGCTTTGTTGCCGGCATGATCGCCATCCAGGGTCTGCCTGTCGTCGAGGGGCCCAACGGTACCACGCTCATTGACGCTGGCGGCACCGGTGTGGGCTTCGGCTTCCTGGGCGGCATCGTCGGCGGCTTCCTTGCTGGCTATGTCATCCTGCTGCTCGAGAAGGTCTTTGCCGGTCTGCCCAAGAACCTGGACGGCCTCAAGGCTATCTTCCTGTACCCGCTGTTCTCGACCGCCATCGTCGGTCTGGTCATGCTCGGCATCTCCGGCCCCATGGCTGCCATCAACACCGCCATGATGGACTTCCTCAAGGGTCTGTCTGCCTCTGGCGCCGTTGTCCTGGGTCTTGCCATCGGCTGCATGTGCGCCTTTGACATGGGCGGCCCGGTCAACAAGGCTGCTTACGTCACCGGTACCGCTATGCTCACCGAGGCCTTGGCCGCCGGTGTCGGCACCGATACCTACAACTTCGGCACCAACTTCATGGCTGCCGTCTCCGCCGCTTGCATCGTTCCGCCGCTGATCACCACCTTCGCCGTCGTCGTTGGCAAGAAGTACTTCAGCCAGGAGGATCATGACGCCGGTGTCGTCAACCTCATCCTTGGTTGCACCCATATCACCGAGGGCGCCATTCCGTTCATGACCAAGAACATCTGGCCCGTCATGCCCATCATGATGCTCGGTTCCTCCATCGCTTCGATCCTGACCATTATGTTCAACGTTCACGATCCGGCGCCCCACGGTGGCTTCCTGGTCCTGCCCGTTGTCGAGAACGGTCCGCTGTGGGTCCTCGCGATCCTCATCGGCGCCGTGGTCGGTGGCATCCTGTTCGTGGCCTTCAAGAAGTACGACTTCGAGAAGAATCAGAAGGCCACTCCTGCTGCTCCCGCTGCCAAGTCGGTTGAGGCCCCCAAGGCCGCTGCCGTCGAGGCCCCCAAGGCCGAGGCTGCTGACTTCGTGAAGGTCGAGAACGTCTTTGTCGCCGAGGACTTCGCTTCTCGTGACGAGGCCCTGAGCTTTGTATCCAACCAGGCCGTCAAAGCCGGTATCGCCGGCGACGCCGACGCCGTGATGAACGCCTTCCTGGCTCGCGAGGCAGAGGGCACCACGGGTATGATGGAGGGCTTCGCCATCCCGCATGCCAAGTCCGACGCCATTACCGAGGCCGCCGTCATCGTCGTCAAGGACGACTCTGGCGTGACCGGTTGGGACACCATGGACGGCGCTCCCGTCAACGTTGCCATCGCGCTACTCATCCCGGGTGCACAGGCTGGCACCACGCACCTCAAGATTCTGTCCAAAGTCGCCGAGGCACTCATGGACGAGGATTTTCGTGCCACCGTCAAGGGTTCCACCGACGCCGCCGAGATCGCCAAGACGATCAACGCCCGCCTGGTCTAGCCCCACAGACAGCGGTTTCAATCGCCCCCTGTAACAAAGGCGGAGCCCCTCTCCAGGGCCTCCGCCTATTTCTGTCCCTCCCATAAGTTGCGGTGAAATAGGGACTGTTTAAACGATTCAACCCCAAATTTAGTCCCTATTTCACCGCAACTTACAAAAGGGTATAGGGGGGATGGTTAAGTTTGTCGCGAGTTCCGCACGCAAAGGAAAGCACTTAATGTGCTTTCCGTCTTGCGCAGGACTGTAGAGCAGCAAACTTAAGCGCCCCGCCCGGCAGGCGAGCGTGCAGGAACGACATCTGTCCAACAATTCGTGCGAAACATAATGAAAAACCGTTTGATGTGAGTTAATATAAACAACGTCGTGAATCTGACTCCTGTCGCATGCATGACAGGGGTTAAACACAAAAAAGGAGTCAATTATGGTTTCTGAGAAGGCTACTCTCGTCAATCCGCAGGGTCTTCACATGCGTCCGGCTGGCCTCTTCGCCTCCACCATGGGCAAGTACGCCTGCGACGTGACGGTCGTCACCCCCGAGAAGGAGGTCAACGGCAAGTCCCCGATGGCCCTCATGGCTGCTGGTATCCCTTGCGGTACCGAGGTCGAGGTCAAGTGCGACGGCGCCGACGAGGCCGAGGCTCTGGCTGCTGCCATCGAGCTCATCAAGAGCGGTCTTGGCGAGTAGAACTCAAACGGGTCGCATGTTGAACAATTAAGTTCATACTTGGGGGCGCAGTGACCTGTATCAAGGTAGCTGCGCTCTTTTGTCATGGATATGGCAAAACGCTTTATCACATGGCACGGAGAGAGGAATGGGAATGTATCAGGGAGTCAACGCATCCGAGGGCATCGGAATCGGCACTGTTATGGTCGCCGTCGATCCCGACTTGACGTTTGAGCCGCACGAGGTTGCTGATTCGGCAGCAGAGAAGGAGCGCTATCAGACCGCTCTTTCGGTCTTCTGCGAGAAGACCCAGGCTCAGGCCGACCACATGAAGGAGACGGTGGGCGAGGCCGAGGCCGAGATCATGAGCGGACACATTGTCCTGGCTCAGGATCCGGGCATGACCGACGCCATCAACGCCGCCATTGACGGCGGCACCTGCGCCGAGCAGGCGCTCATGGACACCTCGACCATGTTCGAGAACATGTTCCTGTCCATGGACGACGAGATGTTCCGTCTGCGCGCGGCCGACATCGCCGACATCCGCACCGGTATTCTGGCCGAGCTACTGGGCAAGGAGGTCGTCGACCTCTCCGTCCTGCCCGAGAACACCGTCGTTGTCGTGCACGACCTCACGCCGTCCATGACCGCCACGATCGATAAGGCCCACGTTGCCGGTATCGTCACCGAGACCGGTGGCCGCACGTCGCACTCCGCAATCATTGCGCGCGCCCTCGAGATCCCGGCTGTCCTTTCGGTTTCCAACAGCTGCACCGCACTGCGCAACGGCATGACCGTTGTCGTCGACGGTGGCAAGGGTATCGTCGAGGCCGATCCCGATGAGGAGACGCTCGCCGCTTACACTGCCAAGGCCGAGGCTTTCGCTGCCGAGAAGGCGGCTCTCGAGGCCTTCCGCGGCAAGCCGTCCGTGACTGCCGACGGCATCAAGAAGATCATTGCCTGCAACATCGGCAACCCCGATGACGTGCCCAACGCGCTCGATCACGATGCCGAGGCTATCGGCCTGTTCCGTTCCGAGTTCCTGTTCATGGACTCTGCTGAGCTTCCTTCTGAGGAGGAGCAGTTCAACGCCTACCGTAAGGTCGCCAGCGCGCTCAAGGGCGCTCCGGTCATCATCCGCACGCTCGATGTGGGTGGCGACAAGGAGATTCCGTACCTGCACATGGTCAAGGAAGAGAACCCCTTCATGGGCTTCCGCGCCGTGCGTTACTGCCTGGCCAACCCCGACCAGTACAAGGTCCAGCTCCGCGCCCTGCTGCGCGCCAGCGCCTTCGGTGACGTCAAGATTATGATCCCGCTCGTCACCTGCGTCGAGGAAGTCTTGGCTGTCAAGGAGCTCGTCGAGCAGTGCAAGACCGAGCTGACCGAAGAGGGTCGCAAGTTCAACGAGAACATCGAGGTCGGCATCATGGTCGAGACGCCTGCAGCCTCGCTGCTCGCTGACCGCCTGGCCGAGGTCGCCGACTTCTTCTCCATCGGCACCAACGACCTGATCGGCTACACCATGTGCGCCGACCGTGGCAACGACACCATCTCCAACCTGTACCAGGTTTACTATCCCGCCGTGCTCCGATCGCTCAAGAACATCATCGAGAGCGGCGTGAAGGCCGGCATCATGGTCGGTATGTGCGGCGAGGCCGCTGCCGATCCGTTGCTCGAGCCGCTGCTGATCAGCTGGGGCCTGGAGGAGTTCTCGATGAGCGCTCCGTCCATCCTGCGCGCCCGCAAGACCATCAGCCAGTGGACCAAGGCCGAGTGCGACGAGCTCGCCGAGAAGGCGCTCGCCTGCAACACCGCTGCCGAGGTCAAGGCACTGCTCGAGTCCGCAGCTCGCTAATTTGGTATCAGAGGTAACCGCGTGGTTGGAATGGGCCGGCCACGCGGCCCTCACATATACAGGGGGTACTGTAAATGTTCTACACGCTAACCGCTAACCCGGCTGTCGACATGACGGTTTCGAGCTCTCCGCTCGAGCCCGACGAGAACGTCCGCACCGGCTCGGCCAGCTACACGGCTAACGGCAAGGGCCTCGACGTGTCCTTCGCCTTTAAGAAGATGGGCGTCGACACCGTCGCGCTCGGTTTCTTCGCCGGCTTCACGGGCAAGTTCATCGTCGAGGAGGTCATGAACCTGGGTTGCCTCTGCCGCCCGGTCTGGACCGACGGTATCACGCGCATCAACACCTACGTCAACGATGGCCAGCACGAGTACGGCATCCTGAACCCTGGTGCTCCGATCACGCCGCAGCACCAGGAGGAGCTCTATAACATCCTGGACACCGCGGGCGACCTTGAGTGCCTGATCGTCTCCGGCTCCGTGCCTCCCAAAGCTACGCCCGACTTCCTGGCTCAGGTCATGGAGCACGCTCAGGCCCGTGGCGCCGACGTCGTCCTGGACCTGTCCTCCGACAAGCTCAAGGAGCTCGCTCACAAGAAGCCGCTGCTCATTAAGCCGAACCATCACGAGATGAAGGCTATCTTCGGCGTGCCGGTCGACACCGACGACGAGGTCCGCGTTGCCATGAAGCTGGCTCACGAGGCCGGCGTCCAGAACGTGCTGCTCACCCGTGGTAGCCGCGGTGACGCTTACTTCTCCAACGGCGAGGACATCTGGTATGCCAAGCGTGAGTTCAACATCAAGCTTGTCTCTTCCGTCTGCGCCGGCGACTGCACCCTCGCTGCGTTCCTGCACAAGTGGTACAGGGACCGCGACAACGTCGAGGAGGCCATGAAGCTCGCTATGGCCACCGGCGCCAACGTTGCTGAGTCCGTCGGCATCGGCGACTTTGGTCACGTCGACGAGTACAGCAAGCGCGTTGCTGTCCGCAAGCTCGATCGCAAGTAAGCGAAACGCGACATATTCGTGCGCATGCGGCGCTCCGGTTTCGGCCGGGGCGCCTTTTTTGTTCCGCCATGGTGGAGAGGTGTCCTGCCGTACTTCATCGCTTCCACACCGTTCACCGAGTTGTTGTAGCCTTTTGCCGAAGCGTGGAATATACTTTCATTAACACGTTACTTCGTGAAAGGAACATTCATGATTTACACGCTTACTGCAAATCCCGCTATTGACTACAACATCTCCTGCGATGGCCTGACCGCCAACACCGTTACCCGCACCCGTAACGCTGTCTACACCCCCAACGGCAAGGGTCTCAACGTTTCGTTTACGCTCGACCACTACGGCGTCGACACCACGATCCTGGGCTTCTTCGCCGGCTTCTCGGGTGAGTATATCGTTAAGGGCGCCGAGGCCCTGGGCGTGCCCGTCAAGCCCGTGTGGACTGACGGCATCACGCGTGTCAACGTGTTCCTCAACGCCGGTCCCGACACCGAGTACAACATGGTCAATGCCGGTGCCGCCATCAACGCTGCCAACGAGCAGGAGATGTTTGAGCTTATCGATTCGCTCGATGACATGACCTGCCTGGTTATCAGCGGCTCGCTGCCCCCCAACACCTCCGATGGCTTCCTGGCAGAGGTCCTGCGTCGCGTGAAGGCGAAGGGCGCCGAGTTCGTGCTCGATATCTCGAGCCATCAGTTGGCCGACCTCATTGCTATGGAGCCGCTCCTCATTAAGCCTAACGACGACGAGCTGCTCGACATCTTTGGCATTAAGGTGAGCGGTGGCGACGACGAGTCCGTCAAGGGCGCCATGGCCGAGCTGCACGCCAAGGGCGCTAAGAATGTACTGCTGACGCTCGGCGGCGACGGCGCGTACTTCTCCAACGGCGAGCACATCTGGTTTGCCAACCGCACCTTCGACGTCAAGCTGCTGTCGACCGTCTGCGCGGGCGACTCCTCGCTGGCCGCCTTCCTTTCCGTGTGGCACGACGCCCCCGAGCGCGTCGAGGATGCCCTGCGCCTCTCGATGGCCACCGGCGCCAACGTGGTCGAGTGCCCGGGTCTGGGCGATTTTGCCAAGGTCGATGAGTATCAGAAGGGTATTGCAATCCGTCAGGTTTGCTAGTTCCGGCACCTTGCCTGAATAGTTCAATTATTTCGCATCCGTCTTAGACCAGGACGGATGCGTTTTTGTTTATCGGACTTGCGTGTGCAGTGGAGGCTGTTTCTTGCTAGACTTCTTGCAGACGCAATCGATAGCCAATTTGATAGTCGCAGGAGGCCATAGGCATGTGCAATGTTTCGCTCAACGGTACGCAGCCGACCGATGCCTCTATCCGTGTCCTGCGTGCGCTTGAGGCAGCAGGTCTTGAGGCTTGGTACGTGGGCGGTTGGGTACGTGATGCCCTGATGGGACGCCCCAGCCACGATGTTGACATGTGCTGCAGCGGCCTGTGGCAGGAGTCCAAAGAGGCGCTCGAAGCGGCTGATATTGACGTGGTTGAGTCGGGCATAAAATTTGGCGGCATCACGGCTATTTGCGATGATGAGCGCATTGAGGTCACCACCTACCGCCTAGACGGCTTTTACACCGACGGCCGCCATCCCCAGAGTGTGGAGCGTGCGGCGTCGCTTGAGGACGATCTGGCGCGTCGTGACTTTACCGTTAACGCTATGGCCTGGCATCCCGAGCGTGGTCTTGTCGACCGCTACGATGGTCAGGGCGACCTAGACCGCAAGCTCATCCGCGCCGTTGGAGATCCCAAGCATCGTTTTAACGAGGACGCGCTTCGCATGCTGCGCGCGGTGCGTTTTGCCTGCCGTCTGGATTTTATGATCGAGCCTAAGACTAAACAGGCGCTTGCCGAGTGCGCGCCGCTGCTCGATGCTGTGGCGCGCGAGCGCGTGGGCATTGAGCTCGAGGGCATTCTTTCGACCGGCCATGGGGGAGACGCGATGCTGCGCTACCCCGAGCTTGTTTGCGCCGCCGTGCCCGAGCTCGCGTCCGCTCGCGGGTTTGATCAACGCAGCGTCTATCATGCGTTTAACGTCTACGAGCATATCGCCCGCGTGCTGACGGTGGCAGGGGAGCTGGCGCTGTGCGACGGCGTCGCGCCCTCGTCGAGCCTTATGTGGGCGGCGTTTTTGCACGACGTTTCCAAACCCGAGTGCTTTACGGTCGATCACGACGGCAGCGGCCACTTCTACGGTCATCCCGAGCTCGGCGCCAAGAAGGCGCGTGTCATCATGGATCGCCTGGCGCTCTCGCACGATTTGGTGCGCGATGTGTGCCTGCTGATCAAATACCATGACAAGCCGCTGCGCCCCGAGCGCTCCTGCTTGCTCAATATGATGCGCTTGCTTTCGGGCGAGGGCGTCGATACGCCGCGCCTGATGGACGAGCTTATGGACCTTAAGCGTGCCGACACGCTGGGCAAGGCGCCGTCGTGCTTCTATTACGTCGAGACGATCGAAGAGATGCGCTCACTCGCCCATGATTTGTTGGAGGCGGGGGAGCCCTATTCGCTCAAGATGCTTGCTATCAACGGCGGCGACTTGATTCGTGCCGGTGTGAAGCCGGGGCCCGAGCTAGGCAAGCTACTCAACGCCGCCCTCGAAGCCGTTGTCGAGGACAACATCCCCAACGATCGCGAAACCCTTTTGGTTCATCTCAACTTGAATTAGCTAATTAGTTGACCTGCGCGTTCCATAACCTGTCGACAATTTTTCGGCAATTTGGAATTTCTTCTTGCGCTGATGTTTTTTGTCCCGTAATATATTTTCTCGCAGCACGGCAGTGCAGATGTCATGTGGCCCGTTCGTCTAGCGGTTTAGGACGCCGCCCTCTCAAGGCGGAGATCACCAGTTCGAATCTGGTACGGGCTACCACTTCTTTTCTGCCGAGGCCTATGGCCCGTTCGTCTAGCGGTTTAGGACGCCGCCCTCTCAAGGCGGAGATCACCAGTTCGAATCTGGTACGGGCTACCACGCATCTGATACCCGGTCTTTCCACGGAAGGCCGGGTTTTTTATTATCAAACAACTGTCTGTCATTCCCGTTTGAACAAGAGCTTTGCGTTCTGCTTATGGCCCTTACGGGTACAATAACCAAGATATTTTGACTGTTAGAAGGAGTCTCATGACGGAGTCCTCTCAGCATACGTCCAAGCCCCAGGTCGAGGTTGAGGCCTCGGGCGGCGATGACAATAAGAGCGCACGCCGCGGCGCAATCTTTATCGGCGTTGTGCTGGTGGGTTATATCGTCTATCTGGTGGTAACCGGGCAGATGGGGCAGTTCTGGGCTGCTATGTCGAGCGTCCAGGCGCCCTGGCTCGTTGTCGCGTGTCTTTGCATGTTTATGTATCTGTTCTTTGGCATTGTGGCCTATGCGATCGCCGTCTGGCTCGACCCCAATTCACCCGTCGGCATTCGCGACCTGATCTCGGTCGAGGCGAGTGGCATCTTCTTTGGCAACCTGACGCCCATGATGATGGGCTCTACGCCTGCCCAGATCTACCGCCTGACCAAAGCGGGCCAAAACGTGGGCGAAGCGGGTGCCACGCAGTTCACCCGATTTATTGTGTATCAGTTTGGCCTCGTTGCCTGGGGCGCTATCCTATTGCTTGCTCGCATGCCGTTTTTTGCCGAGCGCTATGGCGACATGACGCTGCTGTGCGTCTTTAGTTTTGGCGGTCACTGCTGCATCCTGCTCGGCATCTTCGCCGTCGCGCTCATGCCTAAGACCGTCACGCGCGTCGCCCATTGCATCATCAATTGGCTCGAGCGCATAGGTGTCTCGGCCACTAAGATCGATGGATGGCGCTCGTTTGTCGATGGCGAGATCTACTCCTTCTCCGAGAAGTTCAAGCTTTCGGCCGGACATTTTTCTTCCATGCTGCTCACCGTGTTTATCACCATGCTGCAGCTCGCGTTTTTCTATCTGGTGCCGTATTTTCTGATGCTCGCCTTTGGCCACCACGAGGTCGACTTTTTCTCGGTCATGGCCGCGAGCGCCTTTGTCCAGCTGCTGAGCTCTGCGGTTCCCTTGCCCGGTGGAACT
Source organism: Collinsella sp. (assembly GCA_048330275.1). GTDB lineage: Bacteria > Actinomycetota > Coriobacteriia > Coriobacteriales > Coriobacteriaceae > Collinsella. Next base: position 97,589 of record DBFEIO010000008.1, read on the forward strand.
GGTGGCGCTGAGGGCGGCTTTGCTTTGTTCTTGGGTCATTTCTTTGGGTCGGCTTCGACCGCCGGCTATCTGCTGTGGCGTCTCATTACGTTTATCGCGCCGACCATTTTGGCTGCGCCCCTGCTGGGCCTTAAGAGCGCCCACAACGAGAGTATCCATGCGCGCTGGGATCGCGTGATGCGCAAGCTCGGCCGCGCGCCTCAGACGCCCTCTGCGCCCACTAAGCCGCACCCCACGAATGCTGTTACCGTTGATCCCAGGAAGCACGCTCAGAAGGCTTCTGGGACCGCTAAGCCGGCTCATAAAGCCTATGTGCGACAGACGGGCGACGGTATCCGCGTATCTCCGTCGGCACTCAATAAGAAGAAGCACCCTAAGTCGCAGTAGGACAGTCGTGCGTTCTTCATGATGCGGGGCATATTTGTGCTGTATGGGGGATAATCCTCTTACGTAGATTATCTCTCATCTGTTGATGAATGCCCGCATATCGAAGGGACACGTCTATGGACACCAGCAAACCGCGTCTTGATCGCCGCATCGTTCGCAGCCGCAATGCCATCCTTTCCGCTTTCGAGCGCCTGCTCATGGAAAAGCCGCTGGCAGACATTACGGTGAGTGCCATCGCGCGCGAGGCCAATGTCGACCGCAAGACCTTTTACGTTCACTTTGGTACGGTTGATGGCTTGCTCGATGCCATTGCCGTCGATGTGGTGGAGATGATTGTCGACTCGGTTGAGAAAACGCTTGCCTCCATGGACGGCGACACCAACGAGCGCGCCCTGGGCGCGGCGGCGACCTTCTTTAAAACCGTTAACGAGGCGCTATGCAACAACTTGGTGCTCAATCGTCAGCTGATCGAGAACATTCCGCTCGATGATTTTATGGCTCGTCTTCGTGCGCCGCTCGAACACGAGATTGCCGAGCGCGATCTGCTGCCCCAAGGTCTCAAGGACGAGATGTTCGACTACTATCTGGCGTTTTTGCTGTCGGGTATTATCGGTATCTATCGCACGTGGGCCCTGTCTGATGGCTCGGTTCCTATCGAGCGCGTCTCGGAGGTCGCCAACGACCTGACTCTCAATGGCCTATCGAGTCTGGAATCTCGCTTGGATTAGGCGCAGGCTCGAGTTCGTGAGGCGCTTATCGGGGTGCAGCCCGATCGACCAGGCGACGAGCATCCCGCCGAAGCAGTCGATGACCGGGCTCAGGTAGACCTTCTCGCCGCCCGGGAGTCTGAACTCGGTGATGTCGGTGAGCCATAGCAGGTTGGGCTCGTCGGCGTGGAAATTCCTGTTTACGAGGTTCTCCGGCGCCTTGTAGACCTCGCCGGCGTAGGAGCTGTAGCCTGAGGATCATTAAAAGAAAGTCCAGTTTATCCTTCCCACTCCAATTGGGAATCCTCCGATGCGCCTTCGCACGCTCACATGACCTCGATACTATGCGAGCGTGCGAACTCGACGAGCTCTGCGTTGCGGGCGTTTATGGTGCCGAAGGCGGCGGGGCACACAATAAGGCGCGCGCAGTGGACGAGGAGCTCTTTGGCGCGGGCTATGGTTTTATCCCCGATTGGCTCGAAGGCGCGCTCGGCCACGCATTCCGCTGCCAGGTCGCGCGCGAGCTCGCAGTCGATGTCCCCTTCGTGCAGAACGCCCGCGTAGAACGCCTTGCCCTGCCGGACGAGCTGGCGAAACACAGCCGACCCCGTACCTGCGCCGGCGATGACGAACGTGTGCGCATCGCCGTGCGGGCGCCCAATTTCCACGCTGCCGAAGCGCTCGTTGAAGGTGCCATGCTGAAGGCCGTAGAGCTCGCCAATCGTCTCGCGCGTGAATATGTCCTCGGGTGCGCCGGCGCGGAAGACCCGGCCGTCCTTCACGCAAATCACCTTGTCGGCGCTTTTCTGCGCGAGCTCGAGTTCGTGGATGGACATGATGACAGCCACATTCCGCGATTTCGCAAGGTGGCGAAGTATTCGCAGCAGGTCGATCTGGTAGCGGATATCGAGATACGACGTGGGCTCGTCGAGCACGAGCACACGCGGATCCTGCGCGATGGCGCGTGCGAGCATGACGCGCTGGCGTTGCCCGTCGCTTATCTGCATAAAGTCGCGCTCGGCGAGCTCTTCCACATGTGCGGTTTTCATGGCCTCGTCGACCCGACTATGGTCGTCGGGCGAGAGTGTGCCCATTCGCCCGGTGTAGGGGTGCCTTCCCGCCTCTACGACATCGCGGCAGGTGAGGAGCTCGGTCCGGGGGCGATCTGTCAGCATAACGGCAAGGTTCCTTGCGAACTCCGCCGTCTTCCATCGGGAAATCTCCCGCCCGTCGAGCTCGACCGCGCCGGCAAGCGGTGCCAGATGGCGTGTGATGGTTTTCAAGATGGTCGACTTGCCCGAGCCGTTCGGCCCGATGAGCGCCACGACGTCGCCCGCGCGAACCTCCAGATCGACGCCTTCGACTACGACCTTCTTGTCGTAGCCCGCCGACAGGTCGCTTATGTGGAAAAGCGGCGCTCCGTCAGCCTGCGTTTCGACCGTAGTTTCGAGGTTCGGCTCCGCTCGGAGGAGGCGTTCCGCGCACAGTTCCGCACGAGCCGAAAGTGCCTTCTGGCGCTTTCGTGCGAGCTCAGGACTGTCTAAGCATGGAATGTCCCCTCCGAGCGTTTTGGGCCGCGGCACGAATTCCCCCATCTACCTCACCCGCTTCTTCAACATGAGCGCGATAACCACCGGAGCGCCGAAGATGGCGGTGACGGCGCTGATGGAAAGCTCGACGGGAGAGAACAGCGTGCGCGCGATCAAATCGCAGCCCGCGCAGAAGATGGCGCCTCCCAAGAAGCACGCAGGAATCACGCGGATGGGCTTCGACGACTTTAGCGCCGACTTCACGAGATGCGGAACCGCGATGCCTACGAACGACACCGGACCAGCGAACGCGGTCACGCAGGCGGAGAGCATGCTCGCTAGAAGGACGAGCACCACGCGGAAGCGTTCGACGTTCACGCCGACGCTTTTCGCGTAGGCTTCTCCCAGCTGGAAGGCGGAAAGGGGCTTCGATATCGCGAATACGCATGCGCTCACGGTGATCACCACGACCGCGATGATCGCGATGTCGTCCCAGCTCGAACCCGAGAAGCTACCCAAAGACCAGTTGTGCAGGTTCACGATGGACTGGTCGTCGGCGAAGGCGATGAGGAAGTTCGTCGCCGCCGAGCAGATGTATCCGACCATGACGCCCGCCACGATGAGCATGGCCATGGAACTTATGCGCCGTGCGATGAGGAGCACGAAGCCGATGGTGATAAGCGAGCCCAGAAACGCTGCGGCCACCATGGCCGGCGAGGACATGGCCTGGTTCGCGCCTAGAAGTACGATCATCGTAAGCGCGACGACGAACTTTGCGCCCGAGGAGACGCCCAAGATGAACGGGTCGGCGATGGGGTTGTTGAAAAACGTCTGCAGCAGGAACCCGGAAAGCGAAAGTGCCCCGCCGAGAAGCACGGCTGAAAGCACGCGCGGCAGGCGAATCTCCCAGATGACCTGGCTTTCCATGGAATTGGCCGCGCCGCCCGAAAGGATGCCGGGGATGTGGTCTGCGGGCACGAGCACGCTCCCGATGCACAGGTTGGCCCCGACGAGCACGATGAGGGCAACAGCGAGCAGCGCCGTCACGACGCGACACCGCGCGGCGCGCCCCGATTCGTCGTATGCCATGGAAAGCCGGCTTCTCATGGCGCTAACCGAGCTTCCTCAGATAATGGAAGTCGCTCGCGTCATCGCCGGTGAACGCCCCGTGCAGCTCGTCGATAATGTCGGCGGTAGAAGTCATCTGCTGGTACATGTCGGCGCTTGTGACCCAGACGTTGCCGTTCTTCACGGCTTTGAACTGCGACAATAGCGCGTTTTTGCCTACGAAGTCGTTCAAGGTGGCAACCGATTCGTCGATGGTGCCGTTGTAGACGATGATGTCGGCATCCTTCGCCGTCGCGTAGAAGCGCTCCATTTCGAGCGTTACTGACGAACCTGACGTCGACGCCGTCTGCGCGTCATCGAGCGCATAGCTGCCGCCTGCAAGCTCGATCATCTGCGCCACGTAGTCGCCCGCCCGCCGCGTGACGGCGGCCCCGTTCGAGTTAATGTAGAAATACGCCACGGTTTTACCTGACGACGCGAGCCCCGACGTTTGCTCGACGCGGGCCTTCTGCTCGTTGAACAGGTGCGCGGCCTCGTCTTCCTTGTCGAACAGAACGCCGAAAAGCTTAATCCACTCGACGCGCCCGAGTGCTTCGGGCTCGCTCGACGACTGTTCGGTGAGCACGACGAGCCCGAGCTTCTGCAGCTTTTCCTTCACATCGGGCGTGTGGTTGATCATGGTGTTCTCGATGGCGAGTGTGCAGCCCGAGGCCGATATTCGCTCGTAGTCGGGCGCGCTGTACTTGCCGCCGTAGGCGATCGCCCCACTTTCGAGCGCGCTTTTGAAGCCCACGACCGAGCAATCGTCGGCCTTCGTGCCCGACATGATGATATTGTCGTTCGCATCGAGCGCGTCGACCAGGCACATCGTCGCCGACGACACGAGGTACACCTTGTCGGCGGGGCGCCTTATGACCGCGATGTCGGAGCTCAACCCATCAGGTACCTTCGCATCTTGCGGCACCACGAGGAAACGTTCCCCATTCGAAACGCAGATAAGCCGCAGACCGCCTTTGAACTCGTCGACAGTGAAGTGCTCGGCGTATTCAAGCTGAAGCGCCCCCGTCGGCTCCCAGCCACAGCCCAAATCGGCGTTGTGGAAGTCGGCCGCGGCGCTTGAAGCCGTTCCCGCAGGGGAGCCGCCGCTTGCATCGTCGCCCGATTTCTCCTTCATGGTGGATGAGTCGAAGTGGATCGTGTAGTCGATGGTGTGCGGCGTCGACATGGCGACGGTCTCGGCCGACACGGCGATGTCCTCGTCGAGCGTGACGGGTATCTCGAACGTGGAGTTGCCGCCGTCGTTTACGGGTGCGTAGTCCACGCCGTCGACGGTCATCTTGTCGTAGTTCGAACTCGACCAGGTGATGGTCGCGGTGTAGGTGTCGCCATCCTTCACAATTGTGGTGGGTGAGGCGATGCTTGCGCGCCCTGACCCGCCGGAAAGCGAGACATTCACAGTGTATTCCTGAGAGCCCGCCGTGCCACCGGTCGCGTTTGGGCTCGCACTGCACCCCGCGAAGGGAAGCGCGAGCAGGGCGACGAGAACGCAGGTGATCGCGCGCGCCGCGATGCTGTGGCGCTTCCTGTTTTCCCCCTTGGGGAGAATCAACCGCATGGCGTTACTTCAGTGCGTCGGCGCGCAGATCGACGCCGGCGGATTCGAACACAAGCGTGCGGTCGTACCACTGCTCTTTTCTAATACTCCACGCGGCACAGGCGGTGTCCTCGTCGAGCGCATCAACGGGCACGTCGTAGGTGTACTTGCCTTCCGCGTTTTCCACATAGGGGATGAAGTCGGCCTCGCTCGCGGCGGCAGCCTCGTCGCCCGTGCCCATGAAGAGCTTGCCGTAGCCCGTGCCGGAAAGCGTCATCACGCAGTGCATGGAGCCGTTTTCCACGATGAGCTGGGCGTCCACAATCCTGAACATGTTCGAGCTGGAATCTACGGTGATCGGATAGGTGCCGTCGGCCACCTTGTCGGCGGTGATGGGGGCAGCGCTTGCGCCCTCGGTCGCATCGGCCGCCTGCTCGGTCTTTTCCTGGGAATCGGTATTGCTTGCCTTTGCGCTGTCGCTTGAATTTCCGGCGCAGCCGGCGAGCGAGAACGCGAGAAGCGCCGCCGACAGGGCGAAGACGAGGGTTTTCTTCAACATGGAGGGGTTCCTTTCAATCGCTTCGACCGCCCGCGCCGTGCGGTGGGCGGGCGGGATGCGAATGCAACGGGCATGCGCCGTCGGTCGGGGAAGGCGCATGCCCGTTGCACGGGGACGCGACCGGCGCCCCCGTGCGCGGCGAGTTTACAGCTTGGCGATGGCGTCGTCCACGTGCGAGACGTAGATGTCGTCGACCGCGGCGTTCTGTCCCAGACCCTGGAGCAGGCACGTCACTTCGAAGCCGGCGGCCACGAACTTCGCAGCCCAGCTGTCGGGGTCGGTCTCGTCTGCCATGTCGTTGTTCGCGTGGTCGCCCGCGACCACCATGAACGGCGCGAGCACGGCCTTCTTGTACCCTGCGGCGCTCGCAGCGGCGATAACATCCTCGCAGGTCGGTTCAGCCTCGACGGTGCCGACGAAGAACTGCGTCAAGCCCTCGTTCTTGAACACTTCCTGCATCTTGGCATAGTCGGCGTTGGAATCGGCTTCGGTGCCGTGGCCCATGAGGCACAGCGCCGTCTTGCCGTCGTCGAAGGACGCCATGTTCTCCTTAATGGCTGCGGCCACCTTCTTGTAGTCGTCGTCGGAGGTGAGCAGCGGGTCGCCGAGCGAGATCTTGTCGAACTTGTCGGCGTACTTGTCGAGCTCGTCTTTCACGTCGGCGTATTCCAGGCCAGCCATGAGATGCGTCGGCTGCACGACGATTTCCTTCACGCCGTCTTCCACGCAACGGTCGAGCGCCTCGGTCATGTTGTCGATCGTGATGCCGTCGCGCTTCTTCAGCTTGTCGATGATGATCTGCGCGGTGAAGGCGCGGCGGATGTCGTAGTCCTGCCAGTACTTCTCGCGGATAGCGTCTTCGATGGCGCCGATGGTGATGTGGCGCGAGTCGTTGTAGCTCGTGCCGAAGCTCGTGACGAGAATGACCGGCTTCACGGCCTTCTCCTTTTCGCTCGATTTCTCGGAACTCGCGGAGGTGCTGGAGCAGCCCGCGAGCGCGACTCCGGCGAGCGCGACGGCTCCGGTTGCTGCGGCGCCCATGAAGCCGCGGCGTGACATCTGGTCGGACATGGTTTTCCCTTTCCTCGGTTTGCCGGTCCCCCGGCGACAGTTGCTTATCGGCACAAGCGAAAGAAAAGCGCGCTCGTCCGCAAAGGGATAGCGCGCCTGTTTCTTGCATTCGAAAGGGAAGCGCACTCCTCGGGGTTCACAAGGAGCTAACGCCACGGCGATGCCGTGAGGAAAAGGCGAAGCAGTCTGGCTTGGGGCGCGAGGCGGTTCGCCCGCGCGTCCTACACAGTAATGTCCCTTGCCCAGGATTCCCACCTGGTTCCCTCCGCAAGCCAGCGCGGACTGTGTGGGCGCCGCGCCGGTCGTTTCCTTTTATTCGATTGTCATATGCTCGTTGCCGAAACTACCACTATGATAGTGGGCGTTTGTGGGCGTGTCAAAGCCAGGGCGGGCGGCATTGCGCCTCCTGCCTACGTATTTGCGCCGATTGCCGCTGCGGGCGCCGTGTCTTGCCCGCTGTGCGAAGGGCGGCGTAAACGGTTGCGATGAGAAACGGGAAGGGAAGGCTCGGATGATTCATATCGTTGGCGCAGGTTCGGGCGCCGCCGACCTTGTCACGCTGCGCGGGGCGCGTCTTCTGCGCGCGGCCGACGTGGTCGTTTGGGCGGGGAGCCTTGTGAACCCCGAGTTGCTCGCCGAGTGCAAGGAATCCTGCGTCGTCTACGACAGCGCGCACATGACCTTGGAGGAAGTGCTCGACGTGATGTGCGCGGCGGATGCGCGGGGCGAGGAAGTGGTGCGCCTGCACACGGGCGACCCGTGCCTGTACGGCGCCATCCAGGAGCAGATGGACGCGCTCGACGCGCGCGGCGTGGACTACGAGGTGGTGCCCGGCGTGTCGAGCTTTTGCGGTGCCGCGGCGGCGCTTCGCCAGGAATACACGCTGCCGGGAATCAGCCAGTCGGTCGTGATCACGCGGCTTTCCGGGCGCACCCCCATGCCCGCGGGCGAGGGCATGCGCACCATGGCGGAAAGCGGCTCGACTATGGTCATCTTCCTGAGCTCGGGTATGCTCGCCGAGCTTTCCGCCGAGCTTTTGGCCGCGGGCCGCAGCTCCGACGAGCCGGCGGCACTCGTGTACAAGGCGACCTGGCCTGAGGAGCGCGTGGTGCGATGCACAGTGGGCACGCTCGCCGATGCGGGCGCGCGAGAGGGCATCGACCGCACGGCGCTCGTGGTGGTGGGCCGCGTGCTCGGAGCTCGCGGCGGGCTTGCGCACAACGGCGGGCAAGCGGAGTCGTACGAGCGCAGCAAGCTTTACGACCCTTCGTTTGCCACAGGGTATCGGAAGGCGAGCAGCTAGCGTGGCCTTCGAGCACTACATATATACCGGGACGACCCGCCTGCGCTGCGGCTACACCACGGGGAGCTGCGCCGCGCTCGCGGCGAAGGCGGCCTGCGAGATGCTCTTGTCACGAAAGCCCGTCGGCCGCGTGTCGATCGTCACCCCCGGCGGGCTGCCCGTCGAGGCGAACGTGGTCGACGCATGTATCGGCGAGGGGTGCGCCCAGTGCGCCGTGCGAAAGGACGCAGGCGACGATGCCGATGTGACCGACGGCGTGCTCGTGTACGCGCGCGTGGAACATGCGGGGTCGGGCACGGGTGCTGCGGGCAGCAAGGGCGTGCCCGCGCGCGAATCGGAAGTTTCCGTCGATGGCGGCGTGGGCGTGGGGCGCGTGACGTTGCCCGGGCTCGAGCAGCCGGTGGGGGCGGCCGCCATCAACGCGACGCCGCGCGCGATGATCACTTCGGCGGTGCGCGAGGTGTGCGCCGCGCACGGCTTTTCTGGAAATATTGCTGTGACGATTTCGGTACCCGAGGGCGTTGCCCTTGCCGAAAAGACCTTCAACCCGCACCTGGGGATAGAGGACGGCATCTCCATCCTGGGCACGACGGGCATCGTCGAGCCGCGCAGCCTCGCTGCCTTGCGCGACAGCATCGAGCTCGAGATCCGGCAGCATGCGGCTATGGGGCGGCGCGGAGTCGTGCTCACGCCCGGCAACTACGGCGCGCAGTTCATCTCGGGGCATTTCCATCTAAACGGTGCGCCGGTGGTCTTCATTTCCAACTTTGTGGGCGATGCAATTGATTGCTGCGTTCGCGAGGGATTTACCAATGTCCTTCTTGTGGGACACATCGGCAAGCTGGTGAAGGTCGCGGGCGGTATCATGGACACCCATTCGCGTACCGCCGACTGCCGCGCGGAGATTCTGGCCGCCCACGCGGCCTTGGCCGGCGCGGGCGCGAAGACCGTGCGCGAGATCATGTCGTCGGTCACGACCACGGCGGCGCTCGAGGTAATCGAGGCCGCCGGCGTGGGGGACGCCGTGCGCGTCTCGCTCGCTGCGGCAATCGAGGACAGGTTGCACCGCCGCGCGGCGGGCGCATGCGACATCGCCGCGGTCGTGTTCGACGCCGAGCGCCGCGAGCTTTTCCGCACGTCGGGCGCCGATGCAGTTATCGGGGAATTGGGGGCGACGTATGAGTAAAGGCGTGCTGTACGGGGTGGGCACGGGGCCTGGCGACCCCGAGCTGCTCACGATCAAGGCCGTCCGCACAATCGAATCGTGTCCGGTCATCGCCGCACCGCAGACGGCGGACGGGGTCATGGTCGCGCTCGACATCGTGCGCGGCGCCGTCGACCTTACAGGCAAGACGGTGATCCCCGTGCGATTCTCGATGACGCGCGACGTCGAGCGCCGCGCGGCCGAGCATGCCTCGCTTGTTCGCGAGCTTGTTGCGCACCTGGATGCGGTCCGCGACGTCGCGCTGCTGAACCTGGGGGACCCGAGCATCTACGCCACCTTCCAGCGCATAGCGCCCGACGTGCGCGCCCGCGGGTTCGAGGCGCGCGCCATTCCCGGCGTGCCGAGCTTCTGCGCGGTCGCCGCGGCGCTCGAGCGCGACCTCACGCCCGAGATGTCGTCGCCTCTGCACATCGTGCCCGGCGGCTACGACGACGTGCGCCGCGCAATCGGCTGGCCGGGGACGAAGGTGGTCATGAAGGCGCGCTGCTCGCTTGCGGACACGAAGTGCATCCTTCGCGAGGAGGGCGCCTTCGACGGTGCCGAGCTCGTAGAGGACTGTGGGCTTCCGGGCGAGCACGTGTACCGCTCGCTCGACGATGTGCCCGATCGGGGCAGCTACTTCTCGACGATGGTGGTGCGCTAGATGAGGGTTTCCTGCATAGCGTTCACTGAGAGGGGGTATGCGTTGGCGGAGCGCACCGCACGCGCACTTTCCGATTGCGCGCAGACAGGTGAAGATGACCCTGGCTGTGACGTTTCCGTTTCGCGCGGGTTCGGCGAGGGGAAGGCCGACCTGCGCGCATGGACGACGCTCGCGTGGGAAGCGTCGGACGCGCTTCTGTTCGTGGGCGCGGCGGGTATCGCCGTGCGGGCGATCGCGCCGCATGTCGCCTCGAAGGCAAGCGATTCCGCGGTTGTAGTGATCGACGAGGCGGGGCGCTTTGCCGTCCCGCTTTTGTCGGGGCATTTGGGCGGTGCGAACGAGCTTGCGCAAACTGTGGCTCGCGCGGCAGGGGCCATCCCCGTCATCACCACGGCGACCGACGTCCGCGGCGTGTGGGCGGTGGATACGTGGGCGCGCTGTGCGGGGCTCGTCGTTTCGAATCCCGAGGCTATCAAGCGAGTGTCGGCGCGGCTGCTTTCGGGCGGGCGCGTGGCGCTCTTTTCCGATATGCCGATTTCGGGACAGCCGCCTGAGGGGGTTGACATTGCGTCCGACCGCGCTCGGGCCGATATCGTCGTGTCGCCGTTCGCTGGCGCGAATGCGGGTGCGTCCGTTCGCACGGCGGAGACAACGGGCGAGGTCGTGCCCGCCGGTGTGACGGGGAAGCCGGCGGGCGTGCGGGCGCAGGCGCCTGTGCCCGAGCCGCTTCGCCTTGTCGTGCCCTGCATCGTTGCGGGCATAGGGTGCCGTCGCGGTGCGTGCGCCGAAGCGATCGGGGAGGCGTTTCTTCTCGCGTGCGGGCAGGCGGGTATCTCGCCTTCGGCCGTGCGCGAAGCGGCGACGATCGACGTGAAGGCGCACGAGGAGGGTCTGCTCGCCTTCTGCCGCGCGCGCAAGATTCCGCTTGCGACGTATTCCGCAGAGGAGTTGTCGCAGGTCGAAGGCAGCGTTTCGCCATCTGATTTCGTGCGCGCGACGGTGGGGGTCGACAACGTGTGCGAGCGCGCGGCGCTCGCGGACGGGGGCAAACTTATCTTCCCGAAGCTCGCTCACGGCGGCGTGACCGTCGCGTTTTCCAAGGTAACTATCGAACTTTCGTTTAAGGAGCGGTGATGGGAAAGCTCTTCGTGGTGGGGATCGGCCCGGGCGGCCCCGACGGCATGACGATTGTGGCTCGGCGCGCGCTCGAGGCGGCCGACATCGTTGTGGGGTACACGAAATACGTGGAGCTCGCGCTCGCCGCCGTGCCCGACGCGGCGCATCTCGCGACGCCGATGATGCACGAGGTCGAACGGTGCCGCCTGGCGCTTTCACGCGCGCAGAGCGGAGAAGCCGTGGCGCTCGTGTGCAGCGGTGACGCGGGCGTGTACGGCATGGCGAGCCCCGTGCTGGAGCTTGCGGAGGACTACCCCGACGTAGACGTGGAAGTTATCGCCGGGGCCACCGCGGCTCAGAGCGGGTCGGCGGTGCTCGGCGCCCCGCTTGCCCACGACTTCGCGGTCGTGTCGCTCTCCGACCTGCTCACGCCGTGGGAGGTCATCGAGCGCAGGCTCGCTGCCGTGGCGAGCGCCGACTTCTGCATCTGTTTGTACAACCCGCGCAGCAGAAAGCGCGCCGACAGGCTCTCGCGCGCGGCGAAGGTTATGCTCGAATGGAAGGCCCCCGACACGCTCTGCGGCTGGGTACGCAACATCGGGCGCGAGGGGCAGCAGTCGGGAATGTGCAGGCTCTCCGAGCTGGGGGAGTTCGACGCCGACATGTTCACCACCGTGTTCGTCGGCAACGCGGACACGAAGCGCGTAGGCGGCCGTATGGTCACGCCGCGCGGGTATCGGGAGATTCCATGCGAAAAGTAACGATCATCGGGGCGGGGCCCGGAAACCCCGACTTGCTCTCGCGCGCGGCGCTCGACGCGATCGACATCGCCGACGTGGTCATCGGCGCTCATCGCGCGCTTGCCGGCATCGACGTGCCGCCCGACGTGGTGAGATACGAGCTCGTGAAGACGGCGGACATCGTCGCCGCGCTCACCGATGCGGCGTCGTGGCAGCGCGCCGTGGTCGTGATGACGGGCGATGTGGGGCTGTTCAGCGGCGCGCGCCGCCTGGTGGAGGCGCTCTCCGGCGACGCGCAGGTGGACGTGCACGTCATTCCCGGCATAAGCTCAGCGTCGTATCTCGCCGCGCGCCTCGCGCGTCCATGGCAGGATTGGCGCTTCGTGAGCGCTCACGGCGTGGCGTGCGACATTGTGGCCGAGGCCGAGCGCGCGGGCGAGCTCTTCCTCGCCACGTCGGGCGGGGAAGACCCCTCGCGGCTTTCGGGCGAGCTTGTGCAGGGGGGCTTCGGGGACGCGCGCGTGACGGTGGCCGAGCGCCTGTCGTACCCCGACGAGCGCATCACCTGCGCGACCGCAAGTGAAATCGCAGGTCAGACGTTCGACGACCTGAACGTGATGCTTATCGAGTTCGCAGGCTGCGCCGGGTCGCCTGCGGGCTCTAGCGCAGCCTCCGAGGCGCCGGCCGGCGCGTCTGCGCCCGCGGCGGCTTCTTCCACGGCGGACTCTGCGGGCGCATCCCGCGCCGCGATCTCCCGCTGGCCGTACGCTTCCTCGGGCATTCCCGACGAGCTCTTCATCCGCGGCGACGTTCCCATGACCAAGCAGGAGGTGCGCGCCGTCGCGCTCGCGAAGCTGCGCCTTACCGCGACCGACACCGTGTGGGACGTCGGTGCCGGCACGGGGAGCGTGTCGATCGAGGCGGCGCTCGTCGCGCGAGCGGGGTCGGTATGGGCGGTCGAGCGCAACGCGGCCGGCGTGCGGCTCATCCGAGAGAACGCGGATGCATTCGGGTGCGGCAACGTGCATGCTGTCCCCGGTGTCGCCCCCGAAGCGCTCGCGAAACTGCCCGTCCCCGACGCCGTGTTCGTCGGCGGGAGCGCGGGCGAGCTTCCCTCCATCGTGGAGGCGGCGCTCGAGAAGAACTCGCAGGTTCGCCTGTGCGTGCCATGCGTCACCGTTGAGACGCTCACCGAGGCGTGCGCGCTCCTCTCGGGTTCGCGCTTTAAGGGGTTCGAGGCGTGCCAGGTGTCGGCCGCCCGTGCCGAGGCTGTAGGCTCGCACCATCTTATGAAGGCGCAAAACCCCGTGTTCCTCGTCAGCGCGCGTGGTGCGGGCGCGGATGCCGAGGAGCTTGCCGAAGTCGGGGCGCTTGCTGAGTCGCCTGTCGGGGAGAACCCCTCTACCGAGGGGAACCCATCCGTTGAGGTGGTCTCGCTTGCTAACTGCAACGCCGCAGGTGGGGAAGGTGGCGCCCGGTGAGCACGTCCATCCCGCGCTTCATGGTCGCTGCGCCCTCGAGCGGGAGCGGCAAGACGGTCGTCACGTGCGCGCTCCTGCGCGCGCTCGCGCGTCGCGGCCTTGCATGCGCGGCCTTCAAATGCGGCCCCGACTACATCGACCCGCTCTTTCATCGCCGCGTCGTGGGCGCGCGCTCGGGCAACTTAGACGGCTTCTTCACTGACGCCCCGACGCTGCGCGCCCTGCTTGCACGCGGCGTCGCGGGCGCGGATGTCGCGGTGCTCGAGGGGGTCATGGGCTTCTACGACGGCATGGCGCCCGGCGTGGCCGACGCGAGCAGCTACCAGGTTGCGCGCGACACGGAAACGCCGGTCGTTTTAGTGGTGAACGGGCGCGGGGCGTCTTTATCGCTCGCCGCCGTAATCCGCGGCATCGCCGAGTTCCTGCCTTGTGCGAACGTGCGCGGCGTCGTGCTGAACAAGACGAGCGCCGCTGCCTGCGCCTACGCGGCGCCTGCGATCGAGAAGCACACGGGCGTCGCGGTTTTGGGGAATATCCCCGCCGACGAGGCGTTCTCGCTCGAAAGCCGGCATCTGGGGCTTGTGACCGCCGACGAGGTCGAGCAGCTCTCCGCGCGCATCGACAAGATGGCCGAGCTGGTGGAAAAGAGCGTCGACGTCGACCGCTTGCTCGAAATGGCGGCGACGGCACCCGATATCCGCGAGGAACCTTACCGGTTGGAGCCGATCGCGGGAGCGCGGCCCATCGTCGCCGTTGCGCGTGACGAGGCGTTTTTGTTCTACTACGAGGAGAACCTGCGCGCGCTCGAGGATCTGGGTTGCGAGCTGGCCTTTTTCAGCCCCCTGTGTGATAGCGAGTTGCCCCGGGGGACAAGCGCCCTCTATTTGGGGGGCGGCTACCCGGAGCTCCATGCGCGGCAGCTCTCCGAGAACGCGCCGATGCGCGAGGCGGTGCGGCGCGCGGTGGAATCCGGCATGCCGACGGTCGCCGAATGCGGTGGGTTTCTGTACCTGCAGCGCGAAATCGCCGATAGCGAGGGGCGGCGCTGGCCTGTTGCGGGCGCCCTTGAGGGCGCAAGCGAGAACGGGGGAAGGCTGTCCCATTTCGGGTACGTGGAGCTTACTTCCCAACGCGACGGGCTCTACGGGCCGCGCGGCACACGCATCCGCGCGCACGAGTTCCACTACTGGCAGTCCACCTGCCCGGGCGGCGACTTTTGGGCGCAGAAGCCCCGGCGCGACAAGGGCTGGCCGTGCATGACGACCACCCCGTCCCTGGTGGCGGGCTTCCCGCATGTGTACTATCCTGCTAACCCCGACGTTGCGCGCGCGTTCGCGTCTGCCGCAGCGTCGTTCGCAGAGAGGAGGCGGCATGGCTGAAGCAACCCAAACCGCGCTTGCCTGCATCCGCGAGGAAGTCGAGCGAGCGTTCTCGTCGGCTTCGGGCGCCGTGCTCGAAGCCGCGCTCTCCCGGATCGCGCCTGCAGACGAGTGCGCCCGCGCCGCCGCGTACGCCGCGTGGGACTCCATCGCGCACCCCTTGGGGGGATTGGGCGACTTTGAAGACGCTGTCGCGTGTATCGCCGCAGCTCAGGGGAGCGCCGAGGTGGCCGAGTTTCCTCGTGCGCTCGCGGTATTCTTCTCCGACAACGGGGTCGTTGCCGAAGGCGTGTCGCAAAGCGGACAAGACGTGACGCGAGCCGTCGCGCGCAACATGTGCGAGGGGGCCACGAGCGCCTGCCGCATGGCGGCGTTCGCGGGTGCCGAGGTCGTGCCCGTCGACGTGGGTATGGCTCGGGGCATAGAAGACGCGCGCATGGTGCGCGCGAACGTGCGGCGGGGGAGCGGCAACATCGCGCACGGCTCCGCTATGTCTCGCGATGGGGCCGTGCGCGCGATCGAGGTCGGAATCGCCGTCGCGTGCGGGCTTGCCCGCGCCGGCGTGCGCCTTCTCGCCGCGGGCGAGATGGGCATCGGCAACACGACCACCTCGGCGGCGGTGGCCGCAGTGCTCATCCGGGCGGACGCGCGGAGCCTCGTCGGGCGCGGCGCGGGGCTCTCGGACGCCTCGCTCGCGCGCAAGCGCGACGTGGTCGAACGCGCTATCGACGCGAACTCGCCCGATCCCGCCGACCCGATCGACGTGCTCTCGAAGGTGGGCGGCTTCGACATCGCGGCGATGTGCGGCTTCTACCTAGGGGCCGCGGCCTCGAAGGCGCCGGCACTCCTCGACGGGGTCATATCCTGCACGGCGGCCCTGTGCGCGGCGCGCCTGTGCCCCAACGCCTTGGGCTACCTCGTGGGCACCCACGCATCAAGCGAACCCGCAAGCCAGGAGCTCCTTCGCGAGCTCGGCATAAAGGCACCCCTCGACGCAGGCATGCACTTGGGCGAGGGCGCGGGCGCCATGGCGTATCTGCCCCTTCTGGATTCGGCGTTGCGCGTGTACCGGGATGGTAAGACGTTCACGGCGACTGGCATGGCTGCTTACGAGCATTTCGAGGCCGGGAAATGACGGTGACGCTCGTCATCGGCGCCGCCGCGAGCGGCAAGAGCGCCTACGCCGAGTCCCTGTGCCTCGGGCACGACGGCCCTCGCGTGTACCTGGCAACGATGGAGTCCTTCGGGGAAGAGGGCGCCCGCCGCATCGCGCGCCATCGGGCGCTGCGCGAAGGCAAAGGGTTTTCCACCCTCGAGTGCTCGCGTGACGTGGGCGCCGCAGCGCCCGGGCTTCCGCGCGGCTGCACACTTCTTTTGGAGGACGTGGGCAACCTGGTTGCGAACGAGCTCTTCGCGGAAGGCGGCTTGTCCCCGCGTGACCCCGACGCTGCGGCGCGCGAGGTACTCGGAGGCATCGAACGGCTCGCTCAGGCCGCTGCGTATACGGTGGTGGTCACCGTCGACGTGTTCGCCGATGGGATGCGCTACGATGAAGGGACCGAGGCATGGAGGCGCGCGCTCGCGCGCGTGAACGCGGGCGTGGCGGCGCTGGCCGACCATGCAGTCGAAGTGGTATGCGGGATTCCCGTGTGGATGAAAGGCGAAGGACCTACAAGGTGAAGATAGCAGAGGCAATCGGCGCGGCGTTCGGAACGTTCTCGCGCATCCCCGTCCCGAAATCGGCCTGGACCGATTTCGGGTCAACCCATGCACTTGCCGCGTTTCCCCTGGTGGGCCTTGCGGAAGGATTCCTCATGACGGCGTGGGGGCACGTGGCGAACCTGCTCGGCGTGCCCGCGACCATCGTCGCGGCCGTGCTCGCGGCGCTGCCTGTGGCGGTGACGGGAGGCATCCACCTAGACGGGCTCTGCGACACCTCCGATGCGCTTGCAAGTTGGGCCCCGCGCGAGCGAAAGCTCGAGATCATGCACGATCCGCGGGCGGGCGCCTTCGGGGTCATCGGTGTTGTTGTGTACCTTATTCTGCAGTTTTCCCTGTTCACCGCGCTGCCGCTTACGGCGGGGGCGTTCCTCGCGCTTCTGTGCTCGCTCGTGTTCTCCCGCGCGCTTTCGGGACTCGCCGTTGAATGCTGGCCTGCCGCGCGGGCGGACGGCATGGCCGCGGGGCTCTCGCCTGCGAAGAAGCGCGCGGCGATCGTCGTGCCGCTTTGCGCTTTCGCTGCGGCTTCGGCTGCAGGGATGGTCGCGTGCGCTCAGGCCGTCGGCGCCTTTATGGCGGTGGCGGGGCTTTTGGTGCTCGCGTGGTACCGCCATGTTGCCCTGTCCCGCTTCGGCGGGGTGACGGGGGATTTGGCCGGATGGTTTCTGCAATGGGCCGAGCTCGCGATGCTTGCCATGCTGGTGGTGGGGGGCATGCTCCTATGATGCTCGTGGTAGGTGGCGCGCATTCGGGGAAGAGGACCTTCGTGCGCGAAAAACTCGGGTTCGCGGCGGACGATTTCGTCGACGCGGCGCAGCTTGCGGAGGGCGGCGTGCCCGCGGCTTTTGCCGGCCGCGTCGCATACCGTGCTGAGGAACTCGTACGCGCGCTCGACGCTGACCGGGCGCTCGAGCGGCTGATCGGCTTCGACGCAGTGATTCTGCCCTTGGTCGGCTCGGGGGTCGTCCCCATGAGTGCGGAAGACGCCCAATGGCGCGAGCGCGCGGGGCGCCTGGGATGCGCGCTCGCTGCGCGCGCCGACGTCGTCGTGCGCATGACGTGCGGGATTCCCCAGGTCATCAAAGGAAACCTTGCCGATGCACCTCGAGGGACGCAGGGCGCGGGTGCGCTTTTGGAAGTCGTCTTCGTGCGCCATGGTGCCACGGCGGGCACGGAAGACCATCGCTACAGCGGGGCGGGCACCGACGAGCCCCTGTCGAGTGCGGGCGAGCGCGCTTTGCGCGACCTCGCGTGCGATCGTGACGTGTTCCGTGTTATCACGAGCGGCATGGCCCGCACCGACCAGACGGCGCGCATCCTCTTCCCGAACGCGGAGCTTATGGCGTGCCCCGGTCTGCGCGAGATGGATTTCGGCGACTTCGAGGGGCGAAGCGCCGCCGAGCTTAAAGAGGATGCGCGCTATCGCGCCTGGGTAGACTCCTGGTGCGAGACGCGCTGCCCGCATGGCGAGGGCAAGAGCGATTTCACCCGCCGCGTCATCGCGGCGTTTCGGGAGGCGTGCGAATCGGAGCGCGCCCAGGGGAGTGGGCGCGCCGTCTTCGTCGTTCACGCGGGTACCGTGAAAGCGCTGCTCTCCGAGCTAGCTGTCCCGAAAATGGGATACTTCGACGTGCATACCGAGCCGGGCGGCGCATGGGCCGCCACTTGGGATGGGCGCTGCCTTCGCGACGTTCGCCCCGCTTCGGGGGGCGATGCCCGGTGATGACGATTCTTGCCGTCGCCGCCGGGTTCGCGGCCGACCTTGCCTTCGGCGACCCGCGCTGGCTTCCCCATCCCGTCGTCGCCATGGGGCGCGCGATCGCGTGGGCCGAAGGCCGCCTGCGGGGTGCATTCCCGCAAACGTCCGCGGGCACGCGCGCCGCAGGGCTTGTGCTCGCCGTGGCGCTTCCGCTTGCGTGTGGGCTTTTGACCTGGGGAATCCTGCATCTTTGCGGCATGGTTCACTCCGGCTTGCGCTTCGTGGCCGAGGCATGGGCGAGCTATCAGATTCTCGCGGCATGCGAGCTGCGCCGCCAGAGCCTGGCCGTTGCCCGCGCGTTCTCGAAGGGCGGACTTGTCGCGGCGCGCGAAGCCGTTGGGCTCATCGTGGGACGTGACACGTCTGTTCTCGACGAGCAGGGCGTCGCGCGCGCCGCCGTGGAAACGGTGGCGGAGAACGCGAGCGACGGCGTCATCGCGCCGCTTTTCTACCTTATGATCGGGGGTGCGCCCTTGGGCATGGCGTACAAGGCGGTGAACACGCTCGACAGCATGGTGGGCTATAAAAACGAGCGCTACATCGACTTCGGCTGCGCTTCGGCGCGCCTCGACGATGCGCTGAACTGGATTCCCTCGCGCTTATCGGCCCTGCTCATGATCGCCGTGTGCCCGATCGTCGGGCTCGACGCGCGCGGGGCGGCGCGCATCTGGCGCCGCGACAGGCGTCGCCATGCGAGCCCGAACGCGGCGCAGACCGAGTCGGCGTGCGCGGGCGCGCTCGGGCTGCGCCTGGCAGGACCCGCGGTGTATTTCGGCAAGCTCGTTGAGAAACCGACGATAGGAGACGCGTCCCGCGAAATCGAGTGGGGCGACATCGCCCGGGCGACAAGGCTCATGCTCGCCGCGTCCGTATGCGCGCTCGTCGTCTTCGGCGCCGCGCGCGCGGCGGTCGTGCTCGCCGTGGGGGCGATGTTATGAGGGAAGACCACGCCGCGCCCCGGGCTGCCGGGGGAATCCTGCGCGCCCGTACGCATGGGGGCAGCGCGCAATCGCTCGGCATCGCTTGCGAAGGGGGTGCCTCCGACCTCATTGACTTCTCGGTGAACGTGAATCCGGCAGGCCCCTCGCCGCGCGCCGTCGCCGCAGCTTGTAAGGCGCTTTCTCGAATCGACGCCTACCCCGATAGGGAAAGCCGCGCCCTCGTTCGCGCCCTAGCGCGTGCCCAGGGCATTCCCGAAGATACTATCGTCTGCGGCGCGGGCGCGTCCGACATCATCTGGCGGCTCGCCGCGGCGGTGCGCCCGAAACGCATCGTCGTGTGCGCGCCGACGTTTTCTGAATATGCGGAGGCGGCATCGTACTACGGCGCATGCGTGCAGGAGTTCCCGCTTTCCGAAGCGGACGACTTCGACGTGCCCACTTCCTTCGCCCGCGCGATCGAGGGGCCGGGAGACGTGGCGTACCTCTGCAATCCGAACAACCCGACGGGGCGCCTCGTCGACCCCCGTGTGATCGATGCTGCGGCCTGCCGCTGCGAGCAGGTGGGCGCGCTGCTCGTCGTGGACGAGTGCTTTCTCGGATTTGCGCCCGACGCCCGCGAAAGGAGCGTGGCCGCACGCGCCGCGTGTTCGCGCCATGTGGCCGTGCTCTCCGCGTTCACCAAGCTCTACGGAATGGCGGGGTTGCGGTTGGGATATCTGATCAGCGGAAACGCCCAACTCATCGAGGGGATTCGCCGGGCGGGGCAGGCGTGGCCCGTCTCCTCGGTCGCCGAGGCCGCGGGCATCGCCGCCCTGGAGGACGTTGAATACGTCTCGCGCACGCGCGATGTATTGGCGGGCGAGCGAGCGTGGCTTTCCCACGAGCTCTCCTCGCTCGGGCTTTCCGTCGTGCCGTCGGATGCGAACTTCCTTTTAGTCCGCACGCCGGCGAAAGACATCCCCGAGCGCCTGTATAAACAGGGGGTTTTGGTCCGCACGTGCGACTCGTTTTCGGTACTGTCCCGTTTCTGGTGCCGCGTCGCGGTGCGCACGTGCAAGGAGAATGCCCGGCTTGCGATGGCGTTCAGCCGTGCGCTTCGGGCGGAAGGCACATCGGGCGAAGGCGAACCCGACGAACGGGGCGGCGCTTCTTGCAGCGGCGCTATGGCGGGCGCGGATGGCCGAGGCTCGGCGAAGGAGGTCGATACCCGTGGGTAGGGCGAAGCCCATCATGATCCAGGGCACCATGTCGAACGCGGGGAAGAGCCTGCTTGCGGCTGGGCTGTGCCGCGTACTTTCGCAGGACGGCCTGCGCGTGACTCCCTTCAAGAGCCAGAACATGGCACTCAACAGCGGTGTCACGGCCGACGGGCTCGAGATGGGGCGCGCCCAGATCATGCAGGCCGAGGCGTGCGGCATCGCGCCCGACGTGCGCATGAACCCCATCCTGCTCAAGCCTGAAAGCGGCCACCGAAGCCAGCTCATCGTGGCCGGCAAGGCGCAGGGAGCCTTCGCTGCGAGAGACTACTTCGCGCGAAAGAAGGCGCTCATGCCGCAGATTTTGGAGGCGTTCGATTCGCTCGCGGAGGAAAACGACGTCATCGTCATCGAGGGCGCCGGCAGCCCCGCCGAAATCAACCTTGCCGAAAACGACATTGTCAACATGGGGCTCGCGCGCGCCGTGTCCTCCCCCGTGCTGCTCGTGGGCGACATCGACCCAGGCGGGGTGTTTGCCCAGCTCTACGGCACGGTCGCGCTCCTTGCGCCCGAGGACCGCGCGCTTTTGCGGGGGCTTGTGGTGAACAAGTTCCGCGGCGATGTGGAAATCTTGCGCCCGGGTTTGGCCCCGCTCGAGAAGATGTGCGGGGTTCCCGTCGTGGGGGTCGTGCCGTATCTTACGCTCGACCTGGACGACGAGGACTCGCTCGCTCCGCGCCTATCTGCCCGCGAGGCGCGCGGCGTCATCGACGTCGCCGTCGTGCGTCTTCCGCATCTGTCGAACTTCACCGACTTCGACCCGCTTTCGCGCGTGCCCGGCGTGGGCGTGCGCTACGTTTCCTCGACGACCGATCTGGGCCGACCCGACCTGGTGGTGCTCCCCGGCTCGAAGACCACGCTCGACGACGCGCGCTGGCTTGCGGCTAGCGGCATCGGAGCCTGTGTACGCGCGCTTTCGGGCGCGGGCACGCCGGTGCTCGGCATATGCGGAGGCTACCAGCTTTTGGGAGACGAGCTTTCCGACCCGCACGGCAGGGAAGGCGCTGGCACCGCGCGCGGGCTCGGGCTCATCCCTGCAAGTACGGTGTTCAAGGAGGAAAAGCGCCTCGCCCAGTCGGCACTGCGCATCACGGGCGCCCAAGGCGCGTTCTCGGCGTGGAACGGCATGACGGCGCGCGGGTACGAGATTCACGACGGCGAAACGACCGTCTCCTGCGCTCCTGTGGGCACGATTGGCGGCAAACCAGAAGGCGCGGCCTGCGGAAACGTGTTCGGAACCTATCTCCACGGCCTGTTCGACGAACCGGGGGTTGCGCTCGCCCTCGCGCGCTCGCTCGCGCGCATGCGCGGCCTGCCCGAGAGCGTCGTGGGTGCTGCGGGCGCGGCGTCCGCGGCCGATCACCGTGCGTGCGAGTTTGACCGCCTGGCCGACGTCGTGCGCGGGGCGCTCGACATGGAGTATGTCTACCGCATTATCGAGGAGGGCGTATGATCCACGTGTATCATGGCGACGGCAAAGGCAAGACCACGGCGGCGATGGGCCTCGCCCTTCGCATGCTCGCTGCAGGCCGCCGCGTCGTCGTCGTGCAGTTCCTGAAAGACGGCGAAAGCGGGGAGGTGCGCCTGCTCGCCGAGCATTTCGGCGTGCCCGTGTTCGCGGGGAAGGCGTCGGACAAGTTTACCTGGTCGATGACGTCGGAAGAACTTGCCGCGACGTGCGAGCTGCACGATGGGAACCTCGCTTCCGCGCTCGCCGAGCTCGAGGGCGCGCAAGAGGGACTGCTCGTGCTCGACGAGGCACTCGACGCGCTTTCGAAGGGGCTTGTCGACGAGGCGCTCGTGGACCGCGCGCTCGATATGTCCGCGCGCGGCGTCGAAGTAGCGCTCACCGGGCGCGCGCCTTCCCGCAAGATCGTGGAGAGGGCCGACTACATAACCGAGATGCGGTGCGAGAAACATCCCTACGAGCAGGGGATATGTGCAAGGGAAGGAGTGGAGTACTAGATGGATTCCAAGGAGATGGCGCCCGGCGACATCGAGCGGCGCAGCTTCGAGATCATCACCGAAGAGCTCGGCGGCCGCACGTTCCCGCCGCTCGAAGAGCCCGTCGTGAAGCGCGTCATCCACACCACTGCCGACTTCTCGTACGCCGATTCTCTCGTGTTCACCCATGACGCCGCGCACTGTGCGCTCGACGCACTGCGCGCAGGGGCCACGGTGCTCACCGACACGAACATGGCGCTTGCAGGCATAAGCAAGCCCGCGCTCGCGAAGCTCGGCTGCAAGGCCGTGTGCTACATGGCCGACCCTGATGTCGCCGCGGCTGCGCGTGCCGCGGGCACGACTCGCGCCGTTGCGAGCATGGACAAAGCTTGCGGCATCGAGGGTCCGCTCATCGTGGCCGTCGGCAACGCTCCCACAGCACTTCTGCGCCTCGCCGAGCTCATGGACGCGGGGAAGATCGCGCCCGCGCTCGTCGTTGGGGTGCCGGTCGGGTTTGTGAACGTGGTCGAGGCGAAAGAGGAGCTACTCGCACGACGCGTGCCAGCCATCGTCGCGAGGGGTCGCAAGGGCGGCTCGACCGTGGCGGCTGCCATTATGAACGCGCTGCTCTACCAGATCACGCGCCCAGGCGGCCCGAAGTGACGGCGCCCGCATCCGCGCCGGCGCTGCGCATCTTCGCCGGCACCACCGAGGGCCGCCTTCTGTGCGAATGGGCGAGCAGGGCGGGCATCCCCGCCCGAGCCTACGCGGCAACCGAGTACGGAGGCGAGCTTTTGGGCGAGCTTCCGGGCATCGAGGTGCATGCGGGCAGGCTCGACGATGCCGACATGGAGCGCGAGCTTTCCGGCGCGTGCATCGTTGTCGACGCCACGCACCCCTTCGCTACGCTCGCAAGCGGCAACATCCGGGCCGCTTCGCTCGTCGTGGGTGCACGATGCCTGCGCCTTGCGCGCCCGGTCGAGGCGCTGCCCAAAGGCGTCGTGCCGGTCGCGTCGATCGCCTGCGCGGCGCGCTTTCTCTCCGAGAACCCGGGTCGCGCGCTTCTCACGACGGGGAGCAAGGAGCTTGCTCCCTACACGAGCGTCGCCGATTTCGCGGAGCGCTTCTTCGTGCGTGTGCTCCCGCTGCCCGGTGCTATAACGAAGTGCATCGACGCGGGGTTTTCGCCGTCGCACGTCATCGGCATGCAGGGGCCCTTCACCCGCGAGCTCAACGAGGCGATGCTTCGGCAGGTGGGCGCCCAGTGGCTTGTGACTAAGGACTCGGGAACCGTAGGCGGCACGGCCGAGAAGCTCGCCGCCGCGCGCGACGTGGGAGCGCGCTGCATCGTGGTCACCCGTCCCGCCGAGGGAAGCGGGGCCCTTTCGCTTCGGGAAGTGGAAGACGCGCTCTTACGGGAGTTCGCGCGCTAGGCGCTTGCCGCGCCTAGCGCGCCCTCCCGCCCGCGAGGAGGAGCGTCCCGAGCAAGCTGGACCCGTACAAGCCCGTCATCCATCAATAGCTCGAGGACGACGCCCAGAACTGGCGCAAACATCCCTTCAATAAGTTGCGGTGAAATAGTGTCTGTTTTTGCTGCTAGATAGCATATTCAGTCCCTAATTCACCGCAACTTGTTGGTGGTGGCTTACTGGTAGCGTAGGCACTCCACCGGGTTGAGCTTTGCCGCGCGGCGAGCGGGGTAGAAGCCAAAGATTACGCCGATGCCGACGGAGACGCCGAAGGCCAGCAGCACCGTGGCGATTGAAAAGCTCGGTGTGATCTCCCCACTGGCACCGAGCTCGTTGAGAACCCCTGATCCTGCGGCAAACATCGCGAGGCCCCAGGCCAGCAGATAGCCAATCAGGACACCCAGCAGGCCACCGGTGACGCACAGCGCCGAGGACTCGGCCAAAAACTGCGCGGTGATATCGCGGCGACTGGCGCCCAAGGCACGGCGAATACCGATCTCGCGGATGCGCTCAGTCACGTTGGTAAGCATCATATTCATAATGCCGATTCCGCCGACAAGCAGTGAGATACTGGCGACAGCGCCCATGATGAGCGAGAAGGCGCCCATAAACGAGTTGAGTGCATCGATGGCGCTTTTCATGGAGGTCGCCGATACGCTGTCGTACTCATCATCCTCCGAGATGCCCTTCATCGCGCGCACCTTAGACTCGATGGTCTTGCAGAGCTCGTCCATGTCTGTGCCCTCGGCGGCAAGTGCCGTCACGCTGGGAAATGAAGGATTCTCGTCGCCAAACAGGCCGGAGATGGTTTCGCGTGGCATATACAGCGTGAGCGAGCCCATGGAGTCGCTGCCGCCATCAATCACGCCTACAATCTGCACCTCGCCGTTGGACACCTTGATGGTTTTCCCCAGTGCGTCCTGTTCGTTGCCGTAAAGCTGATCGGCGCCGCCGCGGCTGATGAGCGCCACGCGCGAGCCTGATTGAGACTCTGCCTGTGAATAGACACGTCCCGCAACGAGCTTGCTGGCGCCCACGGCATCAAGCATGTCGCTATCGACGCCGTGGGCCATGACGGTATAGCTTTTATCCCCGACCTTGTACTCGGAATAGGCGCTATCGACGATGCCGATCTGCTCAATCTGCGGCACCAGTTTGCGAAGCTTTTCCACATCCGAATCGGTGAGTTCTTGGGACGAATAGATCTCTACCATGCGGGCTGCATTGAGGCCCAGGCTGTTGACCAGGCTGTTTTGGATACCGCCGATGAGCGAAGTCATGGCGATGACCGAGGCGATGCCAATGACGATACCAAGGATGGTGAGCAGGCTGCGTCCCTTGTTGGCCTCGAGCGAGTGAAGGGCTTCTTGGACAAGATCGCGGGTGCTCATGCCTTCGCTCCTTTCGGCTGATTGGTGGTTGCAGAAATCGCGGGCAGGTTTTTGACGGCCCCGCGTAACGTATTCGGTGTATGCGCGACATATGCGCCGTCATGGATTCGCCCGTCACGGATGGTTACGGCTCGATCGGCCTCGGCGGCGATGCCGGGGTCATGCGTAATGAGTACGATGGTCTTGCCGCGTTTCTGGAGCTTGTGGAAGGTTTCCATGACGAGCGCCCCGGTTGTCGAGTCTAGATTTCCCGTTGGCTCGTCGGCCAAAATGATGGGCGGGTCGTTGACGAGGGCGCGCGCGATGGCGACGCGCTGCATCTGTCCGCCCGAGAGTTCCGATATGCGGTGGTCCCAATGGTCGACCGGCAGTGTGACGGCTTGCAGCGCGTGCACGGCGCGCATCTCGCGCTGGCTACGCGGCACATTGGTGTAGGACAGCGGCAGCATGACGTTTTCGATCACCGTCAGACGCGGCAGCAAGTTAAAACTCTGAAAGACAAAGCCGATGCTCAGCGCGCGCACCTCGGTGAGCTCATCATCGTCGAGCTCGGCGACGTTGAGCCCTTGCAGGAAATAATCACCCGCCGTCGGCTTGTCCAGGCAGCCCAGGATGTTCATGAGCGTCGACTTGCCCGAGCCCGAGGGGCCGGTGATTGCGACGAACTCACCGGGGTTCACCGCCAGGCTCACGTTGTGCAGGATGTGGGCGCAACCGGCCTCGCTCTCAAAGATGCGGTGCACGTTGCGGATGTCGATGACGGGACGCATTACTTGCCCTCGTCGGCAGACATATTGTCGCCGCCGTCTGCCGTCATGCCTGTGCCGGTATCCGTCACGATGGTGTCGCCGTCGCGTAACTTGGTAACCGGGACGTCTGGGTTGATCTCGTTGCCCTGGTCGTCGCGCTTGACCTGCGTCTTACCGACTACAGCCTCGTTGTCGTTTTGCGTCACGACGGTCACCTTCACGCGGCGCGTCTTCTTGCCTTCCGAATCGGTGGCAAGATTGACGTAATAGTGCTCGCCATCTTCGGTCATCAGCGCCATGGTCGGCACCATAACCACGTCGTCGAGCTTCTCGGTCACTACCGAGACCTCGGCAGTCATACCCGGCTTAAGGCGACTGTCGGGTGCTTCGATGAGGATGTCGACGTTAAAGGTTACGCTGCCGCCGCCGGAGTTGGAGTCGGAGTTTGCCACCGAGGCGATGGCCGTGACCGTTCCCTGGCTCACGATATCGGGAAACGCTGGATAGGTCACGTTGGCGCTCTGGCCCACGGCGATCTTGGCGATATCCTTTTCGCCCACCTGCACGGTCACCTTCATCTTGGACAGGTCGGCAATCTGCATGCACTGCTTGCCGCCGCTTGTATCGCTTTCGCCCATGATCATGCCGCCTGTTACCGTGGCGCCCACCTTTGCGTTGAGCTCCACGATGCTACCCGAGCTCGGGGCCGTGACCGTACGGCTGGCGGCCTTGGCGTTCGCCTGGTCGAGGTTTGCCTGGGCCGATGCGAGGCTGCGCTGCGCGGCCGATACGGCGTTCGTGTCCGCTGATGCGGCGGAGACGCCAGCCGCTGCGGAAGCTCCATCGACGTCCGTCGTTGGGGTGGCCTGCGCGACAGCGGCGGCTTTCTGCGCGTTGGTGAGGTCTTCCTGGGCGGCTGCAACTGCACGCTGCGCCTCGGCAACGTTGCGATCGAGCTCGTCGTTTTTAATGGTCATAAGCACGTCGCCCTCGTTGACGGATTGGCCTGCCTGAACGTTGATCGAATCGACCGTACCGTCGACAGAAGGGGAGACCACTGAGGACGAAATGGGTTTGAGCTGGCCTTTCGCCTCGACCGTTGTGGTAAACGTGCCCTCGGTCACCATGTCGGTCACAGGCCCGCTAGCGCCCTGTGGCTGCGCATTGATAACCAGGGTTGCGGCAATGGCAATGAGCGCGATGGCACCCACGACGCCGGCGGCAATACCGCGTCGAATCAGCTTTTTGCGTCGACGGTCGGCACGTTTTGCCTTGAGCTTTGCATAGGCTTCTTCATCGGAAATCTCGGCGGTATCGTTCGTGCGTTCGCTCTGCTTTTCGGCATGTACGTTTGTAATCAAAGGAATCGTTTCGGTGGCACCTTCGGGCGTGTACTCGGCATCATCCGGGCCCGGGGTGATCGTGGGGACATTCGGCATAGCGTCTCCTTTATAGAAAGAACCTCGATAATTATATGCGCTCACCGATTAGGACGGGCGCATGGGACGGTTTCTTTCGGAACTGTTAGATTGGTCGCAGCGGTTCCACGTTGTATGAATGTGCGCGTTGCACTACGAGTGGACAACCACGCACAGGCCGACTTTGATGCAGTCGTGAAGTGCCTTTGCATCGGCTAGGCGCAGGTTGATGCAACCGTGGCTGCCGCACCACTTGTACGACTCGGCATTATCGAAGCTCTTGTCGTTTTGCCAGGTGGCGTCGTGGAATCCGACCATATTGCCCTCGAACGGCATCCAATAGCTGACCGGGCTCTCGTATTTGGGCTTGCCGGTCTCGGGGTCCTTGGCACCGATAAGCTTGCTGGCGCCATTGTTGCTGTTGATCTGCCATACGCCCTCGGGGGTGGCGTCCTCGCCCGGCTTTCCCGAGATAAAGTTGGCCTCCCAAACGATATTACCGTTCTCGTCATAGTAGCGCGCGTGCTGCTCGGACAGATCGACGTCGATATACGCCTTCCAGTCGGGCTCTCCCTTTGCGGTAAAGGTGTCGGCCTTCTGGGAGTACTTGATCTCGATTTCGCCGGTCTGCTTGTTGTTGATGGCGTCCTCGACCTGCTTGGCGAGCGAGCTGCTGTCAATGGACCAACCAAAGTCACCGCCTTCGACGGCACACTGCTTGCCATCGGCGCGCGTCCACCAGCGAGTGGAGCCCACGGTATTAAAGCCGTTGGCGAGCTCGGCTGCCCAGCTGCTGATCTGCGACGTATCGAGCGTGGGGTTGGCCGGATCGGCAAAGCTGATCCACTGCAACACGGAGCTGCCATCAACCTTGCCGGCATCCTCGCCGTTGAGCTTGAGGGTCACGTTGACGCCCAAGAAGTTGTTGGCGGCATCGCATGCGGCCTGAATCTGATCATCGGTCAGCGTTCCATTGAGCGGCTCATAGGCATCGTTGCCGAGCTTGGAAAGATCTACGGTCTCGGCCAGCGAGGCAAGCTCGAGCTCGGCATACTTAATGACATGCTCGCGGCTGAGTTTTTCGTTGGAGCGCGCCTTCTCGACGGTAAACTTGCCGGCCTGCTCGTCATAGGAGCTTTTGGCCTCGAACGCGCCCGAACGCCCCTCGTTAAACTCGTCGATGGCGGCGCCCAGATCCTTCTCAAACTGCTTTTGGTCAAAGGTGTCGGAGAGCATGGACAGGTCGACGTCTTGATCAAGATCGACTTCGTTGGAGCTAGCGGTTGTTTTGGTCTTGCCGCTTAAGGATTCTACAAGGCGAACCGGCCATACAAAGGCTTCGTTGCGGCTGATAATCTCTTTTGTGGCAGCTTCGCCGTCGACAATGGGCTCATCGGACTCGGGCTGATAGGTCCAGCTAAAGTCTTCGCCTGTCACGGTGAGCTTATAGTGCTTCCAAGCCGAGTTGACCTTGGTGGCGGCAGACGAAGCGTTGGAGAACGAGACATCGACGCCGGCGATAGTGGTGTTGGGGTAGGCTACCTGCGAAAACGCTACGACGCCTACGATATAGACAATGACGATAAGACCCAGGACGACAAAGAGCGTCGTCTTTTTGCCCGACTTATTGTTCTCGGCGGGTTTGCGTGCGGGGCCGCGATCGCCTCGAGCGTGCGTGGGGGGCTGCTTGGGCGCATTGCCATTTGCCTGGCGCTGCTGATGCTGCTTGTTCGGACGTTGGGAAACGTTTGCCGCACCTCGCTGCTGACCGCGGCTCGGCGCGATAGGACGCGGCGACTGAACGCCGCCTGTGTGCCTGCTCGGCTGCTGCGGATCGGGAATCAGTTGAGTTCGATCGTTTTGCGACATCGTATGCATATCCTTCGAATTTCGCCTTGCGGCTCATCGTGTTTTTACTGGGCTTGCATTATAGCGATTACCCAGTTGTTTGTGGTATGGAAACGGTGGCATTCAAAAGAGGTGGGACATTTGTCCCACCTTCGAGTCTTTCTTTGTCGCTATCCGCACACACCGCATTTTGCACAGGCCGAAAGTGCGGCCGGAGCCTGCGCGATGCCACCCTTTGCCGTCTCGCGCAGCGTGGCCGGCAACGCGTGGCCCACGGAGAGCATGACGTGCGCCATCTGGTCAAACGGCACCAGGCTCTTGATACCGGCAAGTGCAAGCTGCGCCGAGCTAAATGCCGCGGCCACGCCGATGGCATTGCGGTTTTGGCACGGCACCTCCACGAGGCCACCGACGGGGTCACAAACGAGGCCCAGCAGGTTACTCAGCGCGATGGAACTGGCGTCGAGCGCCTGCTCGGGCGTGCCGCCGAGCATCTGCACCAGCGCGGCGGCTGCCATGGCGGCCGCACTTCCTACCTCAGCCTGGCAGCCGCCCTCGGCACCGGCGACGCAGGCGCTCGTGGTGAGGTTGAGGCCGATGGCGGCTGCGCAGTAGAGCGCGTCCATGACCTGCTCGTCGTCGAGCTGAAGGTGATCGGCGAGCGCCAGCACGCAGCCGGGCACGACACCCGCGGAGCCTGCCGTGGGAGCGGCGACGATCACTCCCATCGTGGCGGAGCGCTCGAGCACGGCCATCGCGCGGGCCACGGCGTCGGTCTGGACGGCGCCCATCAGGCTTATGCTCAGATCGTTTCGGCTGGTGGCATCGACAAGCTTTGCCTCGCCGCCGATGAGGCCGCCGAGCGAGCGCTGTGGATTGGAAATGGGAGCTGTGGTCTCCTCGCGCATGACGTCGAGCACGCGGCGCATGGCGGCGACGGCGTGGGCCTCGCCGGTCAGGCGCGCCTCGCGAACGGCCATGACGGCGCCGATGCTGAGCCCCAGTTCCTTGCACGCATCGAGCAGCTGCTCGCCGTCGTCGAAGATTTCCTTGGCCGAGACGCCGGGGGA
The DNA here is from genome assembly GCA_048330275.1 of Collinsella sp. Taxonomy (GTDB): domain Bacteria; phylum Actinomycetota; class Coriobacteriia; order Coriobacteriales; family Coriobacteriaceae; genus Collinsella. Next base: position 127,955 of record DBFEIO010000008.1, read on the forward strand.
GAGCGACGAAGCAGAACCGGGGAGCTCGATAAAGGTCGCGTAATCGACATTGTCGAGCTTACGCAGCATCGGGACAACAGTGTCGTCGGGCGCGCCGTCGGTCTCAAAGACGGAGTAGGCCTGGCCGCCCACTTCGGTGCGGTAGGTGCGGCAGAAGGCGATGTTCACATGGGCGTAGGCGAGCAGGTTGGTGAGCGCTGCGAGCACGCCGGGGACGTCCTGGTGCGCCACGAAGAGTGTGGAGTACATGCCCGAGATGTCGACGCCGACGCCGTTAATGCGGCTGATGCGCATCTTGCCGCCGCCCAGGCTCTCACCGCGGACCTGGGCGGCGGCGCCCGTGTCGTCGACCATGTCGATGTCGACGGTGTTGGGGTGGATGGAGGCGTCGTCGCCCTTGATGTCAAAGTGATATTCGAGGCCCTGCTCGTGCGCGAGGTCGAAGGCCTGCTTGATGTTCTCGTCATCGGTGTCGAGGCCCAGGATGCCCGCGACGAGCGCACGATCGGTGCCGTGGCCGCGGTAGGTGTGGGCAAAGGAGTTCCACAGGCCAAAGGTGACCTTAGTGATGCGGCCTTCCAGCAGGCTGGCGGCAACTTGGGCGCAGCGCAGGGCGCCAGCGGTGTGCGATGAGCTGGGGCCGACCATGACGGGCCCCAAGATCTCGAATGCCGAGGTCGTAGCTAGTGTTTGCGGCTTGCCTGCCATATGCGCTCCTGTTCTATCCCGTCGTCCCGAACGGCGGGGCATACTCTGTCCCGCCGTTCCGAGGGCTTTAGTATTTGGTCGCCTGCTCGGACAGTCCTGCTCGCACGGAGGCCACATTAAGTGGCCTCCGGCTCGTGCGGAACTCGCGATCGACCAAATACTAAAGCCCTCGGAACTTAGGATACATGGTTGGAGTCGCTCTGCTGCGATATTTATCGGCCTATGACCTATTCCATGTCCCAGGTCGGCTCATCTTCACCACCGGTTTTATAAAAAAGAGGTATCGGTTGTTTCGGTACCTCTTTTTGGTGCGTTTTAATTTGGCTGTAGCTTTTCTCGTAAACCTACAGGCCGCAGGCTGCTTTGAGTTCTTCGACTCGGTCGGTATTCTCCCAGGTGAAGTCGGCGTCTTCGCGGCCGAAGTGGCCGTAGGCTGCCGTCTTCTCGTAGATCGGTCGACGCAGGTCCAGGTCGCGGATGATCGCGCCCGGGCGCAGGTCGAAGGTCTTCTCGACGGCCTCGACGATCTTGTCCTCGGCAACATGCGCGGTACCGAAGGTGTCGACCATGATTGAAAGGGGCTTGGAAACGCCGATGGCGTAGGCAAGCTCGACTTCACAGCGGTCGGCCAGACCGGCGGCGACCACGTTCTTGGCGACCCAGCGCGCGGCATACGCGGCGGAGCGGTCGACCTTGGTGCAGTCCTTGCCGCTAAAGGCGCCGCCGCCGTGACGGCCGTAGCCGCCGTAGGTGTCGACGATGATCTTGCGGCCGGTGAGGCCCGTGTCGCCCATGGGACCGCCCACGACAAAGCGACCGGTGGGGTTCACGTAGATGTCCGCGTTGCCCCACGGCATGTTCTCGTCGGCCATGACCGGGGTGATGACGTGCTCGATGAGGTCGGCCTTGATCTTGCCCATGTCTTCGATCTCGGCGGCGTGCTGCGTGGAAATGACGATGGTCGTGACCTCGACGGGCTTGCCTTCCTCGTAGCGCACGGTGACCTGGGTCTTGCCGTCGGGACGCAGATAGGCGAGGGTGCCGTCGTGGCGCACGGCGGCCAGGCGCTCGGCCAGGCGGCTTGCCAGGTAGTGCGGCATGGGCATGAGGGTCTTGGTCTCGTTGGAGGCATAACCGAACATCATGCCCTGGTCGCCGGCGCCGATCAGGTCGATCGGGTCGGTGGTAGCGCCGGTCTGGGTCTCGAAGGACTCGTCAACGCCCTGGGCGATATCGGGCGACTGCTCGTGGATGAGGCTCATGACGCCGCAGGTGTCGCAGTCAAAACCGAACTTGGCGCGGTTGTAGCCAATGCGGCGGATGACGCCGCGGGCGATTTCCTGTACGTCGACGTAGGCCTGGGTGCGAATCTCGCCGGCGACGATGACCGTGCCGGTGGTCACGAGGGTCTCGCAGGCGCAGCGGACGTTCTCCACGTTGGCGGGCACACCGTTGGGCGCAATATAGCCCTGCTCCTGCAGCTCTATTTCTTTGGCGAGGATTGCGTCGAGGACGGCGTCGCTGATCTGGTCGGCGATCTTATCGGGATGACCTTCGGTCACCGACTCCGACGTAAAAACAAAGGACCCGTGTTGGGGTGGGATGGAACGAAGTTCTTCTGACATGATTGTCCTTTCAAAAACGTGTCCTGGCGACCGTTACCATTCCGCCGGGCTCTCTATGCAAGGGCACATCATAGCGCGTAAATCAAACATTCACACCCTTTCCGCACCTACTCATTGGGGACAGACTTAAATGACCAGTCGGGTGCTCATTGGGTAGTCATTTAAGTCTGTCCCCAATGAGTGGGTCGGTGCCCTTTGTGCGGAGGTGGGCATTGTTGCTTTATACTGGTGCGGTTAGACATCCATCCTGCAATCGAGGAGATTTCCATGGCATCAGACGTTCGCGTCCGCTTTGCACCCTCACCGACGGGCAAGCTGCACATCGGCGGCGCCCGCACCGCTATCTATAACTGGGCTTTCGCCCGTGCTAACGGCGGCACGTTCATCCTGCGCATCGACGACACCGATCCCACCCGTTCCACCGACGAGAACACGCAGATTATCCTGCGAGCCATGCGTTGGCTTGGCCTGGACTGGGACGAGGGTCCCGAGGTGGGCGGCGACTATGGTCCCTATGCCCAGACCGAGCGCCTGGACCTGTACAAGCAGGCCGCCCAGAAGCTTTGGGACGAGGGCAAGGCCTATCCCTGCTTCTGCACCAAGGAGCAGCTCGATGCCGACCGCAAGGCCGCGCAGGAGCGCAAGGACCCCTTTCAGGGCTATCAGCGTCGCTGCCGCGATCTTGATCCCGAGGAGGCCCGTCGCCGCATCGAGGCCGGCGAGCCCTACGTCCTGCGCATCAAGGTGCCCGAGGACCGTGGCGACGTCGTCATCCACGACGCCGTTCACGGTGAGGTGACCTTCGACGCCAAGGAGCTCGATGACTTTGTCATCTTCCGCTCCGATGGCACGCCCACGTACAACTTCGCGACCGTCGTCGACGACGCCATGATGAAGATCACCCATGTCATCCGCGGCGACGACCACCTGTCCAACACCCCGCGTCAGGTCATGGTCTACGAGGCCCTCGGCGCGCCCGTGCCCACGTTCGCCCACATCTCCATGATCCTGGGCGCCGACGGCAAGAAGCTCTCCAAGCGCCATGGCGCCACCTCGGTGGAGGAGTACCGCGACGCCGGCTACCTTTCCGACGCCTTCGTCAACTACCTGGCGCTGCTCGGCTGGTCGCTCGACGGCGAGACCACAATCATCCCGCGCGATGTCCTGGCCAGCAAGTTCTCGCTCGACCGCATCTCCAAGAACCCGGCGACCTTCGACCCAAAGAAACTCGACTGGGTCAACGCCGAGTACATCAACGGCATGTCCGATGCCCAGTTTGCCGACGAGATCATGGTCCCCGAGCTGCACGAGGCGGGTCTCATCGAGGGCAACGTCGAGTACGGCGAGGACTGGATCGACGCGCTTGCCGCAATCGTCAAGCCGCGCACCAAGATGCCGGCCGACGCCGTGACCGTCGCCGCTCCCATCTTCGCTACGGCCGAGACGCTCGAGTATGATGAGAAATCCGTTAACAAGGGCCTGGCTAAGGAAGGCATGGGCGCCATTCTGGATGCCGCCAAGGCCGCGCTCGAGGGCGTGGACAAGTGGACAGCCGCGAACATCGACGCTGCGCTTGAGCCGCTGCCCGAGCAGATGGACCTCAAGAAGCGCGTGGTGTTCCAGGCCGTGCGTGTGGCCGTTTGCGGCAACATGGTGAGCCCTCCGCTGGGCGAGACCATGGCACTCGTCGGCCGCGACGACTGCCTGGCGCGCATCGACCGCGCCCGCACGATGGCGCTGTAGTAGACGCGCAAACGCATGTATCCGAGCCCCGTTCCCTCGAGCGGGGCTCTTGTTTCTGTACCGATGAGTGGGTTGCTGGGACAAAATAATCAGTAGTGTTTGTCCCATGTTCGAGTGACGCAACGAGCTCGACACTCGTATCGGCCATGGGACAAACTCTACTGATTATTTTGTCCCACCCCTTTCAGGTACGTTCGTTAGAGGTGGTGTATGGCTCAACAACTGTCGCTGTTTGGTTCGCCGGAACCGGAGGAAGCTCCGGTGAAGCCCAAGCCTGCCGCTGCCTCGGCTCAGTCTAAGCCTGCGCCCGAGCCCCCTGCCGCCTACGCGAGCGTGGTCCTCGACATCCCCACCCGTGCGCTGTCGGAACCGTTTGCTTACGGCATCCCTGAGTCCCTTGCCAACGAGGCGCAGATCGGATCCACGGTCCTGGTCCACTTTGGTAACCGTGCGGCCGCGGGCTATATCGTCGACATTGCGCCTGAGCTGAGCGACCTACAGGGCTACAATGCCCTCGACCCCGCGCGCATTAAAGCCATCGAAGCCATCCTCAGCAAACCCCTCTTTACCGCCGAGGCTGCCCGCATCGCACGTTGGATGAGCCGCGAGTATGTCGCGACGCTTTCCGAGTGCCTGCGCCTGTTCCTGCCCCCGGGCGGCAGTCCGCGCGTCGTTAAGGGCGATGACGGCGCATGGTCGGTTGAGCGCCCCGCCGTCAAGCCTATCCAAAACCGTTGGGTGATGCTTACGCCCGAAGGCTTTGACTATACGCCGCCCAAGACCGCGGTCCGTCAGCGCCAACTCATCGAGGCGCTCCGGTGCGGCCCGGTCACGACGCGCGACCTCAACCTTCTCTATAACAGTATGTCGGCGACCATCAAGGCGTTCGAAAAACGCGGCGTCGTGGTGGTGGAGGAACGCCGTGCGTGGCGTGGCTGCAGCGAGCAGACCACGCTGTCCTCGGCAAGCGGCAAGGCGCCGGTCTCCCTTACCAACGGCCAGCAGCAAGCGCTTGCTCAGATCGAGCGCGCCCGCCTTGACGCCCATGGCGACGTGGTGCTGGTTGACGGCGTCACCGGCTCCGGCAAAACCGAGGTTTACCTCTCCGCTATCGAGCGCGTGCTCGCGGCAGGCCGCTCTGCCTGCGTGCTCGTGCCCGAGATCTCGCTGACGGCCCAGACCGTCGGCCGCTTCCGCTCGCGCTTTGGCGAGACGGTCGCCGTGTTCCATTCGCGTCTATCTGCTGGCGAGCGCCTGGACCAGTGGGATATGGTTGCCAGCGGTGCGGCCCGCGTGGTCGTCGGCGCACGTTCGGCGCTCTTTTGCCCGCTTGGCGACCTGGGCCTCATCATTATTGACGAGGAGCACGAGACCAGCTACAAGCAGGGGTCCAGTCCGCGCTACCACGCGCGCGAGGTGGCGGCCGAGATGGCGCGGCGCTACCGCTGCCCGCTCGTGTTGGGCTCCGCCACGCCTTCTGCCGAGGCCCTCGACCGCTGCCGCCGTGGCACGTATAACGGTGCCACCTGGACACGTGTCGAGATGCCCGAGCGCCCGGGACATGCAGTCCTGCCTACGGTTCGGATTGCCGACTTGCGCCGCGAGTTTTCACACGGCAGCCGCTCCATGTTCTCAAAACCCTTGATGGAGGGCTTGGAGCGTGTGGTCGAGCGTCGCGAGAAGGCCGTGTTGCTGCATAACCGCCGTGGCTTTGCGCCATTCCTGATGTGCCGCGAGTGCGGCTGCGTCCCCACCTGCAACCACTGCTCCACAGCGCTTACGTATCACGAGCGCACGCACACGCTGCAATGTCACACCTGCGGTTCGTCTTGGCGCGTGCAGCCGTATCCCGCGCTCACGAGCCGTTGCCCCAAATGTGGCAGTCGCTACCTGGCAAAAATGGGCCTGGGCACGCAGCAGATCGAGGACGCTCTGCACCAGTTGCTTCCCGAGGACGTTTCCATCATTCGCATGGATGCCGATTCCACGCGTGGCAAGGATGCGCACAAAAAGCTGCTCGAGCAGTTCGATGCGGCGGATTGCGCCGTGTTGCTGGGTACCCAGATGATCGCTAAAGGTCTCGATTTTCCCGAGGTCACGCTCGTGGGCGTGGTCAATGCCGACTTCGCCCTCAAGCTGCCCGATTTCCGCGCAGGGGAGCGCGCCTACGATTTGCTGGAGCAGGTGGCGGGCCGTGCCGGTCGCGGCGATCGTCCCGGTGAGGTGATCATCCAGACCTACCTGCCCGAGGATCCGGTCATTCGTGCCGTCGCTGAGCACGACCGTTCGATCTTTACCGACTACGATCTGCACCAGCGCCGCGACGCGCTGTACCCGCCGTTTGTTCGCCTGGTCAATATTTTGGTGTGGTCAGCGAACCGAGACGACGCGCAGGACTACATCGGGCGCATTGCAAAGCTTCTTAAGCGCCGCTGGCATGCCGCCGCGCCCGACTTTTTGCGGGCGGGGAGCGCCGTGTCGCAGGTACTGGGCCCGGCTTCGTGTGTAATCGAGAGAGCCAAGGACCGTTATCGCTTCCATCTGCTTGTGAAGTCGCCGGTAGGGTACCATGTCTCTGATGATATCGACGTCTGTCTCAAAGAGGCGGGCTCCGTGCGCGGCGTGAGCGTGAGCGTTGACGTCGACGCCTATGATTTGATGTAACAACCCGAAAGGATGGCCATGGAAGCCAACGGAATCGTACTGTCGCCCGACCCTCGTCTGCGCCAGGAGTGCGCCGTCATCGAGGAGATCACCCCGGCGATCGAGGCGCTTGCCGAGAAGATGAAGAAGATGATGTTCGACAACGGCGGTTGCGGCCTGGCCGCCCCGCAGATCGGCGAGCTCATTCAGCTCGTCACCATCGACTGCGACTACAGCGACAAGAACGACTACGATCCGTACGTGCTCATCAATCCCGTGATTGTGGAGCAGGGCGACCATCTCGTTCCGTTTAGCGAGGGTTGCCTGTCTATCCCTGGCATTAGCTGCGAGATCGAGCGTCCCGACCATGTCGTCGTCGAGGCGTATGACTTGGACGCAAACCTGATTCGCTATGAGGCTTCGGGCGACCTGTTCTGCGTGTGCCTGCAGCACGAGATCGATCACCTGCACGGCAATACCATGTTCGAGCGACTCAAGCCGATGCAGAGGATCAAGGCAGTCAAGGAGTACCAGGACGCCCTGGCCCGCGGCGCTCGACCGGGCGAGACGGAGTAGGTCTCACCGTCCCCGGCGCTGAGTGCCCACATATCATCCCGTGCTCAAACATTCTCGCTTTGCTGCGAAACTGCGCGCGGGACGATATGTGGGCACTCAGCGCCGGGGACTGCGTTGTTCTGGCTCGTCTCTCCCGGGTGCCGTCGGGCCAGGGGTGGGCGTCTTCGCTGATAGGTGCTTTGCTGAAAGAGCTGCTTTTATTGCGGCTCTTTCTTTGGTTTTGGGTATATTTGTTCTTGTTGAAATGTTATTGCGGATGGACTGGTGACTTGGCTTTCCGCTGTTCTTTGTAGCCGTCTCGGCTTTGGTTGAGAGGAGACGATTTTTATGCGTATTGTGTTTATGGGTACGCCTGATTTTGCTGTGCCTTCGCTGACTTCGCTAGTTGAGGCTGGCAACGAGATTGCGCTTGTTGTTACTCGTCCTGATGCTGTTCGTGGGCGTGGTAAGAAGCTTGAGCCGTCTCCTGTTAAGGCTAAGGCACTGGAGCTGGGGTTGCCGGTCATTGAGGCTAATCGTATGACCCCTGAGGTTGTTGAGGCGCTCAAGTCTGCCTGGGCTGATATTTTCTGTGTGGCAGCCTATGGTTGCATTTTGCCTGATGAGGTGCTGCATATGGCGCCGCTTGGTATTGTGAATGTTCATGCTTCGCTGCTGCCTCGTTGGCGTGGCGCTGCTCCCATTCAGCGTGCCATTCTTGCTGGTGACGAGGTTGCTGGCGTTTCTATTATGCGCATTGGGCATGGCGTTGATACTGGTGCTTATTGCGCGCAGGCCTCGACGTCGGTTGCCGGTAAGCATGCTGAGGCGCTGACCATGGAGCTTGCTGAGCTTGGCGGCAAATTGCTTGCCGATACGCTTCCTTCGCTTGCCGATGTCAGCGCTGTGTGGACTGAACAGGATGAGTCGCTCGTCACGCATGCTGCCAAGATTTCCAAGCAGGAGATGCGTCTTGATCCGCAGATGGCGGCGCTCGATTGCATGCGTCATGTTCTCGCTTCGTCCGATACCGCGCCTGCCCGTTGTGTGATTGCTGGCAAGACGGTTCGCGTGCTCGATGCTGCGCCGGCCGATGTGTCGCTTGGCGAGGGCGCTGTTGCCGTCAAGAGCAAGCGTGTTTACCTGGGCCTTTCCGATGGCGCTGTTGAACTGCTCGAGGTTAAGCCCGATGGCAAGCGTGCCATGGCCGCATCTGCCTGGGCTGCCGGTCTGCAGGGTGTCGAACTTAGGTGGGGTGTACTGTCATGAGCAAGTTGTCTCCCGCGCGCAAGCTTGCGCTCGATGTGTTGATGGAGGCCGATCGCCGCGGCATGTACGCACGCGACGTGCTGTCCTCCCGTGCTTCCGCTAAGGCCATTGACCAGCGCGATTCCGCTTTTGCCGCTCGTTTGGCGCTCGGTGTTGCCGCCACGCAGGGCATTTTGGACGAACTGCTTGATCAGTTTCTCGATAAGCCCAAAAAGGTCGCGCCGCGCGTTCGCATGGCGCTTCGTATCTCGGCCTTCGAGATGCTCTACCTGCATACGCCGGGTCGCGTTGCCGTGAGCCAGGGTGTTGAGCTGGTACGCAGCGGTGCTAAGTCTGCTGCGGGCCTGGCAAACGCGGTGCTGCACAAGGTCGCGGACAACGTTGAGGACTTTGCCACGGCATCCGACGTGGATGAGTCCGAGCGCCGTTTGGTTCGCCTGTCTCGTTTGATGGGTCTCCCTCGCTGGCTGTGCGCCCGTATTATGGCGTCGTTCGATACGCCCGAGGGCGCGCTCAACTTTGCTGGCAATCTTGCTCCCGCGCCGCTTGCTCTGCACGAGAATGCGTTTGCGACCAAGGCCGACCCGTATATCTCGCAGCTCGTTGCGCCAGTCTTTCCGGGCTGTCATGCTCCGGTCGATGCGCAGGTCACGGTTGCGTCGGGCGTGTTTGAGCGTGCTGCCGCGGTTGCCTCGGACCTTAACGCCCAGCTTATCGCTACTGCCGCGACACGTCCCGGGCGTTGCCTGGAGATTGGTGCCGGCCGCGGCACCAAGACCTATGTGATGATGTGCCAGGCCAAACGTGCCAGGTACGAGCGTCAGCATACCGCGCTCGATCTGCATGATCGTAAATGTGATCAGAATCTCGCGCGCCTGCATAAGGCGGGCATCTCGGGTGTTCGTACGGTGTCGGGCGATGCCTGCGAGCTCAATGAGGTGCTTACGTCGTTTGATGCCATGCTCGGCGAGCCCGCCCTGTTCGACACGGTGTTTATCGATGCGCCGTGCTCTGGCACTGGCACCATGCGCCGTCATCCCGAGATCCCGTGGCGCCTGACCGAGAACGACGTTACGACCGAGCTGCCCCGCCTGCAGCTGACGATGCTCAAGGAGGCAGCCGCGCGCGTGGCTGCTGGCGGTGAGCTTATCTATGCTACCTGCTCGGTTTTTGATGAAGAGAACACGCAGGTCGTGGATGCCTTCCTGGCCTCTCCTGAGGGCGCCGGCTTTACCGTGGCGCCGCTCTCCGAAGCCCAGATTTTGCAGCTCCCCGAGTACGATCATGCCAAGAGCCTCGTCATCCTGCGCCAAAACGCTCGAGGCCTCTTCCAAAGTGTCCCCGTTAATGCGGACTCCTACGACGGCCACTTCTGCGCCCGCTTGGTCCACAAGTAACTACTAAGTTGCGGTGAAATAGGGATTGAATAGCGGCATCTACCCGCCAAACAGTCCTTATTTCACCGCAACTCAGGAGGTCATGCGAGCGGAGATCGCAATAGAGGTAAAGAGTGGTAAAAATAGCCCCGTTTCATACTTGCTGTTATCAAAAGTAGGGCGGATTACGGGGCTAGATTGGTGATGCCCGACCACAGTAAAAATGATCTAAATAAAACCGCAGGTAGATGGCTTGTTGAAATTTGCAAATTACTGTAATGGATAGAGGTTGCCAATTCAGCCCCGTAATCCGGTAGAGTTTTGAAATGTTACAAACCTAGCATCATTCCGAAATCAAATCTATAGAAAAGTTGCGGTGAAATAGTTCCTGTTTGGGCGTTGAATGGGCTGATTCAGGAACTATTTCACCGCAACTCATAGGGAAATCTGGGTAGCGGGACCGCTTGACGCTAGTGGTTATGCGGGCAGTTGGCGCAGCAGCCGTTGGTGGCGCTGGTGCTGGAACCACCGCTGCGCTGGTCGGTGTTGTAGAAGCCGCTGCCCTCAAACTTGATGCCGCTGGCCGAGAACGTCTTGGCCGCCGGAGCGCCGCAGCTCGGACACACGACCTCGGGGGTCTCGGACATGGGATGCTCAACCTCAAACACGTTGCCGCAGCTCGAGCACTTGTAATCGTAGCGCGCCATAATACTTCCTTTTCAGCACAAAGCGGGCAGATCGCTCTGCCCGCATAAATTCAAACAGCTGTAACTGTACCCTATATCGGGGGTTTTATCACGCTTCGCCCCAGAATCTATGGGTGTTGCGCAGGAGCTGTGCAGTTTTGCCCTCGGCGGCCGCAACGGCGGCCTCATCGGCCTGCCAGGTCCAGTTACCCGTGGCCACGCCCGGTACGTTCATGCGCGCGTCGTCGCCAAGCCGCAGGACATCCTGCAGCGGCATCATCACCAGGGGAGCGTCGCTTGCGAGCGCGTCGCCCATCAGCTTGGCCGCCACCTCAACACCGCTCGGCTCGTCGCCGCCCGCAAAGGAGCGCGTGCACCAACCGGCGAGCGTCGACGTGTCGTGCGTCGAGGTGTATAGAATCTTGCCCGGCGTTGGATGCACGCCGCAGCGAACGTCGTAATCGCTAAACTCCAGCACGTCCATGCCGGGGAAGCCGCAGGTCGAAGCCATGGCGCGAACACCGGGCGTCAGGTAGCCTAGGTCCTCGGCGATAAAGTTGAGCGGACCCAGCTCGTCAAAGGCGGTTTGGAACAGGTCCTTGCCCGGACCCGCCAGCCAGCGGCCGTCGGCGCAGGCCTTGCCTGCGGGAATGCTAAAGTAGCTGTGGAAGCCCAGGAAGTGGTCCAGGCGCACACGGTCGTAGAGCGAGAACGCGCGACGCAGGCGGTCCATCCACCAGCGGTAGCCGTTCTGCTTCATGTGGTCCCAGCGGAACGTCGGGTTGCCCCACACCTGGCCCTCGGGCGCAAAGTTATCGGGCGGCGCACCGGAGATCTCGATTGCCTTGCCGGTATCGGAAAGCCAGAAGTTTTCGGGCTCGCTCCACGCGTCGGCCGAATCGTCCGAAACGTACATGGGAATGTCGCCGATGACCTCGATGCCCTTCTTGTGCGCATAGTTCATGAGCTCGCACCAGGCAAGGTCAAAGCGGTACTGCATGTACGCCTGCAGCTCTGCCTCGTCGTGGAAACGCTTGTCGTCAATCAGATGCTCGTTGTAGCGCGCGACATCGGCCGGCCAATCGTGACGCGATTCACCTTCAAAGTACTTCTTGACGGCCATGTAGACGCAGTACTTCTCGAGCCAATCGGCGTTGCGATGTTTAAACGCCGTGTAGAGCGGGTCTGCATCCTCGCCGCCACGGGCCTTCCAAGTCTCAAAGTCGGCCGCCAGTTCCACTTGGCTCTCGGGCAGCAGGTCAACATTGCCCGCAAAAGCCGAAGGCCCAGCGTATGGGGAGCGGAAGAAGTCCGTCGGGTTGACAGGCAGGACCTGCCAGTAGCGCATGCCCATAGCGGACAGATGGTCGATAAAGCGACGCGTGGGTGCGCCGATCGTGCCGGGCTTGCCGTCATCGGTCGGCACCGAGGTGATGTGGCACACGACGCCCGCGCCGTGATCGAGCGGCTCCTGCAGGCGCTGCTCGGCATGGTGATAGATGATCGACGAGCCCAGCGGATACAGATCGAGCGTGACCGTACCGTTGTGGATCTCGCACTCGTGACCGCTGATGACGTCACTCGCGCATTCGCCGAGCGCCGGAATCGTCACGCGGTGCGAATTGCGCAGGCTGCGGTTGATGATAACCGTCGCGGACTCGCCATCCTTGCCCGTGCGGTTGTAGGCCAGCACCTCATCGTTGAGCGCGAAGGCCTTGATCTCGCCGTCGATCATAAACGGCAGTGCGCGGCGTACGGCGGAGGCGTTCTTGACAATAGCCAGCGTGTCGAAGTCGTGCAGTTGGTCCTTGGTCGGCAGGGTGCGGCGGTTGCCCGGATCGGTAAGGCCCTCCAGGCCGTATTCGTCGCCGTAGTAGATCGAAGGCACGCCGGGGAAGGTCATCTGCATGAGCGTTGCAAGCCAAAAACGGCTCTTGGCCAGGCCCATCGAGTTCTCGTCCAGACGCCACTTGCTGCGCTCGCACTCGGGTAGCTGCGACTCGTCGGGGCCGCCGCCGAGCACCGAAATGATGCGCGGGCGGTCGTGGCTCGAAAGCAAATTGAGCGCGCAGGACAATGCCTCGCTCGGGTAGTTCTCGCGCAGGGTTTCGATATCCTCAGCTGCCTGGTAGGCGTTCTTATATCCCATCAAAAAGCCGATGACCATGTCGCGGAAGGGGTAATCCATAGCAGAGTCCAGCTCGGATCCCTGCAGATAGCGGCGCAGATGGCCGTAGCTAATTTTGTTTGAGGCGTCTTCCCAGACTTCGCCGAGCAACAGCGCATCAGGCTTTTCGGCAAGTACGGCCTTCTTGATCTCGGCTAGGAAATCGTCCGAAAGCTCGTCAGCGACGTCCAGGCGCCAACCATGGGCACCGGCGCGCAGCCATTTACGGATCACGCCGTCCTTGCCCAGGAGCCGCTCGCGTACCAGTTCGGAGCTCTCATTGATGGCAGGCATATTGCCCACGCCCCACCAGCAGTCGTACGAACCGTCCTCGTGGAAATAAAACGCATCGCGCCACGGCGAATCCTCGCTCTGCCAGGCACCTACGCCGGGGTAGTTGCCATAGCGGTTGAAATAGATGGAGTCGTCACCCGTGTGGTTGAAGACGCCGTCCAGGATGATGGAGATGCCTAGCTTCTCGGCTGCCTCGCACAGCTCGGTAAAGTCCTGCTCGGTGCCCAGAATCGGGTCGATCTTGGTGTAGTCGGCCGTGTCGTAGCGGTGGTTGCTCGCGGCCTCAAAGATGGGGTTGAGGTAGATGGCCGTAAAGCCCAGCTCTGCGATGCGGGGCAGGTCATTTTGGATACCCTTGAGCGAGCCGCCGTAGAAGTCCCAGGTCTTGATGGAGCCGTCCTCGGCGCGCTCGTATACGGGAGGCTCGTCCCAGTCCTCGATCATGCGGCGCTGGATTCCGTTGCGCGGTTTTTCGACCTCGGCCAGCGTGCGCTCGTGCCAGTTTTCGTCGCGGGCATAGCGGTCGGGGAAGATCTGGTACACCATGCCGCGCTCGTACCAGACGGGGCGGTTCTCGCGGTGCTTATAGACGGTAATCTGGAAGGACGGCACCTCGGCGTAGTCGTAGGTTACGCCCTCGCCGCCGGTGCGGCCCTGCGGTGCGCCCAGGCGAACCTCGGGCTGGCCCTCGATATTGCAGATAAAGCTGTACCACACCAGACAAGGTTCAGTGCATTTGAGCTCGCCGGTAAAAATGCCATCACCTTCGTGCTCCATTGGAATCAGGGTCTCGCCGACTTCATCGACCCAGGTGCGCAGGGTGAGCGTTGCCTGGTTGGGATCGGCATCCTCCAAAATCACCGAGAGAGCAACGGAAGTTCCAGTGGTCACAGCGCCAAACGGAGTGCGAAACTGCGGCAGGCGGCTGTTGTGAATCAATCTCATAGTACGGTCCAGTTCTATACAATCATGGCCAGCGGGCCATGGGCTTAACGCACAATAGGTAAGTATATCCGTTACACTTTAGTTGTATAAACTACAGCCGCTCATCATCGGCGAACGGTTGTCCTAGAAAATCGTTTTACCTCATCTATAGAACAAGGGGTGTCGCACTGAACGACACCCCTTGTTTATTGAGGATTAGATTGTGGATTGTCCGAATTAGTGGCGCTTGCGGGCGGCCGTTGCCTTGCGGACGGAGGTCTTCTTGGTAGGAGCCTTTTCCTCGGCCGGAGCGGCGGGGGAGACCGGGGCCTCCTTGGCGAGCTCGGCCTTTGCCGTAGCCTTCGGAGCGGTCTTGACCTCGGCGGCCTTCGGTGCCGGCTCGGCCTTTACTGCGGGCTTTTCCTCGACCTTAGCCTCTGCCTTGGGAGCAGCGGCCTGAACTGCCTCCCATTTCTTGGACACGAGAAATGGGAGGCTTTTTATGCGTGTCGACTTGAGGGTGAAGCACGACATCGAGGCCAGGAGGGCGGCGATCGGGCTCTTCGAGCGAGGCCACGGCTCCGAGTCGCCGGCGAAGGCGCTGTCGGTCCCGCGCGACACCGTGAGACAATGGCTCTGCGTATACCGGTCGTTCGGAAGCGAGGTGCTGCTATCCATGGACGGCAAGCAGGCCAGGTACACATACGAGCAGAAGGTCGCCGCAGCCTCCG
>DBFEIO010000009.1:0-29618 GCA_048330275.1 Collinsella sp.
CCAGAGCATGGGGGGCACGCCCGGTCCCGTTCCGAACCCGGAAGCTAAGCCCCATCGCGCCGAGAGTACTGCGGGGCCAGCCCGTGGGAGGCCAGGGCGCCGCTGACCGGTGGACGGCACCGAGCCGTCATCGAAACTGAAAAAGGGGGAGGCCTCGCGGCCTCCCCCTTTTTTGTATCTCGGGCAATTTGTCTCACATAGTAGCTGTGTTTTATAACCCTCGTTTGTCGCATCTTCTGTGAACGGGCTACAATAACTTAGTCTGTGCGATATGGAGGTGAACATGGCTGAAGCTGGTATCGGCGTTGATATCGTCGAGATTTCCCGCATGAAATCAATTCTTGAAAAGACGCCGTCGTTTGCTCGGCGTGTGTTTACCGAAGAAGAGCGTGCGTATTGCGATGCATCATCGCGTCCCGCTGCTCACTATGCGAGCCGCTTTGCTTCGCGTGAGGCGGTGCTTAAAGCTCTTGGCACGGGTTTTAGTCAAGGCGTGGGTCGCAAGGATGTTTCGGTAACGCGTGATAAACTCGGCAAACCGAAGGCGCTGCTTTCGGGCCGTGCTCTCGAGATCGCTCAAGAACTGGGTGTTGTTGAGGTTGCTCTTTCCATTACGCTTACAGGAGACTTAGCCGTTGCGAATGCCATCGCGATTACCGAAGATG
The DNA here is from genome assembly GCA_048330275.1 of Collinsella sp. GTDB lineage: Bacteria > Actinomycetota > Coriobacteriia > Coriobacteriales > Coriobacteriaceae > Collinsella. The sequence continues at coordinate 666 of DBFEIO010000009.1, forward strand.
CTCGGCCTAAGCCAAAAGAGGAAAAGGTGAGTACCAAGAAACGCGTAGCGCAGACATTTAAAGAGGCTCGCTCTGTTTTAGATGAGCTTGAGCAGCTGCAGAATTCAGCATTGACGGAGCACCTTGGCGATGCTTCGCAAGATACGCTAGGAGCATAGATGAAACCGGTTTTGAGTACCGAAGAAGTCGTTCGTCTCGAGGATATCATCGAACGCGAAGGGACTTCGAAGGCCGAGCTTATGGAGCTAGCGGGTGAGTTTGCCGCCAACGAGGTCTTGAAGCTCAATCCCGATCGGGTTCTCGTTCTGGTCGGTTTTGGTAATAATGGCGGCGACGGTTGGGTTGCCGCCGATATCCTGAGCCACAAGGGTGTGGACGTGGATATCGTTTCTCCGGTTGAGCCGGATGAGATTCCTGCTGCTCTGGCACGTCATGTTGCTCGTCGAACTGCCGGCCGCGATGTGCACGTTTGCGTCGGTCCCTCGCGTGACGAACTCGAGGTTTTGATCGATAAGGCCGATGTTGTTGTCGATGCCATTTTTGGTACCGGTTTCCACGGGAATCTGCGTGCGCCGTTTTCCATTTGGATTCCTACGGTCAATGAATGCGCCGATTGTGTCGTATCCATTGATGTCCCCTCGGGCCTGAATGCCGAGACGGGCGTTGTTGATGACGACTGCATTCGTGCCGAGCGCACGGTGACGATGATTGCGCCCAAGATTGGTCTGTATAGCGCTGATGGTCCTGAGTATGCTGGCGATTTGATCTGCGGCAATCTTTACGACCGTCTTGACGAGGTCATCGATGATGTCGACCACGCCGCCGAGATTGTCGAGCCCGGTGACTTAGTTGATTACTTTGCTCCGCTACCATCGAATATCGATAAGTATTCCCGTGGCTCCGTGCTTATTGTCGCCGGATCTGCGCAATATCCTGGTGCTGCCATTATGGCGGCCAAGTCTGCAGCTCGCGCGGGTGCTGGTTACGTGGCAGTCGCGGCTCCTGACGCCTGCGCCAATCTCATTCGCATGGCACTTCCTTCGATTCCGGTCTTTGCTATTCCGTCTGATTCCCGCGGCTCCTTTGGCGCCGCTGCGCGCATGACGGTGTGCGAGATCGCAAAGAAGTACAGCTGCGTGCTGTGCGGTCCCGGTATGACGACGTCTGCCGGCGCTATGCAGGTGGTTTCGGGCTTGCTCGAGCTTGATGTACCGCTAATTTTGGACGCCGATGCACTCAACTGCCTTGCTAAGATTGCCATTGACGGTATTGATAGTAACCCCGAGATGTATCGCCGCGAGCAGCCGTTGGTTATGACACCGCACTATCGTGAGCTTTCGCGCCTAGTTGCCGGTGACGAGGTGAACGACCTTGGTACCGCGATTGCGGCCGCGCAGAAGGTTGTCTGGGCTGCAGGCTCCGACAATCTGGTGGTCATAGCCAAGGGGCCGACGACGGCTATCTGTGGCGTTGAGCGCGTGCTGCTGCCACTCTCGGGTCCGGCTTCTCTGGCAACTGCCGGTTCTGGTGATGTTCTCGCGGGTATTTTGGCCGGCACGCTTGCCACCATGCGCGACGAGATGGATCGTTGGGAGCTGCTGTATTCGTACGCCGTCGCACTTCACAGCTACGCCGGTTTTGCTGCGGCGACGGAGTATGGTGAGAAGAGCGTTATCGCGACCGATCTTATCGACTTGATCGGTCCTGCCATGGAGCTGGCGGCAAAGGATGCGCTCGAAGATCTGGGAATCATGGACGAAGGGTCGGATGACTAATCATGAATAAAGCCGATTTGACGCGCTGGTCCTGGGTCGAGATCGACCGCGGGGCGCTCCGTCGCAACACGAGGGCCTATAAGAACTTGCTGAATCCACGTCAGCGCCTGTGCTGCGTGGTCAAGGCCGATGCTTATGGTCATGGAGCTGTTGAGTGCGCCAAGATCATGTATTCGGCCGGTGCCGACATGTTTGCCGTGGCGACGGTTAACGAGGGCGTTGAGCTCCGACAGGGCGGGATTACGAAACCCATCCTCATCCTAAGCGAGCCGCCTATCGAGGCCATTCCGACGTTGCTCGAGTTTGATATCATGCCCTCGGTCTATACGTCTGACTTTGCTCTTGCGTATGGCGAATGTGCCGTCGCGGCGGGCAAAGTGGGCAAGTACCATCTTGCCATCGAGACGGGCATGAATCGTATCGGCGTTCACTACACGCAGGTGCTCGACTTTGTCCGCGGTATAAATTTCCATCGCGGTATTCAGTGCGACGGCGTATTTACGCACTTCGCCACGGCCGATGAACCTTCGGGCTGGGACTACAAGCTGCAGTGCCAGCGTTTTACCGAGGCCGTTCAGGCCATTAAGGACGCAGGTTTTGAATGCGGTATCGTGCATTGTGCCAATACGCCATCCTCGATGCTCGATTCTTCAATGCACTTTGACATGATTCGTGCCGGCATCGGTTTGTATGGTCTGCAGCCATGTGAGCTGAGTGGTCGCGTGATGCAGCTTGATCCCGTCATGAGCGTCCACGCGCGTGTGACGCGCGTGGCACACCCTGCGATGGGCGAGGGCGTGGGCTACGGCTTTACCTACCGCGTACCGCGCACGCGCGTTCAGATCTGCACCCTTCCGATCGGTTATGCCGATGGCCTTTCGCGTACGCTTTCCAATCGTATGGACGTGCTGTATCGCGGCGAGCGTGTGCGTCAGGTGGGCAATATCTGCATGGACCAGTTTATGGTCGCCATTCAGTCCAACCCGGCGCATGAGATTCCCGAGGCCGAGTATGGTGACGAGATGATCATTGTCGGCCGCGATGGAGATGCCGAGATTACCATGGACGAGATGGCGCGCCTACGCGGCACGATTAACTACGAGGTCGCTTGCGGCTTTGGTATGCGTCTCGACAAGGTCTACGTGTAGGAGTCGCTATGGGCGTCATGCACATTCCCGGCCATACCCATCAGGCGCCGCGTGAGGTCGCACTCGAGGAGATCGAGGCCGTTCTGGGCGATTGTCACCTTTGCCAGCTCTACCAGTCGCGTCACAATATCGTGTTTGGCGTGGGAAACCCCCGCGCTCGCGTGATGTTTATTGGCGAGGCGCCGGGCCGCAATGAGGATTTGCAGGGCGAGCCCTTTGTGGGGGCGGCAGGCGAGGACCTCAACGGCATTTTGTCGCTGGCGGGGCTCAAACGCGAAGACGTCTACATTGCCAACGTGCTTAAGTGCCGCCCGCCGGGAAACCGCAATCCGCGTCCCGAGGAAGTGCTGGCTTGCTCGCCGTTTTTGCGCGAGCAGATTCGAAGCATCTGGCCCGATATTATTGTGACGCTCGGCAACCCCGCGACGCACTTTGTGCTAAAGACCGAGATTGGCATTACTAAGCTGCGCGGCAGGTTCCACCAGATGGGGCATTTTGTGGTAATGCCCACGTTCCATCCGGCAGCAGCGCTGCGCAATCCGGCGTGGCAGGAGCTGCTGGAGGAAGACTTTAAGATGCTGGGCGACTATCTGGAGCGACATCCCGCGCCAGAGGACGCCTCGGAATAATAAGGAGCATATATGTCCCTGGAGCGCCTGGGGGTAGGTACTTACAAAACGACTTGCGCTGCCGATACGGAGTACTTTGGCGAGCTAATTGCACCGTGCCTTGAGGACGGCGATGTGCTCATCCTGACCGGTGGCCTGGGAGTGGGCAAAACTCACTTTACCAAGGGCGTCTCGCGCGGGCTGGGCGATGGGCATATGGTTACGAGCCCTACGTTCGCCCTCATGGCCGTTCACGATCAAGGTCGTATTCCGCTGTTTCACTTTGATCTATACCGCCTGGAGCATGCCTACGAGCTCGAGGATACGGGCATTTTCGATGTGCTGGGCTATGAGGGTGCTTGCCTGCTGGAATGGGGCGAACAATTCCAGGACGAGCTGACGGATGAGTATCTTTCGGTGACGCTCAGGCGTGATGAGGGCGACAGCGACGTGCGAACGATAACGCTTGAGGCGCACGGTGACCGCGCAATGGAGCTTTCCCATTTGATTGATAAGGCTGTACAAGATGAGCTTGCATAACGACAACGCGCTGGTGGTGGCGCTCGATACCTCGACTGACATGCTTGCCTGCGCGGCAAGCTGGATTGATGGGCAGACGGGTGAGACGAAGCTCGTGAGTGGCGACCACATGTGTCGCCGTCACGCCAACGTTGAGCTCGTGAATACCGTTGATGGCGTGCTGGCTCAAGCCGGTCTGGATCGCAGCGATGTTGGTTGCTATGTGGTCGGCCGCGGCCCGGGGTCCTTTACGGGTGTGCGCATCGGCATCTCCACTGCCAAGGGCCTCGCGCGTGGTGCCAATGTTCCGCTGCTGGGCCTGTCGACGCTCGACGCTTGCGCTTGGACGGCGTGGAAGGCTGGCGTGCGCGGCAAGCTTGGTATCTTGGCCGATGCTATGCGCGGTGAGGTATATCCGGCGCTGTATATGCTGGTCGATGAGGGTCCCGAGCGTCAATTTGAGCGCGAACACGTGGTCAAGGCCGCCGTGGCGCTCGATGAGTGGCGCCAAGCAGCGGACTGGGGCCAGGTTCAGCTGACCGGTGACGGTCTCGTGCGCTATGGCAAGCTGCTGGGTGAGGACGAGGCCGCCCGCTGCGTGGAGCGCGACCTGTGGTGGCCTTCGGGCGAGGGCTTGCTGCTCGCGCACGCTGCGGGTGACGGCGATCCGGCCCGCGTCCTGCCGATTTACACGCGCCTTTCGGATGCCGAGGAAAACGAGCGCAAGCGTCTTGGTCTTGCCGAGAGTGCGCAGAGCGAAATTACGGGTGTTGCCGATGAGCTCGCCGGTCGTCATCTGCAGTTCCGTCCCATGGGCGCGGCGGATGCCGAGGGCGCAAGCGCGCTGGAGGCTGCCTGCTTTGAAGGTGCCGGACACGAGGCATGGACGCCGGGCATGTTCCTGTCCGAACTGGGCGAGGACGTCGCTGCGCCGCGTAGTTGGTGGGTGGCACACGACGACGGCAAGCTGCTGGGCCTTGCCGGCGGTATGGTCGTGGACGGTGATGTGCAGATTCTGGATGTCGCCGTCGACCCGGCACATCGCCGTGAGGGCATTGCCCGCAAGCTGCTGTCGCACGTGAGCTATGATGCCCAGATGCTCGGCTGCACTACGGCTTCGCTCGAGGTCGAGGACGGTAACGAGGGGGCGACCGCGCTTTATAACGCTCTGGGCTTTACCGAGGCTGGCCGTCGCCGCGGCTACTATGGTGCCGGCAAGGACGCCATCGTCATGACGGCTCCGCTGCCCCTGGTGCTTCCGGTCGATAATGCTTCGCCCGAGCCGACGGCGGCAGAGCAGCGCGTATGGCCGCTGCCTGCGCCTGGGCGCTCCGAGGGGGAGCGTGCCGAAATTGAGCGCCGCCGCCTAGTGCTTGCCATCGAGAGCTCCTGCGACGAGACGGCCGTGGCGATTATCGATGCGGATGGCAATATGCTGGCCAACCAGGTGTCGACACAGATTGATTTTCACGCCCGCTTTGGCGGCGTGGTGCCCGAGATCGCCTCGCGCAAGCACGTCGAGGTGATTGTGAGTGTCGTGGATGCGGCACTCGAGGACGCCGCAGCGTCGCTGGGCCTTACGGGCGGAGCCATTACACCAAGTGAGCTTGCCGCCGTGGGCGTGACACAGGGTCCGGGCCTGGTGGGCGCCCTGGTGGTGGGCGTCGCCTTTGCCAAGGGCTTTGCGTATGCTGCCGGCAAGCCGCTCGTGTGCGTCAATCATCTGGAGGGCCACCTGTTTGCCAACCTGTTGGCGCAGCCCGACCTCAAGCCCCCGTTTATCTTTACGCTTGTCTCGGGCGGGCACACCATGCTCGTGCACGTGAAGGCATGGGGCGACTACGAGGTACTTGGTGAGACGCTCGACGATGCTGTGGGCGAGGCCTTCGACAAGGTAGCCAAGGCGTTGGGTCTGGGCTATCCCGGTGGCCCCATCATCTCCAAGCTGGCCGAGACGGGCAATCCCCGCGCGATCGATTTTCCTCGCGCGCTTAACAGCAGGGGGGACTATCGCTTCTCGCTTTCGGGCCTCAAGACGGCGGTGACGCTCTACATCGAGCAGGAGACCAAGGCCGGGCGCACGATTCACCTGCCCGATCTGGCGGCTTCGTTTGAGGCAGCCGTCTTTGACGTTCAGTACAAGAAGGCCAAGAACGCGCTGCATGCCACCGGATGCAAGGAATACTGCATCGGCGGCGGCGTCTCGGCTAATCCGCATCTGCGCGAGATGATGATCAAGAAGCTTGGGCGTCAGGGGATCCGCGTAACGGTGCCACCGCTTTCGGCGTGCACCGATAACGCAGCCATGATCGCAGAGGTTGCCCGCCGTAAATTCGACCGAGGCGAAATCTCGCCGTTCGACGTCGATGCCGATCCGAACATGACGCTGTAGTCGTACGGGTGCGGTCCCCGGCGCTGCCCGGGCGCCAACGGCCGCATATGAACTTTCCTGCTCTACAGTCCTGCTCACGACGGAGGCCACATTAAGTGGCCTCCTGTTCGTGCGGAACTCGCGATAAAGTTCATATGCGGCCGTTGGCGCCCGGGCAGCGCCGGGGACCTTTCTGTATCGATATAGCTTCTGAGCTGGATCGGTGTCGACAACGTCCAGCAAGGTTAACAAGCCAGCGTCGAATTTCCGGCGTGCTTTAGCTGAAAGAAAAGATGGCATGCGGAGCTTTGCTCCGCATTTGGGATGGGAGCCCCTCGGGAGCGAGCGGGCGTATACAAGGTTTATCGCGAGTTCCGCACGAGCCGGAGAGCACTTAATGTGCTCTCCGTGCGAGCAGGACTGTAGAGCAGGAAACCTTGTATACGCCCGCTCGCTCCCGAGGGGCATCTCTCATGCAAAAACTTTTGTTGGGTAAAGTCCGAGGTCAGTGGCGTTTTATACCGAGAATTTCAAAAAAAGTTGAAAATTCATTACAAATTTGCGTTGACTTTAGGTAACTAAAGTTTCATACTCCTTTTTCAACCACTGGGGGATGTGAACACGCACGGATCGTTCGCATCATGATTGAAGAGGATTTTTTAGACATGTTCACGCATCAGCTAAACATTATCAGCGTAGTAATTATCTGATGCGGGTTAGCACATACAGCTAGCCCGTACGATAACGGGCGGCTGATAAAGATGAGGGCCGTCGAGCGCAACCGACGGCCCTCATTTTTTATGTCTAGGAAGTTCTTTTTAGAGGAGGAAATGTAATGAACGGAGTTTTGCTCATGGTTGTGGCCGCGGCGGTGCTCGCCTGCGGCTATCTGGGCTACGGCCGCTGGCTGGCCAACAAGTGGGGCGTTGACAAAGAGGCCCTCACGCCGGCCAAGCGCATGAAGGACGGCAAGAGCTTCTCGCCCGTCTCCGCCTTTACCGCGTTCTCGCACCAGTTCAGCTCGATCTGCGGTGCTGGCCCTGTCACGGGTACGATCGTCGCCATGGCCTTTGGCTGGCTGCCCGTCGTGCTCTGGGTCCTCGTCGGCGGCATCTTCTTTGGCGCCGTCCACGACTTTGGTGCTCTGTACGCTTCGATGAAGAACAACGGCAAGTCGCTCGCTCAGCTCATCGAGAAGTACATCGGCAAGACCGGCCGTCGCCTGTTCCTGCTGTTCTGCTGGCTGTTCTGCATCATCGTCATCGCCGCCTTCACCGACATGGTCTGCAAGACGTTCATGTTCACCCCGGCCGTTGACGCTTCTGGTGCTGCTACCGGTGCCATCGACTTCACCAAGTCCTATGCCGCCGGCTGCGCTGGTACCATCTCCATCCTGTTCACCTTCGTCGCTATCGCCTTTGGTTGGGCCCAGAAGAAGTTCAACCTCACCGGTGCTACCGAGTTCGTCACCGGCGTGGTCCTCATGGTTCTCATGTTTGCCGTCGGTATGCAGTCCCCGGTCTACCTGGATAAGTTCCAGTGGTTCGCCGTCGTCATGGTCTACCTGGTCTTCGCTGGCGCTATGCCCATCCAGATGCTCAAGACCCCGCGTGACTACCTCACTTCCATCATGATGATCGTCATGATCGCCTGCGCTGTCCTCGGTATCGTCGTCCTGGGTGTTAACGGCCAGGCCACCATCACCGCTCCGGCCTTTACCGGCTTCTCCAGCGCTTCTGGCATGATGTTCCCGGTCCTGTTTGTTTCCGTTGCCTGCGGTGCCCTCTCCGGCTTCCACAGCCTCGTTTCTTCTGGTACCTCCTCCAAGCAGGTCGAGAAGGAGCAGGACGCCGTCAAGGTCGGTTATGGCGCCATGATCGTCGAGTCCTTCGTCGGCATCCTTGCCATCATCGTCGCCGGCATCATGTTCTCCGATATGAACACCGCCGGCACTGGTGCCCTCAACGCCGGCGTCGCTTCCACCCCGTTCCAGATCTTCGCCGCTGGCATCTCCCGCGGTATGCAGGCCTTCGGTGTTGACGGCACGCTCGCTACCGTCTTCATGACCATGAACGTCTCCGCTCTGGCCCTGACCTCGCTCGATGCCGTCGCCCGCATCGCCCGCACCTCGTTCTCCGAGTTCTTTGCCCAGACCAACGACGCCCTGGCCATCGAGTCCAAGGCCGGCTACATGAAGGTTCTCGGCAACCCCTGGTTCGCCACGGTCGTCACCCTGCTTCCCGGTCTCGCCCTCGCCTTTGGCGGCTATGCCAACATCTGGCCGCTCTTTGGTGCTTCCAACCAGCTGCTCGGCGGCATGACCATGATCACCCTCGCCGTGTTCTGCAAGTGCACCGGCCGCAAGGGCTGGATGCTCTACGTGCCCGTCGTCTTCCTGCTCTGCTGCACCTTCACCTCGCTGGTCCAGAGCGCCATGGGCTGCATGACCGCTGTCCAGGCTTACGGCTTCTTCGGCACCATCCCGGCTACCGCCACCACGGCCGCCGTCTCCGTCGCCGCCACCAAGGGCCTGCAGCTCGTTTTCGCCGTCCTGCTGATGGTCCTGGGCCTCATCGTTGCCGTCAACTGTCTCAAGGAGTTCTTCGGCAAGGAGGCCGGCTCCATGCCCGACGAGGAGCCCGAGTGGTCCGAGATGGGCAAGGCCGAGTACGGTCGCGCCGCTGCCGCTGAGGCTCCTGCCGACGCCGAGGCCGCTAAGGCCTAGTCGGTCGGACGGGTTGAATCTCCCATCTATTTGACTCGGAAAGACCGGGTCCGCAATCAAGCGGACCCGGTCTTTTTTCTTGTGATAACAGGTGGTGCAAGGGCGTTCTCGCAGATGTTTTGCGTGGATAGGCTCGTGCGTTGTACCATATGGACGTATATGTGTGCATATGAAAGGGGCCCCGTGGCCAAGACGGTATATTCCGATAATCAAAACAATGTCGATGCTCTGGCTGAGCGTCTGAGCAGCCAGACGTCGCTTTCTGCCGAGCGCGCCAAGCTGGTTGCCTACGACCTGCTCTGCCGCAAGGCGCTCAAGATTAAGTCGAGCGCGCTGGCGCAGATTTTCCGCTCCGTCGATAAGGAATGCGACACCAAGGCGATGCGCGATGAGCTTATCGCGGCAAATATCGTGACCAAGATCGAGGGCAGCGGCATTAACGGGCGCCCGGCGTTCTATACCATCAATGTCGAGATCCGCGATGCCCAGGAGCAGCCTGCCGAGTCCGTCGAAGATTTTGTCGTCGAGGATTCCGCTGACGTGCCTGCTGTGGAAGAAGCTGCTCCGCGTGAGCATGTCGATACCGATGAGTTGCTCGATGAGAACGTCGTGCGTGCCTTTACGGCCAAGGCAGGACGCGGCGGTTTTGGCGGGGGTGGCAAGCGCGATGCGCAGCGCCGCGCCCAGCAGGAGCGCTTCCGTCGTGCCGTTGCTCAAAAGGGTGAGACGGATGCCGAGGCTGTTGAGAACGAGGTCGCTGCCGAGTCGCAGAGGCCCGCGAAGGAGCAAAAGCCCGTGGAGGCCCAGGAGCCCCAGCGTCGCCGTGGTGCCCACTTTAAGGCTGCGCAGCAGGATGTCGCGCATGAGGTTGAAGAGCCTTCCGAGGCTGCAGACGATGTTGAGGAGTCTGCCAAGAAGGCTCCGGGTTCATGCCGTCCCGGGCGTGGTTTTGCGAGGCGCGCGTATCCCGTAAGGCGTCAGGAGAAGGGCGAGCCGGCTTCGACCGCTCAGGCCGAGAAGGCCGAACAAACCGAGAAAACCGTTGAGCCGGCGGCTCGCGAGCAGCAACCTTCCGAGTCGCAGCCTGCGGCTGACACTGAGGTCAAAGCTCAACAGACCGCTGATAAGCAGGCGGGGGAGAGCGCCTCAGGCAAGCCCCGCCGCCGTCGTCACCGCGGCGGTCGTGGCTCAAATGCCGAGGCCGCGGCCGAGAAGACAGCGACACAAAACGGAGATGAGAAGGCCGAGACTCCGGTGGATCAGGTCAAGCGCCAGCCGGCGAAGGAGGCCAAGTCCGATCGTCCGCAAAAGCGCTCGTCTGCGCCCAAGCAGGAACGTAATACCCGGGCAGATTCCAAGCGTAAGCCTCATGCACAGGCTGAGCCTGCCGTAGCAGATACTGCTACCCAGCAGCCCGAGTCGGCCGTCCACGGCGAGGTATCGGCGTTTGCCCTTGCCCGCGTTTTAGGCAGGCAGCTGCTCAAAGTTGTCCCTACGCCTACGGCGCTCTCTAAGATCAAGGAGCAGCAGACACAGATCGTAAAGGTCGAGGGCAAGGACGGCAAAAAGGCTCCGCAGCGCACTCAGCACAACGAGATGTCCAACCGCAAGATTGCCGAGGAAATCGCAATCATCCAGGCTTGGATCGAGCAAAACCGAGGTGCCGATACGCCGGTTGCCTCGCGCCGCCAGCGTGCCTACCAGATTTTTAACGACGAGAAGGCTTTTGACGGCAAGCACGGTGAGCGCCTGATAAGGCGCATGACCGAAAAGGGCATCAGCATGCAGGCGATCAAGGTCGCCCCCAACCGCCCCGTGCACTTTACGGGTTTCTTTACGCTGGGCGCCGATAAGCCGTTCATTATGGTCGAGAACCTGGACACCTACGACGAGATCGTCAGGCTGCTGCGTGGCCGCAAGCACGCCAAGCTCTTTGGCATCAAGGTGGGCGGCGTGATCTTTGGCGGTGGCTGCAAGGCGAGCGTCTCGCATGCCCTGGACGATTATCTGGCCGAGATCGGCTATCGCTTTAACTACGTCTACTACGTGGGCGATATCGACCGCGAGGGCGCGCGCATCGTCGAGCAGGCTCGCAATGCCAATGTGGTTGAGATTCGCCTGCATGCCGGTATGTACCGCGCCATGCTCGCCGAGCATAAGCGTCGCGTGAAGGCCGGCGGCGAGTGCGAGCGCGCGGCTGCCAACCAGGGCGTGCCGCAGAACTTGGCGGCGACGATCAAGGATCTGCCCATGGTCACGCGCGTGCAGTTCCGCAATGTGCTACGTGAAGGCGGGCGCATTCCGCAGGAGATTCTGATGACCGCCGACTATCGGGATGGCGACTCGGGAAGCTTCGACCGCATGCTGAACAACTAAATTCCGCTCTCCCGGGGCCTGTCGTGGCTTGGCCGTTGCATGCGGCTCGCTTTTCGGAACGGGGCTGACGGACACGTTTCGAAATCTACCACCGTCGCTGTACAGGGTGTCTATAAAGAGCCGTGGCCAAAAAACGGCAAATATGAGTACTGATACTCTTTTAGTAGCAGTAATTTTGACCACATTTAAGGTGATTTGACGTGTCGATCGAGCAGATAAGCTGCCGTATCTCCTCAAGTGTTCATTAAAGGAAGACCTTGATGCGAATAAATCTCATTAAGATCTTCTTTTATTAACGAAAATAATGTAGCTACAACGGTAACAGTACTCATATTTGCCGTTTTTTGGCCACAGTCCTTCGGAGGGTCCTCGAAAATAGTCCCGAGCCGGCACTTGGGGACGTTCCTATAATGCCGGCACTTAGGAGCGTCCCCAAGTGCCGACACCGCGTCTGCCTGCGGCGGCCGCGCCCCGCTGCGTCGCTTCGCTCCTTGCGTGCTGCGCTGGAAAACGCTTCGCGTTTCCTCAGCTCCGCACCCTTGCGGGTTCGAATTCCTCCGCTTGGCGGCGTTGGCTCGATTTGCTTGACGTGAGGGGCTCTTGGCTGGTGTGGGACGGAGGGATTCCGCGTCCGCCTGGTCGGCGGCCGCGCCCCGCTGCGTCGCTTCGCTCCTTGCGTGCTGCGCTGGAAAACGCTTCGCGTTTCCTCAGCTCCGCACCCTTGCGGGTTCGAATTCCTCCGCTTGCCCACAAGAAAGCGCCCTGGGCCGTTATGGGCTTAGGGCGCTCAGTTTTAATGGCTGGGACGGAGGGATTCGAACCCCCAACAGCCGGCACCAAAAACCGGAGTTCTACCGTTGAACTACGTCCCAATGTGTGGTGTTGCCCAAAAGCAACTCGTCTAGTTTACCTAATCTGCGAGGGCATCGCAAACGCCGTCGAGTAGGCGTACGGCGAGCGTCTGCGCGTCGCTGGCCGTGAAGGTGCCGTTGTAGCGCGTCATGCCCGTGAGCTCAATGCGAATGCGAGCCGGCTTCTGCTGCGCGGCGACATTGGCGGTGCGGATGCGCTGGGCCAGGTTGTGGCACTCGGCGAGGGCAATCGTGGCGCGTGGCGCGGCGTCGGCGGGCAGCTCGTCGCTTGCGATCTCGAGCACCAGGTCAACGTCGGTTGGGACCTCGGAGTCGCAGAGCATCATGCCGCTGTTGTCGGTCGTTGCCGTGGCGATGTTCCACATGCGCGAAGCAACGCTGCGTGCGATGGGGTCCTCACCGATAACGGCGATCTGGAAGCGCTCGAGCACGTTGGCGGCGCGAGCAAAACCGATGCGGGACTCGGCTTCGGTGACCGAGGGCTTGCCCTCCCACACATGGTGCAGGCGGTTGATGTAGGCGTAGGTGTCCTGGAAGGCCATGCCGTCGGCAAACAGGCCGACATTTTCCTGGAACTGCTGCAGGGCGGCCTCGGTATGCGGACCAAAGTAGCCGTCATCTTCGCCACAGGCAAAGCCCAAAACGTTGAGAGCGCGCTGCAGGGCCTGCACATCGGCGCCATGGAAATTGGGCATGCGCAGATACAGAGTGCGGTCGCCCAGCTTATACGAGGCGTCGACCAGGGCGCTCCAACAGGGGATATCGACGGCATGACCGGCAGCAAGGCCGCTGTCGAGCCTGAAGGTGCTGACGGCCTGCTCGGTGGTGGTGCCAAAGCGCTTGTCGACAACCTCGGCGTCATCGATTGTATAGCCGAGCTGCAGAAGGCGGGACTGAACATCCTCGACGGCTGCTCCCTGCATGCCCGTGGTAATAGGTTCCATGAACGAACCCCTTTCGGCGTACCATTCGTACTATTTTGAGCGTGTGTCGGATAGACAACGCGAGACAATTTATAAACATGCACTCAATAGTGTAGCAACTTGTACCCAAACTCGCTGCCCACAGGTTTTATGACCCCCGCTAGTTAAGACGCTCCACAAAGAAATCTGCCATTGAGAGGAAGAGCTCGCGCGCATGCGGGTCGAGCTCGACGCCTTCGATAGCGGCCTTGGCCTTAGCGGTCAGGTCGAGCGCATAGGTGTGGGCGTAATCGATGGAGCCGGTCTCCTGGAAGATCTCCACGGCGCGTGCGAGCTGCGCAGGGTCCTCGGTGCCCGAGGAAAGGATTGCCTCGATCTCGTCGTGATAGCGCTCGTCTGACAGGGCATGCACGGCAACGAGGGTGCGCTTGCCCTCGGTGATATCGGTGCGGAAGTCCTTGTTGGCGGCCTCCTTGGTGCCGATCAAGTTGAGCAGGTCGTCTTGAATCTGGAAGGCAAGGCCCGTGTGCAGCCCAAAGGCGCGCAGTGCCTCAATCTGCTCTTCGCTGCCGCCGCCGATAATGGCTCCGGCGGCAAGCGGCGTCGCTCCGCTGTAGTACGCGGTCTTGTGCGTCGCCATGTCCAGATAATCGTCGACCGAAATGTCAAAGCGCCCGTCGCGGACCCAGCCCAGGTCGAGCGCCTGGCCCTCGATGGTACGGACGATCATCTCGGTAAGCTCGTGGAGCACGCGAAGCTTCACGTCTGCGTTGAGTGTGGGGTCGTCGAGAACCGTCTTGGTGACCATGGTGAGCGCCAGGTCACCGCAGTTGATGGCAAGACCGGTGCCCTCGGTAAGGTGCATGCAGGGCTTGCCGCGACGAATCTGCCCGTTGTCGGCGATGTCGTCGTGGATGAGTGCGCCCGACTGAAAGTGCTCGATGGCCGCCGCTGCGCTGCGGGCGCTCTCAAAGCTGCCGCCTACCGCAGTGGCGGCGAGCATGCAGATGAGCGGGCGGTGGCGCTTGCCAGCGTTTGCCGTAAATGCCGAGAGCGGGGTATACAGGTAGCGCTCGATATCGGCGGAAGTCGCCTGTCCGTCAAAGAACGTGGCCAGATAGTCGTTAATCTGGTCAAAGTGCTGGGCTAAAAAGCTGGTAAACGGACTGGACACGGGTTCTCGCATTCTTTGATAGGTTGCATCGTTGCATTATGCAGACAACATATTGCCACATTAGGGCGTCGAGCGCGGCGGTTGAAGACGATTGGTCCATGCGGCCGCAAGTGCGGTAGGGGCTTGGCTAGATAAGCCCAAAGTGTTCGAGCGCGGTGACGACGCCGTCGTGGTCGATGCTGTCGGTGACATAGTCGGCCTTTTCCTTGAGGAAGTCCGGTGCGTTGCCCATGGCGATGCCAACGTCGACGGCGTTCATCAGCGAGACGTCATTGCTGGCGTCGCCGATGCCGTATACGGTTCCGTGGTGGGGATCGAGGGCGTCGAGTACGGACTGGATACCCTCGCGCTTGGTGCATTCGCGAGGCGAAATCTCGGTCACTTCGAGCTCGAGCTCGTTAAAGCAGAGCAGCGGCTCAAACGCTTGATCCTGAGCGATGCGGTTGGCAAGCGACGTGGACATTAAGATCTTGTAGGCGCTGTAATGTTGCAGCTGCGTAATTGCATCGCCCACGGTGCGGGCGTATCCCGGGGCGTCGGGCGCATCGGCACTCATGCGAACGACGCCATTGAGTCCCTCAAAACGAATCACTTCGTCCGATTGCTCAAGAATGGGAGCAAGGCGCTGCAGCATGCCGGGCGTCATCGCCAAATCGCGAATCACGTGTCCCTCAAGTTCGACATAGCCACCCGCGAGGCAGACGATGCCGGTCCAGGGCAGCTCGAGCAGCTTTGGATGGATGCAGCTCAGCGTGCGCCCTGTGCAGATAAACGCCATATTGCCCTTGGCGACAAAATCACGGATGGCTTGCGAGACCGCTTCATTGGGATAGGGGGAGAGGTCTCGCTCGCTCTCGGGAAGCTCTTGTGCCACTCGAGGGTCTTGCCAGGCGAGTGTTCCGTCGATATCGAAGAAGCAGATATCGCCGCGCTTATGGGCTGCGCTGGCGGCAGGGGAGGCCGAGGTGGTGGGCACAAATCCCGGCTCGAGGCCCATGATCTGGTCAAAATGCTCTTTAACGCGGGGAACGGAGATGCCAATAATCACCTGGGCGGTCTTGCCCGTAATGATGAGGCCCTTGGCGCCCACCGCGACAAACGACGCATTATCTGCAACGATGGAAGGGTCTGCGACCTCGACGCGCAGGCGCGTGGCGCAGTTGGTTGCGCCCACGATATTGCCAACGCCACCTAAAAGCTGAATTACCCGCTCAGCGAGGACGTGATCTTGATCGGATTGAATACTGACCTCGCCATTGGGAGTTTGCTCTTTGGCAAAGCCGCTTCCCGTTAAACGATCGATTGCCGCGCGATTGGAGGCATGATCCTCGCGGCCCGGCGTCTTAAGGTCATAGACCAAGATGAGTGCTCGAAAACTAACAAAAAAGATGAGGCTAAAGGCAAGACCGATACCGAGCGCCAAAAGGTAGGAGCCGGCATGCATTCGCATGAGTGGGATGAAGTTGAAGGCCGTCATTTCCATGAGACCGCCCGAGAAGATGCCGACGATGCCAAAGAAGTTCATGGTCATGGCAAGGCAGGAGGACAGGACGGCGTAGAGCAAAAAGAGTCCGGGATAGGTGAACATAAAGAGAAACTCGAGCGGCTCGGTGACGCCGCAGACCACCGAGGCGACGATGGCGGGCAAAAGGATGACTTTAAGGCCGGCGCGGCGTTCGGGTTTGGCGGTGAAATAGAATGCTGCCGCGATGGCGGGAAGGCCAAAGAGCTTGCCCCAGCCGGTGGCGGTAAAACCTGCCCAGGGCGCAAGTTCATTTAAAGGGCGCGTGCTATGGGAGAGAATGGGGAGCAGGTTGGTCCACGTGGCGTAAATACCGTCGTGAATGACCAGATTGTCGTAATAGATGGGCATATAGAGCAGATGGTGCAGCCCCATGGGCTCGAGCGCTCGCTCCAAAAACACAAAGATGCCCACGCCGAAGGGGCCGACGCCCGCAAGTGCGTGGCGCAGCGTTTCGGTCACAGCGTATGCGAAGGGCACGATGGCGGCCGAGATGGCGGCAAGGGCAAACACGGCAAAAAAGCTGATGAGGTAGACCAGCGAGGAACCCGAGAAGGTGCCGAGCCAATCGGGAACCTTGGCATCGTAGAAGCGGTCATGGATGGCAACGACGGTTGCCGACACCGCCAGCGGGCCGATAATGCCGGTGTCGAGCGTCTTGATGCCGTCGATGACGGTGATGCCGCTGGCGGGGGTCAAAGATGATGGGTACTTAAGTCCAAGGTTGTCTCCGCTCAGCTTAATGATCTCGCTCAAAAAGAAGCAATAGGCAAAATAGGCCACGAGTGCCTCGAGGCAGCAGCGTGCCGGTTGCTTTTGGGCAAGACCGATAGGCAGCGCTACGGCAAAAAGGAGCGGGAGACGTTTAAAGACCGTCCACGAGCCGCGCTGGATGATGGTCCAGAAAACGTACCAAGGGGTTCCGTATACGGCGAGATCGCCGACGATGTCTACGGTCGTGGCGAGGGCGGAGATGCCGACCATGAGGCCTGATATAGAAAACAGCATGGCGGGCGCGAACATGGCTCCGCCAAAACGTTGGATTTTCTGCAGCATAATATGCCTTCCGGATGCAACATGCTGTGCGAGCAAGAACGTTTAAACAATGAACTCATTGTAGAGGACTGGCTGCTTGCCGCATTGACGGTTTTGATTCGGTCCGATTTGGGTTTCGGGGGAACCGTCGACGGTAAATAATCCGTGCTTTACCGATAATCGGTTTAAACAACTTTAAGAAATGCTATCGTGCCTAGCCATACATATTCATTAGAGGTGAAATCATGCCAAAAGCGATTTACGAAGGAATCTACCGCGAGATCCGTTCGCGCATCATCAACGGGACCTATGCGTTTCAGGAGATGCTGCCAACCGAAGCCGAGCTGACCGCGGAGTTTGGCTGCACGCGCAATACCGTTCGACGCGCCTTGAGCATGCTGGCCGACCAGATGTTTGTGCAGCCTATACACGGTAAGGGCGTGCGCGTTATTTGGCTTAAGGGCGAAACCGACATGCTGGGCGCACTCGAAGAGGTTGAGTCGTTTGGCGAGTTCGCAAAACGCAACAATGCCGTCGCATCGACCGAGGTCAAGTCTTTTGAACATTTGATTTGCACTGAGCAACTCTCTCGCCGCCTGGGCTTTAAGGTGGGCGAGGAGCTGATTCGCGTAGTGCGTGTCCGAAGCCTCAACGGCAGCGCGCGCCAAGTGGACCATGGCTACTTTTTGGCGTCGGTCGCCAAGGGCCTGACCCCCGAGATCGCGGCGGATTCTATCTACGGCTATCTGGAGCACAAGCGCGGCGTCAAAGTGATGGCGAGCCGTCGTACGGTGAGTGTCGAGCTCGCCAACGATGAAGACTGCAGCTATCTGGACCTTGGCAAGTACAACTGCGTCGCCGTTATGGAGAGCCAGTCGTACACCTCGGACGGCATCTTGTTCGAGGTCACGCATGCCCGCACACACCCCGAGATCTTCCATTACCGCGTCAATTCCAAGCGATAGCCGGCTAGCTCGCAGCCTGACGAGACTCATGCCCTCAAAGCGAAAACGCCCGGTCAAACCGACGATGCATCGGCTTGATCGGGCGTTTTCTCTGCATTCGATAATAAATAATTGTTTATACAAAACTTGTCAAGTATCAAGTTGAAATTACCGTTCACCGAAGTTTTTCTACCGCTCTAGTAATACTTGTTCAAACAACTAGCCAAATAGCGTATTGTACAAGTCAGCAAAAGGGGCAAAGTCCCCGAGCCAATCTCCGAAGGCGGCGGCAAAGGGTGCCGCCACGGTGTGAAAGGGTGGATTGTAATGAAGAACGAAATGAGCAGAAGGCAGTTCCTGGGCTTTGCTGGTTCCGCGGCTGCGGTTCTTGGTCTGGGCCTCGTGGGCTGCGGTGGTTCTGCCGGCTCTGGCTCCTCTGCTTCTGGTGACGCTGCCGAGGTCTACTTCCTCCAGTTCAAGCCCGAGGTCGACAAGGAGTGGAAGGAGATCGCCAAGGCGTACAAGAAGGAGAAGGGCGTCGAGGTCAAGATCGTGACCGCTGCCTCCAACACCTACGAGGAGAAGCTCAAGTCCGAGATGTCCAAGAGCTCCGCTCCGACGCTGTTCCAGGTCAACGGCCCCACCGGCCTTAAGAACTGGAAGGACTACTGCGCCGATCTTTCCGACACCAAGCTCCGCGGCGAGCTCATCGACGACTCCCTGGCGCTGCAGTCCGACGGCAAGGATCTGGGTATCGACTGGGTTCAGGAGAGCTACGGCATCATCTACAACAAGGAGCTCCTCGAGAAGGCCGGCTACAAGGCCGAGGACATCAACTCCTTCGACAAGCTGAAGGCTTGCGCCGATGACATCCAGGCCCGCAAGGACGAGCTCGGCGTTGACGGTGCCTTCACTTCCGCCGGCATGGATGACTCCTCCAGCTGGCGCTACACCACCCACCTCGCCAACCTCCCGCTCTACTACGAGTTCGAGAAGGAGCACAACCAGGAGGACGACGAGATCAAGGGCGAGTATCTCGACAACTTTAAGCAGATCTTCGACCTGTATATCACCGACTCCACCTGCGATCCTTCGCAGCTTGCCTCCAAGACCGGTGACGACGCCACCAACGAGTTCGCAACCGGTAAGGCCGTTTTCTACCAGAACGGCTCTTGGGCCTACGCCGACCTCACCAAGGCCGGTATGACCGACGACCAGCTCGGCATGCTGCCGATCTACATCGGCGTCGACGGCGAGGAGAACCAGGGCCTGTGCTCCGGCGGCGAGAACTACTGGTGCGTCAGCTCCCAGGCTTCCGAGGATGCCCAGAAGGCCACCGAGGACTTCATGTATTGGTGCGTCACTTCTGACACCGCCACCAGCATCATCGCTGACAAGATGGGTCTGACCGCCCCGTTCAAGAGCGCTAAGGAGACCACCAACGTCTTCTCTCAGCAGGCCGTTGCTATGGCCAAGGACGGCAAGAAGACCGTCGCTTGGGACTTCGTTTACATCCCCTCTGAGGAGTGGAAGAAGAACCTCAAGCAGGCTCTCATCGCTTATGCTGCCGACAACACCAAGTGGGACGGCGTCAAGAACGCCTTCGTCGATGGCTGGAAGACCGAGAAGGCTGCTTCCGAGTAAGCAGTTGCTGCCCAAGCTATCTGATTAGCGACAGGGGGCGGGCAGACGTAGGTTTGCCCGCCCCCTGCATATTGAAAGGACCCTTCTATGGGCAAAGCACTCAAGCGCTGGTGGCCGCTCTTTATGCTGCCCACGTGCCTGGCGTTTATGATCGGGTTCGTGATTCCCTTTATCCAGGGTTTCTATCTCTCGTTCTGCCAGTTTATTACCATCAATAACGCGCACTTTGTCGGTATCGAGAACTACGTGCGCGCACTGACCGACCCGCAGTTCTCCACGTCGTTCTTCTTTACCGTGGCGTTTGCCTTCCTGTCGACGGTGCTTATCAACGTGATCGCGCTGGCCATCGCGCAGGCGCTCACCCGCAAGGCGCTCAAGGGCACCAACATCTTCCGTACGATCTTCTTTATGCCTAACCTGATCGGCGGCATCGTGCTGGGCTACATTTGGCAGATTCTGATCAACTGCCTGCTCTCCAACGTGGGCGCCCAGCTCATCGCTCTCAACTCCGCCGCTGGCTTCTGGGGCCTTATCATCCTGACCCTGTGGCAGCAGGTCGGCTACATGATGATCATCTACATCGCCGGTCTGCAGTCCATTCCGTCCGACTACATCGAGGCCGCCAAGGTCGACGGTGCCACGGCATGGCAGACGTTTTGGAAGGTTAAGATCCCCAACCTGATGCCGACCATCACCATCTGCCTGTTCCTGTCCATCACCAACGGCTTTAAGCTGTTCGACCAGAACCTCGCCCTTACCGGCGGCGCCCCCGCGCACTCCACCGAGATGCTCGCCCTGAACATCTACAACACGTTCTATTCGCGTGCCGGTATCGCATGGCAGGGCATCGGTCAAGCCAAGGCGGTTATCTTCTGCATCCTGGTCGTAGCCATCTCCATGATTCAGCTTAAGGCCACGAGGTCCAAGGAGGTGCAGCAGTAATGAAACGCGATAAGGTTATCAACCGCGCGCTCTCGATTTTCTTTACGATTCTGTCGCTCGCGTGGATCTACCCCGTGTTCATGATTGCGCTCAATTCCTTTAAAAAGGCAACTGCAATCAGCACCACCACGGCATTCGATCTGCTCACGCCCGAGACGTTCAACGGCCTCGCAAACTACATGCATGCCCTTAACGAGCAGGGCTTTGCCTCGGCATTTATGTACTCGCTCATCATCACGGTCACGTCGGTCGTGCTGATTCTGGTGTGCTGCTCCATGTGTGCTTGGTACGTAGTGCGCGTCAACAGCAAGATCTCGAACTTCTTCTATTACCTGTTCGTGTTTTCGATGGTCGTACCGTTCCAGATGCTCATGTTCACGCTGTCCAATTTGGCGGACCGCATCGGCTTCAACACGCCGTTCAACATCTGCTTCATCTACCTCGGCTTTGGCGCGGGCCTGGCGGTCTTTATGTTCGCCGGCTTCGTCAAGAACATCCCGCTCGAGATTGAGGAAGCGGCCATGATCGACGGCTGCAACCCGGTCCAGGTGTTCTTTAAGATCGTCCTCCCCATCATGAAGCCCACCTATCTTTCGGTCGGCATCCTCGAGACCATGTGGGTCTGGAACGACTATCTTCTGCCCTACCTTACGCTCGACTCCACCAAGTACAAGACCATTCCTATTTTGATCCAGTACTTCCGCGGCGGCTACGGCCACGTCGAGCTCGGCCCCATGATGGCCTGCATCATGATGGTCGTTATTCCCATCGTCATCATGTACATCCTCTGCCAGAAGTACATCATCGACGGCGTGGTGGCAGGTGCCGTCAAGGGCTGATGCCGTAACTGTTTTGCAAGTTTCTGCGGCGCCCCTCAGCGTGGCGCCGCATATCGAAAGGTAGAGACATGGCCGAGATCGTTCTCAAACATGTTCAGAAGGTGTATCCCAACAACGAGTCAAAAAAGAAGGGCTTCTTTGGCAAAAAGAAGAAGACCGAGGAGAAGAAGCACAACCTCAAGGTTACCGAGGACGGTGTGCTCGCTGTAGAGGACTTCAACCTCACCGTTCACGACCAGGAGTTCATCGTCCTCGTTGGCCCCTCTGGCTGCGGTAAGTCCACGACGATGCGCATGGTCGCCGGCCTGGAGGACATCACCTCGGGCGATGTGCTCATCGACGGCAAGCGCGTCAACGACGTCGCTCCTAAGGACCGCGACATCGCCATGGTGTTCCAGAGCTACGCTCTGTACCCCAACATGACGGTGTACGAGAACATGGCGTTTACGCTTGAGCTCAAGAAGGTTCCCAAAGACGAGATCGACCGCAAGGTTCGCTCCGCTGCCGAGATCCTGGGTATCACCGAGTACCTTGACCGTAAGCCCAAGGCACTCTCCGGCGGCCAGCGTCAGCGTGTCGCCATCGGCCGTGCCATCGTGCGTGACCCCAAGGTCTTCCTGATGGACGAGCCCCTGTCCAACCTGGATGCCAAGCTTCGTAACCAGATGCGCGCCGAGCTCATTAAGCTGCGTCACGAGATCAAGGGCACCTTCATCTACGTTACCCACGACCAGACCGAGGCCATGACCCTCGGCGACCGCATCGTGGTCATGAAGGACGGCGTCGTCCAGCAGATCGCCACGCCGCAGGAGGTCTTCAACCATCCCGCGAACATCTTCGTCGCCGGCTTCATCGGCGTGCCGCAGATGAACTTCTTCGATGCCCAGCTGGTGCGCTCGGGCAATGGCTTTACCGTCAAGACCGAGGATATGAACGTGGCGCTCGCCCCCGAGACTTGCGCTCAGCTTGCCCTCAACTGGGACGGCGGCGACGTGAAGGAGATTACGGCCGGCGTGCGTCCCGAGCAGATCCTGCTTGCCGACAAGGACGAGGAGGGCGCGCTCCAGGGCACCGTCGAGGTGACCGAGCTCATGGGCTCGACCGAGCATGTCCACGTGACCGCTCCCGACGGCCAGTTTGTCCTGATTATCCCCGTCGTCGACCTCGAGGCCAAGGGCGCGCTCAAGGCTGGCGACACCATCTGGTTCAAGTTCGAGAAGAACGCGACCCATCTCTTCGATAAGGTGTCTGGCAAGAACCTTATCTAGGCCCGGTGCATCCGGACCCTCCCTTTGGGCGACTGCGGTATTGCCATCCTTTTGCCGCGGTCACATATAAGGCTCCCCTCCCGTCCGCTGGGCGAGAGGGGAGCCTTTCTTTGTGTTGGGGTTGTCTGGCCGGTCGTTTGTCTCGACCTGTAACAGGAAGAGCCAATTTTGGGTGCCAGATGTTACAGATCGAGACGGTTCCGCTGTGCCAACCATTTCATCTAAATCTGTAACACCAAAGGCGAATTACACCTGCTAGATGTTACAGATTGAGATAAACCCAAGGGGAGGGGCCGGTATGTCTCAATCTGTAACGGCTGGGACCGTTTTGGTTGAGTAATTGCTACGGATCGAGATTGTTTGGCCGAGTCGGATCACAGGGTAACGTGCGGGCACAAAAAACGGAGCCGTGTTGCCACGACTCCGTTTCTCAAGAGGATGGGTAAGGGGAATGAGCTAGCTCAGGTGCCAGATCTCGTCGTTGTACTGGGAGATCGTACGGTCGGACGAGAAGGTGCCGGCGTTGGCGATATTGATGAGCGTCTTGCGCATCCAGGCGTCCTGGTCCTCGTAGTCGGCCAACACGCGCTCCTTGGTCTGGATGTACTCCTCAATGTCGAGCAGGGCCATAAACCAGTCCTTGCCCTTAATGTCATCGTGCAGGCGCTGCAGGCGCTCGGCATTGCCGGTCGCCATAAAGGCCGGGTTGGTGATGAAGTCCACCAGCAGTTTAATGCCGGGCTTGCGGTAGAGCGCACCGGCGTTGTAGGTGCCGTCGGCGTAGAGCTGCTCGACCTGTTTGGAAGAGGCACCAAAGGTATAGATGTTCTCGTCGCCCACGAGCTCGGCAATCTCCACGTTGGCGCCGTCGAGCGTGCACAGGGTTAGGGCGCCGTTGAGCATGAACTTCATGTTGGAGGTGCCGCTCGCCTCCTTGGAGGCCAGGCTGATCTGCTCGGAGATGTCAGCGGCGGGGATCACGCGCTCGGCGACGGTGACGTTGTAGTTCTCGATCATGACAACCTGCAGGTAGGGAGCCACGTCGGGGTCGTTTGCAATCCACTGCGACAGCGTCAAGATCAGATGGATGATGTCCTGCGCGATAGTGTAGGCAGGCGCCGCCTTGCCGCCAAAGATGATGGTGACGGGGTGCTTAGGTCTGTTGCCGTTCTTGATATCGAGGTACTTCCAGATGATGTAGAGCGCGAGCATCTGCTGGCGCTTGTACTCGTGGATGCGCTTGACCTGGACGTCGATGATGGCGTTGGAGGGAATGGTCACGCCCTGCTCGAGCGCCATGAACTGGCGCATGATGGCCTTGGCCTCGACCTTGGTGGCGGCCAGGCGCTCAAGAACGTCCTTGTCGTCGGCGAACTTGGCGAGTTTGCTCAGATCGCCGGTGCTGCGCCAGTCGGTGCCGATCACATCGTCGAGCAGGCTGGCGAGCGCGGGGTTGGCCCCATGGATCCAGCGGCGGAAGGTGATGCCGTTGGTCTTGTTGGAGAACTTCTTGGGATAGATCTCGTAGAACGGATGAAGCTCGGTGTCCTCCAGGATCTTGGTGTGGAGGGCGGCTACGCCGTTGATGGAGAAGCCAAAGTGGATGTCCATGTGGGCCATGTGGACGGTGTCGTGCTCGTCGATGATGGCGACGCGCGGGTCATCGTGCTCGGCCTTCGCGATCTCATCGAGCTTGACGATAATGTCGGCGATGGCAGGGGAGACCTTCCGCAGGCTGGCGAGCGGCCACTTCTCGAGCGCCTCGGCAAGAATCGTGTGGTTAGTGTAGGCGACCATGGAGCGTACGATGGTCACGGCCTCGTCAAACTCGATGTCGTGCTCGGTGGTGAGCAAGCGAATGAGCTCGGGGATGACCATGGTGGGGTGCGTGTCGTTGATCTGGACAACGGCGTAATCGGCCAGATCGTGCAGGTTGCTGCCGCGCTCGACGGCCTCGTCGATCAAGAGCTGGGCGGCGTTGCTCACCATGAAGTACTCCTGATAGATGCGAAGTAGGCGACCCTGCTCGTCGGAATCGTCGGGGTAGAGGAACAAGGTGAGGTTCTTGGCGATCTCGGTCTTGTCGAAGTCGATGGAGCTGCCGGGGACCAGGCCGTCGTCGATGCTCGCCAGGTCGAACAGGCGCAGGCGGTTCTTGGTGGGCCGGCCGTAACCGGGCACATCGATGTTGACGAGCTTGGAGGTAACGGCAAAATCGCCGAACTCGACGGTGTAGGAGCGGTCATCGTCGACTAGGATGTCCTGCTCACCGAGCCACTCGTCGGGGACGGCCTTCTGCTGGTTGTCGACAAAGCGCTGACGGAACAGACCGTAGTGATAGTTGAGGCCCACGCCATCGCCGGTCAAGCCCAGCGTGGCGATGGAATCCAGGAAGCATGCGGCCAAGCGGCCCAGGCCGCCGTTGCCGAGTGACGGCTCGACCTCGAATTCCTCGATTTTGTTGAGGTCGTGGCCTGCGGCGGTGAGCTGGTCCTTAACCTCGTCGTAGATGCCGAGGTCGATCATGTTGTTGATGAGCAGCTTGCCGATCAAAAATTCGGCGGAAATGTAATAGAGCTTTTTCTTGCCGTTGTTGAGCGGGCGGGCGGCGGAGCGCTCCTGCACGAGTTTGACCAGCAGCTTGTAAATGCGACGGTCGTCGAGCTGCTCGAGCGAGGTGCCAAAAGACCGCTCGGCGAGTTCCATGAGGTTAATTTGGGGCATGTTTTCTCCTGTGATGGGTTGTTTCATGTCTGCAATTCATAAGAAGCCCGCGCGAGGGGATTGGGGTGGCCTCGCGCGGGAAAAGCAAGCGCGTCCGCACGGTGGGGAGGGGTCAGGCGCGGTAGCTCCTATTGAGGAAGCTCGATTTCGGCTTCCGACGGGATGCGGAAGTAGGTCTCGGTCCAGTCGGTGAGTTTGTGCTCGAGCTCGCGGGTGATGGCGCCGTCGAGCATGCGCCAGGTCCAGTTGCCGCCCAGTGTGGCAGGGGTGTTGATGCGCGCCTCGTTGCCCAAGTTGAGCAGGTCCTGCATGGTGTAGATGCACGTGTCGCTCACGCTGGCTGCGATGGTTCGGTTGAGTGCGTCGGTGATAGGCTCGCCGGCCTGCTGATGGGTGTACAGGGCTGCCTGCTCGCGCTGACGCGGGGTGGCCGTTCCCTCAAACCAGCCGCGCGCCGTCTCGTTGTCGTGGGTGCCCACGTAGGCGACGGTGTTGGCGATGTAGTTATGCGGCAGGTAGTACGAGTTGGTGCCCTCAAAGGCAAACTGCAGGATCTTCATGCCGGGGAAGCCCGAGTTGTCGCGCATGTCGATGACGCCGGGGGTGAGGAAGCCCAGGTCCTCGGCGATGATGGGCAGCGTGCCGAGCTTTTCCTCGAGCGTCTTGAAGAACTTGAGGCCGGGACCCTGCGTCCACGAACCGTAGGACGAATCGGGCGAGGAGAACGGCACCTCCCAATAGGCCTCGAAGCCGCGGAAGTGATCCAGGCGGATGACGTCGTACATGTCGAGGGCGGCGCGAATGCGGCCCTCCCACCAGGAGAAGCCGTCGGACTCCATGGCGTCCCAGTCGTAGATGGGGTTGCCCCAGTACTGGCCGGTGGCCGAGAACTGGTCGGGCGGCGTGCCGGCGACGCTCACGGGATTGCCGGCGGCGTCGATCTTAAAGAGCTCAGGCGTCGCCCACATCTCGACGGAGTCACGCGAGACGTAGATGGGCAGGTCGCCGATGATGAGAATGCCGCGCTCGTTGGCATAGGCCTTGAGGCGGCTCCACTGGCGATCGAAGAAGTACTGCGTCATCTGGTGGTAGAGCATACGCGCCGGATGGTCGGCGCAGACCTTGGCGGAAGCCTCGCCGCGGGTGCGGAGCTCCGCGGGCCACTCCCAAAACGCCTTGAGACCGCACTCCTCTTTGACGGTCATGAACTCACAGTAGGGGATGAGCCAGTCCTCGTTGGCCTGGATAAAGCCATCGAAATCGGCCGGCTTGTCGGCGGCAAAGCGCTCGGCGGCGCGGTCGAGAATCTGACGGCGGCCGCCAAAGATAGCACCGTAGTCGACATTGCTGGGGTCGGATCCCAGATACACGCCATCGATATCGCGCTGCTCCAGATACCCTGCTTCGATAAGCTCGGCAAAGTCGATAAAGTTGGGGTTGCCAGCGCGGGCCGAGAACGACTGATAGGGCGAGTCGCCATAGCTGGTCGTCGTAAGGGGCAGAATCTGCCAGTAATGTTGTTTGCACGAGGCGAGAAAATCGACGAAGTCGTAGGCATTCCAGCCAAAGCCGCCGATTCCGTATGGTCCGGGCAGAGATGAGACGGGCATGAGGACGCCGCTTGCACGCTCCATGAATGCGCTCACCAACCTTCTTGTTGTGGGGTCGGCCTGCCGATGGGTGTGCAGTCCGCCTCCGATGTTCTGATTCGATACGCCTATTGTAAAACATGTTGTTTAAACATGTACAGGCAAGATAAAAAAGTTGGTCGATTTTCGGCGAATGGTTACATGCCATGAAAAAAGCCCCGACCTCACAACGTGAGATCGGGGCAAGAGCGGTATGTAGGTTTTGCTACTCGGCGTCGGCGAAGCCGTTGGGGTTGTGGCTCTGCCAGTTCCAGCTATCGCGGCACATGTCCGCGATGTCGTATTGGGCCTTCCAGCCCATCATGCGCTCGGCCTTGGAGGCATCGCACCAGTTGGCAGCGATGTCGCCGGCGCGGCGCTCGCGGATCACGTAGGGCAGCTCCTTGCCACAAGCCTTGGAGAAGGCGGCGACGACCTCGAGTACCGAGGTGCCGGTGCCGGTGCCCAAGTTAAAGATCTCGACGCCGGTCTTGCCGTTCATCCAGTTAAGGGCGGCAACGTGACCAGAGGCCAGATCGCACACGTGGATGTAGTCGCGCACGCCGGTGCCGTCGGGGGTGGGGTAGTCGTTACCAAAGACCTGAACGGCCTCGAGCTTGCCCACGGCGACCTGGGCGACATAGGGCACCAGGTTGTTGGGGATGCCCTTGGGGTCCTCGCCGATCAGGCCCGACGGATGAGCGCCGATGGGGTTGAAGTAACGGAGCAGCACGACGTCCCACTCGGGGTCGGCGGTGTGGACGTCCATAAGGATCTGCTCGATCATCCACTTGGTCCAACCATAGGGGTTGGTCGCGGGCTTCTTAGGATCCTCCTCGGTGACGGGCGGGTTGTCCGGGTCGCCGTAGACGGTCGAGGAGCTCGAGAAGATGATGGACTTGCAGCCATGGTTGCGCATGACGTCGATGAGCACCAGGGTGTTCTCGATGTTGTTGTGGTAGTACTCGACGGGCTTGCTCACCGACTCGCCGACGGCCTTAAAGCCGGCAAAGTGGATGACGCGGTCGATCTGATGGGTATCGAAGATCTTGTTCATCGCATCGCGGTCGAGCACGTTGGCCTCGTAGAAGGTGAGGTTCTTGGCGGCCTCGTCGCCCACGATGGTCTTGACGCGGTCGACGGCGACGGCGCTGGAGTTGGAGAGGTCATCGACGATGACGACCTGGTAGCCACCCTCGAGCAGCTGAACGACGGTGTGCGAGCCGATAAAGCCGGCGCCACCGGTAACGAGGACGCAGGTGTCTTTGGGGTCGAGTGCTTTGGACATGTAGTCTCCTATCGAATCAGGAACACTTCTTCAGGGGAGTATAGCGCAGGCAGGGACGCCCAAATTGTGCGCTGTAGGAAAAGCAGAGGATTGTGCTAACGTACTCATAGAAGAGCTTGCGTACGCATAACCTGATCTTTGGCATTTGCTTACGAGCCGCTGACCTTGTAGTTTCCTGCCGTTCGTGGAAATCGTTGGGACGCGCCATATGTACGCTAATATGTATGAGTTGATCGACATATAAATAAACATGTAACGGAGTACATATGTCACCAAACAGCGATTCCATCCTTTCCCAGGAGCTCTCGCGCCGCACTGCCCTCAAGGCCCTGTTCGGCGCCGCTTCTGCGGCAGTTCTTTTTGGCCTGCCCGCTCGCGCCCATGCGGCGGAGGCTTCCAAAGAAACCACCGATAAACTGAATGCCGCCCAGGCCCAGCTCGACGAGGTTCAGGCCCAGCTCGACAGCATCGCAAATGAGTATGCGGCGCTGGCCAACAAGAATGCCCAGACCCTCAACGACATCGAGAATGTCCAGGGCAAGATTGACGACACGCAGGCCCAGATCGATGAAAAGAAGGCCGAGCTCAAGAAGAAGCGCAACGACCTTTCCGATCGCGTGGCCGCCAG
>DBFEIO010000010.1:0-22903 GCA_048330275.1 Collinsella sp.
TTCGCCGCCGACTCGGAGCCGTGGCCTCGCTCGAAGAGCCCGATCGCCGCCCTCCTGGCCTCGATGTCGTGCTTCACCCTCAAGTCGACACGCATAAAAAGCCTCCCATTTCTCGTGTCCAAGAAATGGGAGGCAGTTCAGTTAATCGCACCTCGGGGCCCTTTCTTTTACGGATTCGTGGCGGTACGACTTCCGCGGTTTTAACCAATCGCGTTAGTCAAACAGACTCGGCATGTCGTTTTCCTTCATGAGGGCACCGGCTGAGGGGAGGCTCTGCGCGGTGAACTTTTCGGCCGAGACGCCGGCGCCGAGGATGTCCTCGGTCGTGCCGACGGTGGTGACCGAGCGGCCCTTCTTGGCCGTGAAAGCCTGGACGCCCTGCGTGTTGGTGGTCGTCTTGGTCTTGAGCAGCGACGTGTTGAAGTTCATCAGGCGGTAGTCGCTCGAGACCAGCGCGAGGTCGCGGTCTTCCTTGAGCACCTGCGCATACAGCAGCTTGCTGCCGCCGTAGATTGCGTTCTTCAGGCGCTTGCGGTTGGTCTTGGTGACGTATCCAGAAAGCGCGACGCGCACCACGCGCCCGTTCTCAAAGACGAACAGCACGTCGGCCTTGTAGTCCTCGGGGTCGATGACCCAGATGACGCTCTCGTCGGGTTCCATCTCAAGATCGGTCGGCAGGTACGAGCCCAGCTGGGCCGACTTGGTGTCCTCAAACGCTGCAACCTTGCACTTGTACACCTGGCTCTTGTTGGTAAAGACCAGCAGCTCGTGGGTGTTGGAGGACGGGAACTCGATAAAGGGTTTGTCGCCATCCTTGTACTTGAGCGTGGTCGCCTTCTTGAGCACGCGGTCCGTCATCTTCTTAAGGTAGCCATCGCGCGAGAGCATGATGGTGACCGGGTACTCCTCGACCCCGGGCTCCAAGCTTACCTCGATAACCTCATGGGGCTCGATCCTGCCCGTGCGGCGCGGCATCACGTACTTCTTATTGACCGCGGCCAGCTCGTCGCTGATGACCTTCTTGATGTTCTCCTCGCTGGAGAGGATCTCCTCGAGCTCGGCAATCTCGCCCTCGAGCTTGGCGATGTCCTTGGTGCGGTTGAGGATGTACTCCTCGTTGATGTTGCGGAGCTTGAGCTCGGCGACAAACTCGGCCTGAGTCTCGTCGATGTCGAAGCCGCGCATGAGGTTGGGCACGACCTCGGCCTCGAGCTTGGTGCCGCGGATGATGGCGATGGCCTTGTCGATGTCGAGCAGGATCGCCTCAAGGCCGTGCAGCAGGTGCAGGCGCTCGGACTTTTTGCCCAGGTCAAAGTTGATGCGGCGACGCGTGGACTCAATACGCCACTTGACCCACTCGTGCAGAATCTGGCGCACACCCATAACGCGAGGGTAACCATCGACCAGCACGTTAAAGTTGCACGAGAACGAATCCTGCAACGTGGTCGAGCGATAGAGCTTAGCCATGAGTTTGTCGGGGTCGACGCCGCGCTTAAGGTCGATAGCGATGCGCAGACCCGAAAGGTCGGTCTCGTCGCGAATGTCTGCGATCTCCTTGACCTTGCCCTCCTTGGAGAGTTTGACGATGCGCTCAATGATGACATCGGTCTTGGTGGTGTAGGGGATCTCGTAGACCTCGATGATGCGCTCTTCGGGAATCCAGCGCCAGCGGGAACGAATCTGGAAGCTGCCCAGGCCGGTCTCGATGATCTTCTCCATCTCCTCGCGGCGGTAGATAATCTCGCCGCCGGTCGAGAAGTCGGGCATGGGCATGTACTCGAGCAGGTCGCAGTCGGGATCCTTGAGGTAGTGCATCGTTGCGGTGCAGACCTCATTGAGGTTGAAGCCGCAGATGTCGGACGCCATGGCGACGCCGATGCCCTTGTTGGCCGAGACGAGGATGTTGGGGAAAGTGGTGGGCAGCAGGCGTGGCTCCTTCATGGCGCCGTCGTAGCTGTCGACGAAGTCGACCGGGTCCTTGTCGATGTCCTTGAAGATCTCGGCGCTAATGGGGGAGAGCTTGGCCTCGGTATAGCGCGAGGCGGCGTAGCTCAGGTCGCCCGAATAGTACTTGCCAAAGTTGCCCTTCGACTCCACGAAGGGGGCGAGCAACGCCTCGTTGCCGGTGGCCAGGCGCACCATCGTCTCGTAGATCGCGGCGTCGCCGTGCGGGTTGAGCTTCATGGTCTGGCCCACGATGTTGGCGCTCTTCTGGCGCTCGCCCTTGAGCAGACCCATCTTGTACATGGTGTAGAGCAGCTTGCGGTGCGAGGGCTTAAAGCCGTCAATCTCGGGGAACGCACGCGAGACGTTGACGCTCATAGCGTAGGGCATGTAGTTGACCTCGAGCGTCTGCGTGATCGGCTGATCGGTGACCTCGGAGTGCAGGCCGATGACGTTCTCGGCGTTGACCTGCTTTTTCTTGGGCTGGTTCTTCGTCTTCTTCTTTGCCACGATTTCCTCTTGAACTTCTTATGGGCCGTCGTTATCGATTTGCTGCTACTGCAGGTCCAGCTGGTCCAGGTATTCCTTGCCGTGCTCGGAGATGTGACGCTTGCGGCCCGCCTCGTCGTTGCCCAGCAACAGGTTGAACATGGTCTCCATCTTGGTGACGTCCTCGGGTTCTACCTTGATCAGGCGGCGCGTCTCGGGGTTCATGGTGGTGAGCCACATCATGTCCGGATCGTTCTCACCAAGACCCTTGGAGCGGTTGATCGAGCACTTCTGGTCGCCGATCTCCTTGAGGATGCCGTTCTTCTCGAGCTCGGTGTAGGCAAAGTAGGTCTTCTCTTTGCAGTTGATCTCGTAGAGCGGCGACTCGGCGATATACACGTAGCCCTCGTCGATAAGCGTGGGCACCAGGCGATAGAGCATGGTGAGCACAAGCGTGCGGATGTGATAACCGTCGACGTCGGCGTCCGTACAGATAATGACCTTGTTCCAGTTGAGATTATCCAGGTCAAAAGCACCGAGGTTCTTGATGCGCTTGTCCTTGATCTCTACGCCGCAGCCCAGCACGCGCATGAGGTCCATGATGATGTCGGACTTAAAGATGCGCGGGTAGTCCTCCTTCAGGCAGTTGAGGATCTTACCGCGAACGGGCATAACGCCCTGGAACTCGGCATCGCGCGAGGTGCGGATGGCGCCTGCTGCCGAGTCGCCCTCTACGATGTAGATCTCGCGACGGTCCTTGTCTTTGGAGCGGCAGTCGATGAACTTCTGCACGCGGTTGGCCATGTCGGTCTTCTGTTGCAGATTGGTCTTGATGCTCTGGCGCGTCTTCTCGGCGTTCTCGCGCGAGCGCTTGTTGATGAGCACCTGCTCCATGATCTTGTTGGCGGCGTCTTTGTTCTCGATCAGATAGGTCGAGAGGCGCTCCTTAAAGAATGCCGTCATCGCCTGCTGGATAAAGCGGTTATTGATGGCCTTCTTAGTCTGGTTTTCGTAGGACGTCTGGGTGGAGAAGCAGTTGGTCACCAGCACCAGACAGTCCTGGACGTCCTGCCACTTAATGCCGCTCTCGTTTTTGTTGTACTTGCCCTGTTGCTTGATGTAGGCATCGATGGCGCTGGTCAGAGCACTACGGGCGGCCTTTTCGGGCGAACCGCCGTTCTCGAGCCATGACGAGTTGTGGTAGTACTCCTGCATCATGAAGGTGCGCGAGAAGCACATGCACGCGGTAATCTTGACGTTGTAGTCGGGCAGGTCCTCGCGGTCGCGACCGCGGCGGTCGGCCTCGATAAAGAAGGGCTCGGTGAGGTAGTCGGCACCGACCTTCTCGAGCACATAGTCCTCGATGCCCTTGGGGTAGCAAAAGTCCTCTTCGGAAAACTCGCCATCGTCGCCCTCGATGCGCAGGCGGAAGGTAACGTTGGCGTTGACCACGGCCTGGCGGCGCATGGTCTCGCGATACCAATCGTGGGGGATGCTGATGGAGGTGAAGACCTCAAGATCGGGGCGCCACTTGATGGTGGTGCCGGTGCGGTCCTCGTCGCTGGGCTCAATCTCGAGCGCCTTCTTTTTGGCGCCGACGACCTTGCCCTTCTTAAAGTGTAAGGAGTACTTGTTACCGTCACGCCAGACGGTGACGTCCATGTACTCGGAGGCGTACTGGGTCGCGCAGGAGCCTAGGCCGTTGGTGCCGAGCGAGAAGTCGTAGTCGCCGCCCTGGTTGTTGTTATACTTGCCGCCGGCGTAGAGCTCGCAAAAGACGAGTTCCCAGTTAAAGCGCTTCTCGGAGGGGTTCCAGTCGAGCGGGCAGCCGCGGCCGTTGTCCTCTACCTGGATGGAGCCATCGCGAAAGGCGGTAAGGGTGATGAGCTTGCCGTAGCCCTGGCGCGCCTCGTCAACGGCGTTGGACAGGATCTCGAAGGCGGCATGCGCGCAACCGTCGAGTCCGTCCGAGCCAAAGATGACGGCGGGGCGCAGGCGTACGCGCTCCTCGTCCTTGAGCTGGCGGATACTGTCGTTACCATAGTTTGCGGTGTTTTTTGCCATACTCGCTCTCTCGGTGCTCCTTTTGCTGCGTTTAAGTCATATAGATAGTCAAGGTAGCATAGCCCAGCCCTTGGGCGATTCCACCCAACACGAAATCCATCGAACAATCGTTCGGATTAACGGGTAAAACGTGTCGTGCGGATTGTTGTTCCGAATCGAACATTGGGACAAGCGTCTCGTTTTATGGGCCACGGGCGTGCGTGTGCGAGTCCCTTTGGCCCATAAGGAACGCTGGCGGGTCGTTATTTGGGCCGTGGGTCACTTCGCCGGCGTCGTGTTTCGTCATACGCTCATAGTGGAAGCCGATGCCACGGGGTCGACTTGGGACTCGGGCAACGGATGAGCTACAAGCCGAAAGGAGCGGTGAGGATGATGAAGCCCATGACGAAGAAGCTGCTGTTAGGAATTCCCACCGTGACGCTTTCGGCCGTGCTGGCATGTACGGTGGCCGGCTGCGGCGGTAATGCGCCGAGTGGCTCGGGCGGGAGCGCACCTGTGCAGGAGAAGGCCGAGAAGCCCAAGGCCTATGAGTCGCAGACGGTCGAGGTGGCAGGCATTACCTATGAGTCGGTGGCTCACGGTACGTTCTATCGCGGTGATGCCAAGAAGCAGGACGGCTTTTACCTGCACATCAAGATTACCAACAACAACACAAAGAACAGGACGTTCAGTTCCTTTAACGTGCATGCTGCCCAGGGCGATCTTGAGGCAGGCGACCCGTTGTTTACTTCCGGCAAGGCGGCCGTGCTCGACTACGTTGCAAGCGAGGCTCCCGATGAGCTTCACGAGGGCATCGATCTTTCCAAGAGGCCAGATATCGGCCCGGGCGAGACCGTTGAGTACGTGTATTTCTGGGCCCCCAAGATGGCGTACTACGGGCCCATCACTGTCGAGTTCGTAGACGCTTACGCCCCCGCCAAGAATCATGAGGCCATGCACTTTGACACCACGGGATGCGAGACCAAGGAGTTCAAGGCGGCCGGCGGCGTGGCCGATTCTGGCGAGAAGGCAGATTTAACGGGCATCGACTGCGCATCGTACAGCATCGAGGCCGCCGATGGGTACACGCTGGATTCGTCCGACGAAGAGCGCGAAAAGGCAAACTTCTTCCACGACGAGACTGGAGGACGCCTGAACATCAGCATCTTCCCGCGCTCGCCGGAGGAAGAGGTTGCAAGCCTAGAGCAGGTCTACGAAGGCAAGGAGACAACAACCGACCAGGTCGAGTACAACGGCATAACGTGGCTGCGCTTTACCGGTCCCGACAACGGCCATACACTGTTTGCGACGGCTCCCGCGACGGGCGAGACCGTCCGCGTGTCGATTGGCTGGAAGATCGACTGGGATGCCGCCGTGCCCATGATGGAGGCACTGAAGCTCAAGTAACGCCGCGATTCTTACGTCAGGCGACTCAGGGCTGGCCCCGAGTTATCGGGGCCAGCCCTTTTTGGTGCTCGATGAGCAGGGCCAATGCCTCGCGCGGTTTCGGGTGCAGTGGGGCATCGTGCGCGCAATGACGAACATGATTTCCATAATGACATGTAACTAGGAGCTAGCGAGGCCTATCCGAATTGACCTCATTGGCGGTGTCTTTTTCGAGCGCCGTGCGGCGGGCGCTGTAGGCGATGAGGCCCGCGCCTGCCGCGGCGAGTGCTGCAGCGGCTGCCGTAAGGGGAGCGTTGACATCGCCCGTGCCCGCAAGCGCGCCCGCTTTTCCGGAGCGCTTGTTATTGCCGTGGTCCTTGCCCCTGCCAGAGCTACTGCCGCCACCGGAGCCGCTTCCGTCGGAGCCACCTCCACTCGAGCCACCGTCGCCGTCTGCTGTCATCGGGGCGTCGTGAAGCCCCGTCGTATCCGCGCTATCGCATACGCCGACCTGAATTTCTGAGCGTTCGCATGCCGCGTCGGGCACATGAAGCTCGTGCAGTACGGCACCCAGCGCCGAGTTTGCGCCCGGTCGAATTTCCTCGAGCGTTACGGGGTCGAGCGCCACCAGGTCACGCGCCTTCGCATACAGCGTTACGCGTTTGCCCACTTCGTCGCTCCAACTCTCGGGGATAGCGAAGCTCATGCGGAACTGTGCCGTGCAACCCGGTGCCAGCACGGCGTTGCCGTTGTCGGCTACCAGTGGGTGCGTTGCAAAACATGCGCCCAGCGTCTCGAGCGCGTACTTCACGTGTGCCATGTCGTTGGCCGAAGCGTCTTCGGTAAGCTCTGGATCGTAGATCGAAGCCATGCGTGCGTTCGCTCCGAATCCGATGGATGCGCTGGAGAACGGCTGACTGGAGCCCTCTCGGTACAGATCGATCGTGCCGGCGGTCAGCAAGGTGTTGCCGTCGTTTCGCACCGTGACCATGAAGGATTCGCCTGCTGCTCCGGGCACCACCGCGCCCGAGGTAGCGACCGCACCTGTCGGAGTGGCACACGCCACCAAGGGCACTTCGATGCCGTGCAGCTCTGCCTCGCTCTTCTCCGCGCTCACAATGTGCGTGGCGAGCGCGGAGAGCATGCCTCCCGACGTCAAAAATGTCGTCATCTGATCGACGGGATGGTCCAGCTCGCACATCACGAACGGTTCCGTGAACAGATCGCGTGCCAAGGTGCTGGCGAAGATGCGGAAGTGCTTGCCCATCACTGCTACCGGGTTGCCTTCTTCGTCGTAGGTTTGTCCCACCTTGCCATCGGTGTTCTCTACATAGAGCACGCACCTGCCGTTGTTGCTTACGCTAAACGATGCCGGGCCACAGCCTGCGGCACCCACGGGCTGCGTTGCAAATGCCGATGCGCCTCGCGTCCAAGTAATATGCTGCAGTTGCTCGTTGACGGTTGCCAAAAAGCCCGAATGTTGTGGCCACGGCACCGCACGGGGTACCGTGGCGTCTGGTGACATAACGCCCCAGCCTGCAATGGACTGGCCGATCACGGCGTACGATGCGCAGCCACAACCGCCTGCAGTCTCGTACGCAACGGGCGTCACCATTTTGCCGTTGATATTCTCGGGCTCGCCCAGCTCGATACTCGACGGTGCTTGCGGAAAGCGGAGAACTTGGCGGAACGTTAGGCTGTCGCCCGAAACGTCCGACCATAGGGTAAAGCATTCCAGCGCAACCTCGGCCTCGCTGCCGAGCGCCTTCTCTGCGGTGGCTCCGCGGCGGTGGAGGTAGGCACCCGACAGGCGTCCGTCGACCAGCGTCTTGCCCACCGTGATACGCGGGCACTGCAGGCAATGGTAGCCATCCTCTTGCAGGCGGCCGCGCGAGATGCTGCGCCATGACGTGTGCGATATCACGCGAACTCCGTCGTTGCTTATGCGCAGGCGCACAACGGACAGTATGCCGGCTGTGCTTGCCATATCGAAATGGGTGTTGTCGCCGTCGCGGCGCTCGCCCGAGACCAGCAGCACGTAGGCGTCATGGTTTCCTCTTCCGTCCGTATATTCCACCACGTCAAAGTCGTAATCGTATATGCCGTCGCGCTCCACGTCGCCCTCGCCAAACCCAAGGGGAAAGTCCACGGGCGTGGGAGCGGACCACGTGCCGTTTGCCTTTGTGTGCACCACCAGGCGCGAGCGGCCATTCTCGCCGTAGCGCACTGAGGCGATACGGAATAGGCATTCTGCGCCGGCAATCATTGCCAGCTTCATGTGAGCTTCGCTGAGCACGCCGGAAAACAGCACGTTGTCGCTCGAGGGCTTGATGCCGCCACGCTCGTCCTCCGATACACCGGCAGAATTGGCGTTGGGGTCCGCAACGGCGTTCGTTGCCTGCCCGATATAGGTGTACTCATACATCGGTGCGGCATTTTCGTCGTTCTCCATAAGCGCGTGGACGAAATGTTCGACCTGTCCCGTGTCGTCGCTCTCCGCGTCCGCCTCGAGCTCAATGCGCGTGACCGCTTGATCCCAATCGCGTACGGTAGGCGCGATGTTTATCGCGGCGGCTGCAACCTCGGCGCGTGCGAGCAGCTCGGCGTTGGTGACGATGGTGGCCGATGCGATAAATTGCGGCACGCCGCCCGCCTCGATGTTGCCGGGCGTGCCGAAGCAGGCATCCAGCGTGTAAGGCGTATCTCCACCCAATGCGAGCTCAGAGCGCTGGAGCACATACTGGTCGCCATTGTTCACTGACATATTCCACGAATCGATGAGTGTGGGCCACGACCCCGACCAAGCCTTGGTGGTCCACTTGAACATTACGAACTGGAGTATCACATCGACATCGACGTCTGCACCTACGCGCAGCCGCGGAAGCTGGTGCCCATCTGCCTTCTCGTACCCAATGAACAGCGTGAGGGATGCGGCGCCGCGCACGGCAGACGAAGCGACGCCTGCAACGCCGGCGCCAAAGGTGACGGCAAGCCCGATCTGGATGGTGAACGAGCCCGACGTGTTTGAATAGTCGAGCGAAATGTTTTTAAAAAACGCCGCGCCGCTGCCGCGCGTGTGGGCACCCACGGCGAGCGCCAGTTTTGCCAGCACCCAGGGATTGACGTTTAGGAAAAACGGCACCGGTCCTAGGGTAAACTGCTCGGTCCAATTGAGATCGGTTCTTACCTGGAAGAGGGCCTTAATATTGCCGTATGCGGGGTCGTTGTTGTTACCCCAGGTTTTGCCCACCCAATCGTAGGCGAGCGAGCCGTACAGCTGTGTGGCGATATCCATCGTGAACAGCGGCGTGCAATGGTGGCGAAGGAGCTTGGTGTTTCTTGGATCGGTGCCCGAACCGGCACTCATACTCTTGTACTGATTCCACTTCCCCTCCATCTCGTCGAGGTAGCGGTTTGCCTGCTTGGCGCCCGACTCGCGCGGTGACTTCCTCCAGTATTCCGGATCAGGGTTGCCCGAATCGTTCATATAGCTGGCCGGTTTGTATCCTCCGCCAAACAGTACGTACCCGGCAAACGAGAAATCGAACAGAATGGGGAACGAGGGCATCCAACACGTGAACTTATTGCCGCCGATGCCGGGAAACGCCGCGGGGAAATCAAACGGAGTGACCTCTTGGTCCATGGTAGTGGGGACGATAGTGGTCGAGCCCGATTCTGCCTTTGCGGCCGGCGCGGTGACAACGGCCATGGGGGAGGAGAGCGTGTAGGTTTTGCCCTGATAGTCGAGGACAAAGCGCAGCTTGCACCCTTCCTCCAGAAGGCCCGATGCCGCGTCGAGAAACTTGTCTTCGAGTGTGAACGTCGCCAGATTATCCGCGCCTGATGCGCTGGCCTTGATCTGGCCGATCTGCGTGACGGTTTCGGGCGAGCTACCCGTGGCGGGCATTACCTTGTTGATGTGCAGCGTTGCCTGTCCACCCTGTGGCAGATGCGCCCGCACGGTAAAGGCGTGCGTATCGGGTTGGTCGTTTGCCGCGTCGTCCTTCGGCAATGCCATGAACGTGGCATCGGCGTACTGGATGTCCCATTCGTCGAACGTGAGCTGTCGAAAGTACGGCTCGCCGTCGGAGAGTGGACGTGTGGGTGCGGTTATGGCGGTGCCGCCCTGGATACGCGCAAGGGGAATCTCGACATCGCGGAAGCCCGCCATGCTAATGGAGATGCCGCCGTTAAAGTCGTATGCGTCGAGAAGCGTTGCCTCGTCCACGTAGTCTTCCGAAAGCGGCGCGACCTCAAAGATGGCCGTGCCTTCGTCATCGGTCGTGGCGGTGAGCTGCTTGCCTACGGCATAGCGCGATGTGAGCGTGACCTGGGCACCTGCGATGGGCGTATTCTTGTTGGCGACGTCGACCACGACCACACCAAACATGGTGCGCGAGAGAACGAGCACCTTGAAGGGATCTTCTTCGTCGGCATAGGCCGCGGTGGGCGCGAACGGCAGCAGGAAGGCATTTTCGCTTCCCGGCACGCGAGGCAACATAATGCTCGCCAGCGAGGACGCTCCAGCAACAAGTAACGAACGGCGATCAAGCATCTTGGGCTCCCATCCCGCAAATATCGGTGGAAATAATCCAATTTTGCGAGAAGACGCTTCGTGGCGGTAGTGCCGTTCAAGGGCCAAAATGTCCAAATTGATCGAGCGAAGCGCCGGGTTCCGGAACGCGTTCGATGCGCTTGGCAGCCCGGTCGCTAACGCAACATGTGCGCGACCAGCTCGGCGCGTGTGCCGATGCCAAGCTTTGCGTATACGCCGGATAGGCGGTTTTTGACGGTGCCCGGCGATACTCCCATATGGTGTGCGATTTCAGCGTTGGTCCATCCGCGGCAGGCGAGCATGGCCATGGTGAACTCTGTGGTCGTTAAATCGTCGGCAACGTCCTCGCCCGAATCGGGGTTGTGGATGCGCCGCCAGCCGTAGCTGAAGCGGTACGTGATCTCGATGATGCGTGCGAAGTCGTCAGGGTATTGCGTTTTTAGGCATGCCTCGATGAGCCCCTGCAAAAGGCCGTGGTGCTCGCCAATGAGCTCGATAAGGCCGTCGGGGCGCGCAATGTCCCAAGCGGCTCCAAAATGCACTTTTGCGGCGTCGATGTCCTTGAGGCTCATGCATGCCATGGAAGCTGCCAGGTGCAGGAACAGTTCCGAGATGGGATAGCTTCCCTGTTTCATAATTAGGGCGTTTTCCGCCATGCCCAGGCTGCGGCCGTATTCGCCGCGCAGATACAAGGCGTGCGCCATCACGTAGCTGGCGAACAGTCGCAGGCCTTCGGGTAGGTGCGCCGCAAGTGGATAAAACTCTTCGGCAGAATACGGGGAAGGCAAGTGCAGCAGGACGCTCGCGGCCGAGGCGAACAGGATATGCGTGGCGTGGACGGCGGGCGATTCCTCGTCGGCCGGCGTATCGAGGATGCCCGCAAGGCACCGGCGGGCGTCGGCGATACGGTTGAGCGACAGACTGGCGTATCCGCAGATAAAGCATGCGGAATAGCGCAGCGCGGGATCGGTGACGTCAAGATAGGGGTGCGCCGTCTTGGCAGCGAGGGTGGCCTGTCCGCGAAAGTACAGCGCTTCTGCCGTGGCAATGGCGCGTGAATCGGGGTCGGAAATGCCTGCAACCGCAGCGTCAATCTGCCCCGGCACAAAGGCGGTGCACATCAACGGCATGGGAACGCATGGGTAGCCATCGCAGTCCATCTTCCATCTCCCAACAGCTGGCAACACTAGCAGCAATTGTACTCTTGTTGCTCGGGACTGGAATTTGTGGGTATCGCCTACGATTGTGCCGAACGTATAAAGGAAGAGTCTATTGGCGATGCTCCCAAGGTGGCTACCGAAGTCTAGCTGACCTTGGGATATAGAAAAACTGCCGCCCCTGCAAAAAGCTCTGTCGCAGCGATGGGAAACGTATCTCGTTCTGCATATAATGAGGTCATATGACGGTGCGTCTGCATACGCGCGGCGCATTTCCATCGAACCGAGAAGGAGCTCTGCATGGATCCCAACAAGCGTCCCGACGACATGGTACGTATCACCACTCCCGAACTTGCCCAGGCGTTCATCGAAGAGCAGGTCGCTGCAATCCGCGAGCAGATCGGCGACAAGAAGGTCCTGCTGGCTCTTTCCGGTGGTGTCGACAGTTCGGTTGTCGCGGCCCTGCTCATCAAGGCCATCGGCAAGCAGCTCATTTGCGTGCATGTTAACCACGGCCTGATGCGCAAGGGCGAGAGCGAGCAGGTCGTCGACGTCTTCAAGAATCAGATGGATGCCAACCTGGTTTACGTTGACGCCACAGATCGCTTCCTGGACAAGCTCGTGGACGTCGAGGAGCCCGAGGCCAAGCGTAAGATTATCGGCGCCGAGTTCATTCGCGTGTTCGAGGAGGAGGCCCGCAAGGTTGGCGATGAGGTCAGCTTCCTCGCCCAGGGCACCATCTATCCCGACATCCTGGAGTCCCAAGACGGCGTGAAGGCTCACCACAACGTGGGCGGTCTGCCCGAGGATCTGCAGTTTGAGCTCTGCGAGCCCGTCAAACTGCTGTACAAGGACGAGGTCCGCGTCGTGGGTCGCGAGCTCGGCCTGCCCGAGAACATGGTTGAGCGCCAGCCGTTCCCCGGTCCCGGCCTGGGCGTTCGCTGCCTTGGTGCCATCACCCGCGACCGTCTTGAGGCGCTGCGCGAAGCCGACGCCATCGTGCGCGAGGAGATCGACAAGGCCGGTCTGACCATCTGGCAGTATTTTGCCGTCGTGCCCGACTTCCGCGCAACCGGCGTGCGCGAGGGCAAGCGCGCCTACGATTGGCCCTGTATCATCCGCTGCATCAACACCGTCGATGTCATGACCGCCGAGGTGCCTGAGCTCGACTGGGCGTTGCTCAAGCGCATCACCGCCCGCGTCACCGCCGAGGTTCCCGGCATCTGCCGCGTGTGCTACGACCTCACGCCGAAGCCCGTCGGCACGGTGGAGTGGGAGTAGGCTTCTACTCTTTTGGGCGAATTGCATTGACAGGGAGGGGGTCCCGCGCAAACGTGTGCGGGACCCCTTTCGTTTTACTGTTCGGTTAATGCTGCGGATCGTTTTGGAAGGCTTGCGAGCATAGTAGTCCCGTTCTCGGAACTTGCTTCGACCTCTACAGCGCCACCGTGAAGCGCTGCAATCTCCCAAACGAGCGCGAGTCCGAGTCCTGCGCCGCCGTATGCCCTGCTGCGGGATTTATCCAGGCGAAAGAACGGTTGGAAGATGCTCTCGCGGTACTGCTTGGGTATTCCCGGGCCCTGGTCCTCGACTCGCAGGAACACGCGGCTGTTGTTGTCGCAGATGGAGACGTTGACAGTCGAGCCGGGGCGGCTGTAACGGATGGCATTTTCGACCAGGTTAAACACCAGCCGATAGAGGAGCGTGTCGCTCCCGATTACTAAAGCGTCTCCAGCACAATTGAGGGCTATGCCCTTATTTTCGGCAAGTGGCGCAAGGTCGGTGAGGACCTCTTCGGACAAGGGACCAAGTTCAACATCGTCCTCGCAAGGAACGCTGCGGAGCTCACTCATCTCGAGCAACACCTTGGTCATCCGCGACATCCGCTCAGTTTGTTCTTGTAGCAGGCCGAGCAGCTCGGCTGTTTCGGGTTGCAAACCGGAGTGCTCGGAGATGAATAGTTCAATCTGTGCTTGCATAAGGGCGAGCGGGGTGCGAAGCTCGTGTGCGGCGTTGCCGGTAAACTGACGCTGTGCAGAGAACCCTTCGCCAAGACGAGCGATCATGTCGTTG
Organism: Collinsella sp.; assembly: GCA_048330275.1. Taxonomy (GTDB): domain Bacteria; phylum Actinomycetota; class Coriobacteriia; order Coriobacteriales; family Coriobacteriaceae; genus Collinsella. The sequence goes on from DBFEIO010000010.1 coordinate 13,648, forward strand.
AAAGAGGCGCTGCATCGTTGTAGCTCGGTGGGCACATCTTCATTGAGTCTGATTTCGCTTAGGTTGTCAGGCTGCACACGCTCAACCTGAGCTGCAAAAGCCCGTAGCGGTTTGAGTGCACGGCCGCTCACAAAGTATGCCAGCGCGCCGCCAAGGAGTGTGACTCCAGCCGTGATGTACCAGGCTGTCGTGCCAAAAGACTCCTGTGCGTCATTTACGACGATTGTGACCTTGTCATCGAGGGCCGCTTTCGTTGGGTCGAACGCCTGGAGCGAATCTTCGCCGGTTGCGTTAAAGGCCGAGATGTCGCTGCCGATGGCGTCCATGTAGCGCATGCCCGTATAGCCGACCAAGCAGTTCGTCAGTACGCATGCCGCACACGTCAGCAGTGCCGTCATAATCGTTATGCGCCATTGCAGCGAAAGCTCTTTCATTCTCCACCCTCCATAACGTAGCCCTCTCCAATCCGATTGCGAATCGGGTCGTATCCCAAAGCGCTGCGTAGCTTTTTGCGGAGCGACGAGATATGAACGCGGGTTGCGTTGCTAAAGCTGTTCACGCTGCTATCCCAAACGTGCTCGATAAGCTCCTCTTGACTTACCGGACGCCCCTGATTAAGCATCAGGTATTCCAAGATTCCCGTTTCCTTGCGCGTAAGAGATAAAGCCTCGCTGTCCACGGAAGCGATGCGCGCCTTGGTGTCAAAGCTCAGCGATCCGCAGGTCAGGATAACATCGCTTTGCGTAAAGCGCCTGAGCGTGAGGCTGCGGATGCGTGCCGCCAGCTCGTCTAGATGGAACGGCTTAGTGAGGTAGTCGTTGGCGCCCGCATCGAGTCCCGCTACCTTGTCGGCGACCTCGACGCGGGCCGAGAGCACGAGCACCTTAGTTTCGCAATCAGTAATTCTGAGTTGCCTGAGCACGGTCATGCCGTCGACATGGGGAAGATTAAGGTCGAGCACCACAAGATCGAAGGTCTCGATATCGAGTAGGTCGAGCGCCTGCTGCCCGTCGTAGCAGCAGTCGACGCTATAGGCCAAGTTGCGCAGGCTGCGTGCGATCGCATCGCACAGCGCCCGCTCGTCCTCGACGACCAAGATGCGCATAACGTTCTCCTTGCATAGTCATTCGCGCTTAACACGGATTTTATAGTCGGTATGGTCCAATGGGTCGCGAAACGAAAGGAGTGGTCAGATTGTTCAAAGCGATTAAACCTGTGGCGCAGGTGGCTTTGCTGATCGCCGGGATTGCCATGGTGTGCTTTGGCATTATGCGCGGCGAGGCGGATGCCGTGCTGGCCAAGGCAATCAGGCTGTGCTTGGAGTGTATCGGAATTGGATAAAAGAAAAAACACCGGATCGCATCTTTTGGCGCGATTTCGCGGATTGATTCAGGCGGCGGCGACGCTTGCGACCAATATTCATCTGCCCAATTTTGCCAAGGGAGGCATTTACCAAGGGGCGGGCAAGGCCGTCTGTGTGCCGGGACTCAACTGCTACTCGTGTCCGGCGGCCTCGGGTGCGTGTCCCATCGGCTCGTTTCAGTCGGTGGTGGGCTCGTCTAAGTTTAGCTTTTCGTATTACGTCACCGGAACGCTCATTCTGATCGGTGTGCTGTTGGGGCGTTTTGTATGCGGCTTTCTGTGCCCGTTTGGATGGCTGCAGGAACTTCTACACAAGATTCCCGGCAAAAAGTTCTCCACGAAAAAGCTCAAGCCGCTCACGTACATCAAGTACGTCGTGCTGCTGCTTGCCGTGGTGCTGCTGCCCGTCTTGGTGGTTAACGACGTGGGCATGGGCGACCCGTTCTTTTGTAAGTACATCTGTCCGCAGGGCGTGCTCGAGGGTGCGATTCCGCTGTCCATCATGAATACGGGAATCCGCTCCGCGCTGGGAAAGCTCTTTACCTGGAAGCTCGCGATTCTCATTGCGGTTGCGGTGCTGAGCGTGTTGTTCTACCGCCCCTTCTGCAAATGGATCTGCCCCCTCGGTGCGTTTTATGCGCTCATGAACAAGGTGTCGTTGTTGGGGATTCAGGTTGACCAGTGCAAATGCGTTTCGTGCGGCAAGTGCGCCAAGGTGTGTCTGATGGACGTGGATGTTACGCGTACGCCCGACCATGCCGAGTGCATTCGTTGCGGCAAATGCGTGGGTGCGTGCCCCGTCGATGCCATTAGCTTTCGCTACGGGCTGGGCGTGACGGGCGACAAGACCGCGCAGTCCGCGCAGGACTGCGAAAACAAATAGGTACCTATTAAGCTTCGATACAACGGAGGAACCATGAAACTGTCGAAAATTGCGGCCCTGTTGATGCTGCCCGTGCTGGCGCTGACTCTCGCGGCGTGCTCTGCCCCCAAGGGCGATGCGAAGGATGCCACGAGCGGCGATGCGCAGATTGCCGAGCTTGTGGCACAAAAGCCGTCGAGCGCCGAGGAGGCGGCCGAGCTGTACCAGCAGCTGCTGCAAAAGGAAAACGAGATCTTTGCGAGCGATAACGCCCTATGGGAAAAGGTATTCAATGCGGCAAATAAAGACTCGGCAATGATTGAGGACGGCAGCAATTACGGCGATTTCCTGCTCAAGACCATCGACGGCGCCAAGGATGAGTTCACGGCGGATGAGCTTAAGACACTCAAGGCCGGTGCACAGCAGATCAAGGAGATCGAGGATAAGCTCATGGCGCTGGAGAAGGAGTTTCCCGGATGCGGCAGCACGCCCGGCGAGGGGGAGAGCGTCGATGCCTCGACCGCAGGCATGACCAACGACGAGAGCGGGGAGACGAAGTTCCCCAGCTTTAAGGGCAAGGATCTGGACGGCAACGATGTAAACAGCGACGAGCTGTTCTCCAAGAACAAGGTCACCGTCATGAACTTCTGGTTTACCACCTGCAAGCCGTGCGTGGGAGAGCTGGGCGATCTGGAGAAGCTCAACAAGGAGCTTGCCGAGAAGGGCGGCCAGGTCGTGGGCGTTAATTCCTTTACGCTCGATGGCAACAAAGACGAGGTGGCAGACGCCAAGGACGTACTTTCCAAGAAGGGCGTGACGTACAAGAACATCTGGTTCAAGTCGGATAGCGAGGCCGGCAAGTTCACCTCCAACTTGTACTCGTTCCCGACCACCTACGTGATCGACCAGAACGGCAACATCGTGGGAGAGCCAATCATGGGCGGCATCAACTCCGCCGAGCAGCGAGAGGCGCTCAACAAGCTGATCGATCAGGCACTCGCGAAGAGCGAACAGTAAGTCCGAATGTGACAAAGGTGTGACAAAGGGGCTGTCCCTTTGTCACACCTTCGATGTTATGTGCGGGATGGTGCGCCATGCGGCGCGCCGTCCCGTTTTCTGTTCGTTACATTCCTTGCTGGTACCGACAAAAAAGCTGATAGAGTAGGTCAAACGCGTTGGATGCGAACGGCGGGGGAGAGGTTGCCGTCCATGCTGGATCTCAGAGATATTTGCAAAAGGTACGTTACGCAGTCGTTTACGCAGGTAGCGCTCGACAGCGTAAGCCTGTCTTTTCGCGATAACGAGTTTGTAGCCATCCTGGGTCCCTCGGGTTCGGGTAAAACTACGATGCTCAACGTCATTGGTGGACTCGACCATTTCGATTCCGGCGACCTGCTGATCGATGGCATCTCGACCAAGGACTTCAGCGACCGCGATTGGGACGCCTATCGTAACAATCGCATCGGCTTTGTGTTCCAGAGCTATAACCTCATTCCGCATCAGACCATTTTGGAAAACGTGGAGCTGGCGCTTACGCTCACGGGCGTGGGGCGTGCCGAGCGCCGCCAGCGTGCGCGCAAGGCGCTCGAGGCAGTTGGCCTGGGCGAGCACGTTGACAAGCGCCCGAGCCAGCTTTCGGGCGGGCAGATGCAGCGCGTCGCCATCGCCCGCGCCTTAATCAACGATCCCGAGATTGTGCTGGCTGACGAGCCGACCGGCGCCTTGGACTCAACGACATCCGTACAGGTCATGGATTTGCTCAAGGATGCTGCGCGCGATCGTTTGGTCATCATGGTCACGCACAATCCCGAGTTGGCATACAGGTACGCCACACGCATCGTCACCCTGGCGGACGGCAAGATCACCGACGATTCAGATCCCTTTGATGCTACCGAGGCCGCGCGTCGCGAGGCCAAGCCCACGCGCAAAACCTCGATGAGCTTTGTGACGGCGCTGGGGCTTTCTGCCCGAAACCTCATGACCAAGAAGGGCCGTACGGCCATGACTGCCTTTGCGGGTTCGATTGGCATTATTGGCATCGCAGCGATTCTGGCGCTGTCCAACGGCGTAAACGGCTACATCAAAAAGGTCGAGGAGGACACGCTCTCGAGCTACCCGCTTACGATTTCCAAACAAGATTATGACCTGTCATCCATGATGGGCGGGAATGGGACTGCGGATGAGGAGGCGTCCAAGGGCGAGGGCTCGTCTGACGGCGCCACCGGCGGCAAGGCTAAGGGAACCGATACGATTCCCGTGGTCACGGCCGTAAAGGATATGTTCGCAAGCGTTAAATCTAACGATATGACGAGCTTTAAGACATGGCTTGACGACGGCGGCAACGGTATCGACAAAGAGGTCAACGCTATCCAGTATGGTTACGGTGTGACGCCGGTTGTCTATCGTTTGAACGAGGGCGACGAGAAGCCCGTCCGGCTTGTCCCCAACGCTATGACCGAGGCCATGAGCGGAGGCGCGAGCTCGGCGGCAACGGTGAGCATGGAGTCCATGGGGACCTCGGTCTTTAACGAAATGATTGACGACCAGAGTCTGCTCGATAGCCAGTACGATGTCGTTGCCGGCCATTGGCCTACGTCCGCCAACGAGGCTGTGATGGTGCTTTCGAGCCGCGGCACAGTGGGCGACTACACGCTCTACAGCATCGGCGCGCTGGATATCGATGAGCTCAACGGCCTGGTTAACAGCGCCATGACGGCTGACGGCAGGGTCGAGACGCCCAAGAGCGGCACCGACTTTACCTACGACGATGCGCTGTCCACGACGTTTAAGGTGCTGTCGCCGGCAGATGCCTATCGCAAAAATGAAGAGACCGGCATGTGGACTGACATGTCTGGCGATGCCGACTTTATGGCGGCCAAGGTTGCCGACGGCATTGACGTGCGCATTGTGGGCGTGGTGCGACCCAACGAGACGGCCAACGCGAGCGCATTATCCCCGGGCATTGCCTATACGCATGCGCTGACATGCCAGCTTATGAAGCGCGCCGCCGATTCGCAGATCGTGCAGGAGCAGCTTGCCCACCCCGAGACGGATGTCTTTACGGGCAAAACCTTTGACGAGTTGCAAGGTGAGGCCAAGCAAGGCGTGGATCTGGGCAGTATGTTCAGTGTGGACGAGGCGGCGCTGAAGAGCGCGTTCTCGTTCGATGCATCTGCGCTCTCGGGCGCGGCGGGCGGTGTCGACCTTTCTGGTATCGATTTGTCCGGGCTGAACATTGACCTTTCGGGCGTTGGTAAGGACATCGACTTTAGTGACATCATGGCCAAAGCGCCGGCCCCCGATTTCTCGGGTATCTTTGACGGTCTGGAACTTGCGCCCGAGCAAATGAAGCAGGTGGGAACACTAGCCAACCAGCTGTTTGAGGGCTTTTTGCGGTCTGATCAGTTTAAGGAGCTGACACCCGATGATCTTAAGGACGCGTCAAAGCTTGCCGCCGCGTTCTCGACGTATCTTGAGAACGATACGGCAGCTCAGCAAATCCTGGCCCAGCTCAAAGCGCTCGGCGGCGATGCCCTGGCCGAGCGCCTGCGGCAGGCGATGACCGACTATGTGCAAAAGCAGCTGGCTCCGTATCTGCAGCAGGCTATGGATCAGGTGATGAAGTCGATCAGCGATCAGATTGCGGCGACGGTGTCAGCTCAGCTCAAGGCAGGCGCGGCAGGGCTCATGGACCAGATGGCGACGCAGATGTCTTCGAGTTTTGCCAACCTGGCGAGCGCCATGCACGTGGATGCGAGTGCCTTTGCTCATGCTATCCACTTCAACATGGACGCCGAGGACCTGAGTTCGCTCATGATGAGCTATGCCAAGGCGTCGAAGCTCACCTACGATAACAATCTGACCACGCTGGGCTATGCGGATGAGGCAGACCCCATCTCGGTTAAGATTTTCCCGCGCGACTTTGAGGCCAAGGAGCGCGTGCTCGATCACATCGATGCGTACAACAAGCAGGTCAAAGCTGCCGGCCACGATGAACAGGCAATCTCGTACACCGACTACATGGGTATCATCATGGGTTCGGTGACCGACATCGTGAACACCATCAGCTTGGTGCTCATCGCGTTCGTGAGCATCAGCCTGGTCGTCAGCTCCATCATGATCGGCATCATCACCTACATCAGCGTACTGGAGCGTAAAAAGGAGATTGGCATCCTGCGCGCGATCGGCGCATCAAAGCGCAACGTGGCCAACGTATTCAATGCCGAGACTTTCATCGAAGGCCTCATTGCTGGCGTCTTCGCCATTGTCGTCGTGGTGCTCGTGAGCTTTCCGGTTAATGCCTGGGCGCTTGCTGCCAAACAGGTGCCCAATCTGATGAGCCTGCCCGTGCAGGATGCGCTGGTGCTCATCGCGATATCGGTGCTGCTGACGGTCGTCGCCGGCCTGCTGCCGGCTCGCAGCGCATCTAAGAAAGACCCCGTAGAAGCCCTACGCTCCGAATAAGGTGACAAAGGGACAGTCCCTTTGTCACATTCATCTTCCTGCACCTAGTTCGTTTTGCCCATCAGCGTGATGCGGATGGTTGGATGGGTGTACTTGTCAAACTCGTCCTTGGGATCCGTGTCAAACGAGTAATACGCTTTGATGGGGTCGTCGCTCGTCCTGATAGAGATTCTCTCGTAGAGTGAGCCGTTCAAAAAAGCTCGCCTAAACTCTTCGGGGAGCTTCTGCGGTGCTAGGAGCTCGGGGCTTGTGGTCTTGACGTCTATGGTTTGGACGGCAGAGGAAAGCTCGTCAAGGTCGAGCTCGATACGGGCGAGGTTGTCCTCGAGGCTCGCATCGGGGTCGACCTCTGCCGCGTAGCTCACTTCCGTGAGCGTTCCCTTGTTGTCAAAATCCAGGTACGTATAGGTCTTCTGGGTATCGGAGTCGCCGTCGTGCAGATAGCCGCGGACGTGATAGCCGTAATCTTGATATCGCTCGTAGGGGTCATCGGCGGACACGTACTCGCATGAGGGCTCGAGCGCCTTGCGAGCGATGGCGATCTGCTCGGCCGCGGCCGCGGCGTTTTCTTGCATCTCGATGTTTCCCTGCGCCAGCTGTGGGATATAGGCGCCGCACACGATTGCGAGGGGCAGCGCCACAAGCGCGACGATCCACTTTTTTGCATGGGGGATAGGTACGCCACAGGCCTCTGCCATGGCCTTCGCGTTGGCAAAGCTCTCGGCAAGCACGTCTGTCGCGGTGGCGACGGCGCCTACGGCAGCGGCGACTTCTGCCGCGCCGCCCAGGTTGCGTGCAACCTCGTTGTCGCTGTTCTTGAGCAGGCGTGCGGCGGCCTGCGTGCCAACAACGCCTGCGATCTGTGCCGAGCGGTCTTTTTCGCTCTGCTCGACGGCGAGCCGGTTCTGCATTTCCTTCCACTGTTTGCCGCGCATGCCAAAGCGCGGCGCGAGGGCGCAGTAGCAGAATATGACGAGCTCAATGACGGTAAGCGCCAAGGCGGTCATCATGCCCGTCTCTTGGAAGCCTTCGTGATGAAAGACGATGTCGTCGATCATTTCGAAAGGAATGATCAATAAGGGCAGCACGAATGCCATGGCGAGCGCCGCACCGGCAATCTTGGGGCAGATGCAGTATCGCTGGATGCGCTTGCGTTCTTGTTCGGAGAGTGCTGCCATGGCGGGTCCTTGGTGTCGTGGCGGTCGTTGTGGCGCGATGCCGTCATATGTGACTCAGTATAGAGAATCCCGCCATCGATGAGCGCATGGTCATACGGCAAAAGTGCCACGGCAGCCCTGGTTTAGAGCGGCTGCTCCTGTGCCCACGCGATGATGCCGCCCGATACGTATGTGTGCCAAAATAAACAGCCGAATGATGATTTGCAAATGTGACAAAGGGACTGTCCCTTTGTCACATTGAGTTGAGAGTGGATGTTGATGTATTTATCGCTGGCCCCTATGGAGGGGATTACCGGGCATGTGTTCCGTCGCGTGCACGCGGAGTGTTTTGGCGCACTCGATTGTTATTACACGCCGTTTTTGCCGCCGCCGCGCGTGGGCAACCGCTTTGGCGGCAAAGCGTTTAAAGAGGTCGATCCCGCCAATAACCAGGGGCTTAACGTAGTGCCTCAGCTGATGTCCAAGAATGCGGATGAGTTTGTGTGGGCGGCGCAGGTGCTCGCCGACATGGGTTATCACGAGGTCAATCTCAACCTTGGCTGCCCCTCGGGCACGGTTGTCGCCAAGGGGAAGGGCTCGGGCTTTCTGCGCAATCTGGATGAGCTCGAGGTGTTCTTGAGCGACGTGTGCGAACGCTCGCCGTTGCCGGTGTCGGTCAAGACCAGGCTGGGATTGGAGAACGACAACGAATACGAGCGCGTGCTCGATCTGTATTGCCGCATGCCGCTGGCAGAGCTGATTGTGCACCCGCTCGTGCAAAAGGACCGCTATACGGGCTCGCCGCGCAAGGAGTTTTATGGCGAGACGCTGGAGCGGGCGCCGTTTCCGGTCGCCTATAACGGCGACATCTTTGATCTTGAGGACATGGATGCGCTGGTGGAGGCCTATCCCGGAACGCGTCACGTCATGTTGGGGCGCGGCTTGCTTGCGAACCCCGCGCTGGCTCGCATGGTTAAGGGCGGTCCTACTGCCACGGCAACTGAACTGCAGCGCTTCCACGACACGCTGTTTGCGGCCTATGCAGAAGAGATCGGCGGTAACGCGGTCTTTCGCATGAAGGAGTGGTGGTTCTACGCCAAGTGCGCCTTCGCCGATCCCGCTAACGTTCACAAGATCGTGCGCAAGACCAAAAAGGTCGACGAATACCGCGCCGTCGTCGATCGCGTCTTTCGCGAGCAGCCACTTGCGCCTACCGCCCGCTTCCACGGCTAGTTAGTCATTGGGGACGTTCTTTAACGACTAGTCATTCAAGAACGTCCATTACAGTCGAAATTGTCAGCCCGGGACCGTCTCGGGCTACGATTGAGGCGCGCCCAGAACGGGCCGCCGACCGGGCGCCCGCGCACGGCCGAACGTCCCTGCCCCCGAGAGGGCCCGTTGGGTGCTGCCG
>DBFEIO010000011.1:0-41116 GCA_048330275.1 Collinsella sp.
TCGCCGCCGACTCGGAGCCGTGGCCTCGCTCGAAGAGCCCGATCGCCGCCCTCCTGGCCTCGATGTCGTGCTTCACCCTCAAGTCGACACGCATAAAAAGCCTCCCATTTCTCGTGTCCAAGAAATGGGAGGCAGTTCACACTTCGTGCGGCGGGGGCTTTTGTTTCGCGCCGATGCCCCGATATGGGCAAAACCAAGGCATGCTGCCCGCTGCGGATAGGTGGTGCACTTCCCGGCGTGCATTTTTGGGAGTATTCAGCAAGCTCTGAAAAATGCATAACGTTGTGAATGGGCGGTAGTGGCTCGCGGCGCCCATCGACAGTCCTTGTGGGCGGGCTATCGATGGGCGGAGATGGCTGTCGCCGCGTTTTTGGTTTGCGCCGGCCTGCAACACTGCTGTAACCACGTCGTTATGTCGTTTGTGATGGGGCCGTTGGGGCCCACGGTGCTGAATACTCCGTTTTTTGCACGGTCTAAGGTGGGGTACCCTGAGACGAAGCAAAAAGATGCCTCATTTCTATGCAGATACCGATAGGATTTATGCAAGATTGGGATTGTAAACCGTGCGCGTGCAGAAAACCGGTGCGGGGACGTCTGGAGGCGGTTCGGCTCCTGGGGCATTGCACGTGCAGAACGGTTAAAATCGGGACTCGGTCTTAGTTTTACTTGGAAGGATGCATATGGCTTCTAATGTTGATGCTTCTCTAGAGGAGACGCTCTCCTATATTACTGACCAGTTGAAGGCGCTTACCTCGATTGCTTCGCCTACGGGCTATACCCGTGCGGCGACTGATTATCTGATGGAGACCCTGCGCGATATGGGGTTTGGGCCCGAGCGTTCTAATAAGGGCAACGTGCTTGTTGAGCTTGGTGGCGAGGGTGAGCCGCTCGTGTTGGCGAGCCATGTCGATACCCTGGGTGCCATGGTACGCTCCATTAAGGACAATGGTCGCCTGCGCCCCACGACCCTCGGCGGGCATCAGTGGTCTACGGCCGATGGCGAGAACTGTACCGTCTACACACGCGAGGGCAATGTCTACACGGGCGTGGTCCTCAATACCGAGCCTTCGGCGCATGTGGCCGATGAGCCGGTCAAGACCATCGAGAAGAACATGGAAATCCTGCTCGACGAGAACGTTGACAGCAAGGACGATGTGCTCGAGCTGGGTATTCAGACCGGCGACATCATCGCCATGGATCCGCGTACCACGGTGACGGAGAGCGGCTACATCAAGAGCCGCTTCTTGGACGACAAACTGTCCGCGTCGATTCTGCTGGGTTTGGCCCGTTCCGTTGCTGACGGCGAGGTGTCGCTTTCGCGCAAGGCGTCGCTGCTCTTTACCGTGTACGAGGAGGTCGGCCACGGCGGTGCCTTTGTGCCGGCCGACACGCGTGAGATGATCAGCGTGGACATGGGCTGCGTGGGTGACGACCTGGGCTGCACCGAGCGCATGGTTTCGATTTGCGCCAAGGATTCGGGCGGTCCGTACAACTACGACCTGGTAACCACGCTGTCCAACATCGCGCGCGAGCTGGAGCTCGATTACGCCATCGATGTGTACCCGCACTACGGCTCCGACGTCGAGGCCACGCTCTCGGCCGGCTACGACATTCGCCATGGTCTGATCGGCCCCGGCGTGTACGCGAGCCACAACTACGAGCGCAGCCACATCGACGGTGTGCGCAACACCTACGAGCTCGTTCGCGCCTACGTCCAGCGCTAACGATGCAGCGGCCTCGGCTGACACGGCAGTACCGACCGAGGCCGTCCTCTCTAACTTGCGGTGAAATAGGGACTGTTTGGCGGTTTTAAACGCTTAAACAATCCCTATTTCACCGCAAGTTAGAGAGGGGATGGTGGCAGGGCGCTGTTATTTGATGGCGCCGGTCACGGTACCGCCGCCCAGGACGATGTCGCCGCGGTAGACTACAACGGCTTGGCCGGGGGCGATGGCTCGTTGCGGCTCGTCAAAGGTCAGCAACATTTGCCCGTCTTCGCCGCGCGTAAGGGTCGCTGCCTGGTCTTTCTGACGGTAGCGGTACTTGGCGCCCACGCGAATGCCGCCGGCATCGAGCTCTGCCTCCATGCGGTCGGCCGGGGCGCTCCAAATCCAGTCGTTGGCCGTGAGCGCCGTGGCCGTCAGGTCCTCTGCCTCGCCCAGATGCACGGTGTTGTTGACGGCGTCGACACCCGTTACGTACACGGGATGCGCCATCGCGACGCCCAAGCCCTTACGCTGGCCGATGGTGTAGCGCAGCGCGCCGTTGTGGCGCCCAACCACGCTGCCGTCGCGCCATACGATGTTGCCCGGTGCAGCGGCATGTCCGCAGCGGCGCTCGATATAGCCCGCGTAGTCGCCGTCTGGAATAAAGCAGATGTCCTCGCTTTCGGCCTTCTTGGCGCTAACAAAGCCCTGCTCGGTGGCTATGCGGCGCACGTCGCGCTCTTTGTCTAGGCCTGCCAGCGGAAAGATCGTGTGCGCCAGGCGCTCCTGCGTGAGCGAATACAAAAAGTAACTCTGGTCCTTTTTGGGGTCCTCGCCGCGATGCAGCTGCCAGGTGCCGTCGGGCGCCTGGCTCGTTTTGGCATAGTGGCCTGTGGCGATGTAGTCGCAGCCCATATCCAGCGCCGCATCCAGCAACGCGCCAAACTTAATATGGCGGTTGCAGATGATGCACGGATTGGGTGTCAGCCCCTCCTGGTAGGCGTTCATAAAACGCTCGACAACGTTGCGGTCGAAGGTTTGCTGCAGGTCGAGCAAGTGATGGGGTATCCCTAGGCGCTCGGCGACGGCCTTCGCGTCAGCGATGTCGCGATCGACTTTGCTCATACCTGTTGCGGGGTCGGGCACGGGGCAGGTGAGGCGCATGGTGGCGCCGACACATTCGTAGCCCTGGCTTTTGAGCAGATACGCGGTCACGCTGGAATCGACGCCGCCGCTCATGGCGACGAGCACGCGCTTGTTGTGCATGAGGAGGTTCTCCTTGGTGGCATGTGGCCAAAAAAGAAAAGCGGCGCGGGAGGCTGGTTCCGCGCCGCAGACATTGTAGCAAGTTCGGGCGTCCTGTGGGACACCCTGTTGGGATGAGCTCAGGCTGCCAGAAGAGAGGGGAGACCGGCGTGCCTTGGACTCGTTCTAAGAACGAGAGCTCTAGTCCTGGAAGAGTGCCGTGGACAGGTAGCGCTCGCCGGTGTCGGCGAGCAGCGCCACGATGGTCTTGCCCTCGTTCTCGGGGCGCTTGGCCAGCTGCAGTGCGGCCCACACGGCGGCGCCGGACGAAATGCCCACGAGCACGCCCTCCTTGTGGCCCACGGCGCGGCCGGTGGCAAAGGCGTCGTCGTTCTCGACGGGGATGATCTCGTCGTAGACCTGGGTGTCGAGGACGTCGGGCACAAAGCCGGCACCGATACCCTGGATCTTGTGCGGGCCGGCCTGGCCCTTGGAGAGCACCGGGGAGGTGGCGGGCTCGACGGCGACGACCTGAATCTCGGGGTTCTGCTCCTTGAGGAACTCGCCCACGCCGGTCACGGTGCCGCCGGTGCCGACGCCGGCGACGAAGATGTTGACCTTGCCGTCGGTGTCATCCCAGATCTCGGGGCCGGTCGTGGCCTTGTGGATGGCGGGGTTGGCGGGGTTCACAAACTGGCCGGCGATGATGCTGTTGGGGATCTCCTTCTGCAGCTCTTCGGCCTTGGCGATAGCGCCCTTCATGCCTTTGGAGCCGTCGGTGAGCACGAGCTGTGCGCCGTATGCCTGCATCAGCTTGCGGCGCTCGACGGACATGGTCTCGGGCATGGTGATGATCACCTTGTAGCCGCGAGCCGCCGCCACCGAGGCGATGCCGACGCCGGTGTTGCCGCTCGTGGGCTCGATGATGGTGTAGTCGCCGCCACGCACGAGCTTGCCGGCCTTCTCGGCCTCGTCAATCATGTTCTTGGCGACGCGGTCTTTAACGGACCCGGCGGGGTTGAAGTATTCCAGTTTGACGAGCACGCGGGCCTTGAGGTCCTCGTCGGCCTCAAAGTGGGTGAGCTCCAGAAGCGGGGTGTGGCCGATAAGCTGATCGATGGACGTGTAAACATTGCTCATGGTGAACCTCCAAAGTGTTCAAATGACTGGATACCGTGTGGTTTTACGGTGTGTGTAGCAGCGAAACCCACAAACCTTATAGGTTGTTCGTTTTGCTGTTGGGAAGCATACTAGACACTAAAGCCTAGTAATGCAATAGGAAATAGGAGTTTATTGCAAGTTGATTAACCATCTTGACCGGAACGGGTATTTTCAAAGCCAATTTTTCGGCTAGAATTTCAACGAACTAAAAGACCGAAAGGCAGCACTATATATGTTGGTTTCTACTAAGGGCAGATATGCCCTGCGCGTTATGGTCGATCTGGCCGAGCACCAAGCGGCCGGTCGCATCCCGCTTAAAGAGATTGCGGCACGTCAGGGTATTTCGGAGAAGTACCTCGAGAATATTCTGGCGACGCTCGTGCGCGCCAATATGCTCTCGGGCATGCGCGGCAAGGGTGGCGGCTATGTGCTCACACGCCCGCCCGAGCAGTACACGGTGGGCGAGATCTTGCGCCTGACCGAGGGCAGCCTGGCGCCGGTCGCCTGTCTGGATGGCGACTGCAAGGGTTGCTCGCGATCTGATGAGTGCCCCACGCTCGACGTGTGGAAGAATCTGGACAAGCTCATCAACGACTACCTCGACGGCGTGACGCTCGATGCGCTCGTCGCCCCCAACGAGGGCTACGACTACGTCATCTAACCCACACCTGCCATGTGGGGACAGGGTGGAAATGGCAGATTCTCTCGCCCTTTGAGACTTGGCAAATAAGAAGGCCGCCCATTTTTTTTGCGATGGGCGGCCTTCGTTTTGGGCTGTTGAGACGGGCGCGGCCGGAATGGTCGTTTTAGCCCTCGGCGATGCTGTCGAGGATGCTGCGCATGATGGACACCAGGATGCCGCCCATAAAGGCCGATCCAAAGCTGGCGATGGAGATACCCGCGCCCAGCAGATTGACCGACAGGTAGCTGGCCAGCTCGAGCATAAAGCTGTTGACTACGAGCTGAAAAATACCCAGCGTAATGATCGTGAGCGGCAGCGAGATGACCGTCAGGAACGGCTTGACGAGCGAATCGACGATGTTGAGGAACAGTCCCACGAAGGCGAAACAGACCCAGGCCTCGGCAAAACCGAAGGGCTGGATGCCGGGAACGAGGAACGTGGCAATCGCGATGGCGATCGAGGTAAAGAGCCAGTTAAGCATAAAGCGCATGGTGTGAATCCTTTCTTGCGCATGGCGTGGTGAGGGAGCGTAAGGGGCACATGCCTTTGCAACTTGGATGGGTGCGGGGCACGGTCCTGTTTGGGCGCCCATTGTCTCAGATATTCGTGGAGCTTGCGTGCGCATTCGGTTTCAAAACGGCGTTCGTCCTAGAAAACGCGCCGCTGGCAGAGAGTTTTGCCGCTTTAGTTTGGTGGTGTGCTAAACTGCTACGGGCAAAAGCCACAGGCGTTGCCCTATTGCATAGAACGGGCGAACGATGCCCGATGTCAGTATCAACTTCGATGCCTTTTGGCGGGTTTGGCGGTGATCGATGAATATCGAGAACATGTTTGACAAGCCTGATGTCAAGCAGCTGGTCCACGCATTTAGTCTTTTGGATGACGAGAAGGATATCCAAGCGTTTTTGACCGATATCTGCACGCCGCGCGAGATCTGCGATCTATCGCAGCGTCTGCAGGTCGCGCGTTATCTGGACGAGGGCGAGCCCTATGTCGAGGTTCAGGCGCGTACCGGCGCTTCGTCCACCACGGTGAGCCGCGTTTCAAAGGCGCTGAACGGCGAGTACGGTGGCTATCGCAAGATCCTCATCAAACTGGAGGATGGCGAGTAGGCCAGCGGCAACAAACGAATTGCGCAGAACCGTCCCTTCGGGGGCGGTTTTTTGATCCTTTGGGGACGGAGGAAATCTGTTGCCGTGGGGCAAATCTGTCCGCGTGGGCGGGTAGGATGGATGCATTGATTATTGCGAACAGTTTGAGCGGAGGACCATGCCTGTTCGAATCTATACCACCAATGCCGGCGCGGATTTGAGCGATGCCGAGGCGGCGCTGCTCGCCGACCTGGTTGCCCGCCATGGACGTGCCGTTTTGCTGGCGCCTACGTTTGCCGAGCTCGATCTGTGCCGTCATGATGCGGCGGAAGCCGGCGTTTCGCTGGGTATTGACTACAAGACGCCTACATCGTGGCTTCGCTCGCTTTGGGAGCTTTTGGGC
Organism: Collinsella sp.; assembly: GCA_048330275.1. Lineage (GTDB taxonomy): Bacteria > Actinomycetota > Coriobacteriia > Coriobacteriales > Coriobacteriaceae > Collinsella. Next base: position 6,289 of record DBFEIO010000011.1, read on the forward strand.
GACGGGCGCGGTTTCGTCGACAACCTGCAGCGCCAGATGCTGTTTTCGGACATGGTAGCGCGTCTCGACGACGCCGACCTGCAGCCGCTTTCGCGCAGCCAGGGCACGGTGCGTATGCTCGCGCGTATGGCTCGCGATGTGCTGCCGGGTGTGGCAGGGACAGGTGCCGAGCGTTGCTGCGACAACGTTTGCAAGCCCAAGCCCAGAAGCGACGCCGAGGCTCGCGTGTTTGAACTTTTGTGCGCCTATGCGAGCGGCTTGGACCGTCGAGACATGGTCGAGCCCTGCGAGGCGGCTGACATTATGGCGGGTGCCCTGGCCGATAACCTGCCGGCGTGCACCCGCGCCGTATGCGTGCGCGGTATCACGTCGTTTACGCACGGCCTGCTCGAGTTACTGTCTGCCGTGGCGAACAATGGGGGAGAGGTCGTCGTGCTGCTTGCCCGCGAGCAGGCGGCGATGCGCGAGGACCTGGCTGCCGCCTTTGATGCCCGCGGTGTGCTGTTTGAGGTTGCCCCGTTGGGGGAGAACGCCGGCGCGTCCGAGACCGCTTCTGCGCCTGCTGCTCAGCCTATTTTTATAGAGGTGGCCGGCCCCCATGCCCGCGCCCGCGCTTATGTGGATGCTCTTGAGAACCTGGTCGCGGCATGTGGGGAGTCCGTGTCGCGCGACGGCGCCGCGACAAACTCCGACCCCACGCGCGTGCTCGTTGTTTCCGCCCGGGCACCCCAGCTGTTCGGCGAACTCGCTGCCCGTTTGGCGGCGCGTCACATTGCGGCCGAGACGACTGAGTTCACGGCGTTTTCCCAATCCATTGCGGGCAGGCAGTTTGCGGCACTTGCCAGCCTGATCGAGCGCATGAAGGCCGCCGATGAGGGCATGGCGTCAAAGACCGAATGGTGGCCCGCGCCGGAGCTTACCGACTGGATCTACAGTCCGCTTTCGGGCGCTGATGCCGTCAATGCCCGAACCTTCGATAAGAACATGCGTCTCTCGCGCAGCAAGACTACCGCGGGCGTTAAGAGCCTACTTCAGAGCGTCCAAGGCCAGGTGAGGGGCGCGCGCAAGGCGGCGAGCGACGAGAACTGGTTTAAGAACGTGCCATGCGTGGTCTCGGACGTGTTTCAGGCGCTGTGGCGCGACAAACCCGTGACGGCGCTCAAGGCCATGCTCGCCGTTGCCGAGGTGCTGCCCGATCGCGCTCTAGGCGGCCTTGACGGTCAGGCCCGTCGCCAGGCAGAGACGGCTCTGCTGCGCCATGCCATCGACATCCTTATGAACGATGCTCGCGCGCTCGACGTGTCGCAGGCCGCGACCGTGCCCGTGCTCGATGGCATTCGCACCAAGGTGGACAAGCGTAGCACCGCCTACGATTACGAGACCTACGAGGTTGACCGTGCGCCACGCGCCCAAGTGCGCTTTGCTTCGCTTGCCGATGCGGCAGGCCTGCGCCCCGATAGCTACGATGCCGTGCTGTTTGCCGACGTCGACCTGGACAGTTATCCGCTCTCACATGAGGAGGGCCCGCTGGCCACGCTGACGGCAGAGTTAGATCGCAGCGGCGTGACGCTTGAGCCTGCGGCTTTGCTGCGCGCACGCTTTGGCCGCGCGATGCAAGCGGCACACGGTCCGGTTGCGCTCGCTCGTGTGACCCACGATCGTCAGGCGCGCGAGTGCTATCCGGCGGCCGTGTGGACTGAGTTGCGTGCGCATGCCGAGGCCGCTGAAGCTGCTAAAGCGGCTGACGACGCTAAGGCCGCTGGCGCCGACAAGGCGAAGTGCGTGGGTGAGGGTGATATCGTAAGGGACTTCGATCCCGCGACAGGCGAAGGTCTCAAGTGCGAGCGCGTGACCTGTGAAGCCCCTCAGCATCTGAGTGCCGAGGCCGTGCCGTATTTGGTCCTGCGCCGTCGTGACGGCGAGGGCGAGGGCGCGCCGCTTGTGCTGCGCCTGACGTCCGCCTCGCAGATCGAGGCCTATTCCACCTGCCCGCTGTGCTGGTTCGTCTCGTATCGCGTCAAACCCCAGTCGATCGACGCCGGCTTTGGCAACATGGAGAAGGGCAACTTTGTCCATGACGTGCTGGAGCACTTGCATGCCCGTCTGCCCCAGGAGGGCATGGAGCGCGTGACGCCCATGAATCTGCCGCGCGCGAAGGAGCTGCTGCACGAGGTCTTTGCCGAGACCCTGGCCGAGCACGCCGGCAAGCGCGGTACCGAGGGCCCGCTGGTGCCGCTCTCTCCAGTGGAGGAGCGCCAGGTGGCCGAGATCTTGCCGCAGCTGGAGGGTGTGCTTGCCTATGAAGCCGAGGCGCTGACTCCTTTTGCTCCGCGCTACCTGGAGTTTGCCTTTAACGATCTTAAAGTTGAGTATGCCGGCTGGCCGCTCGGCGGGCGCATCGACCGCGTTGACGTGGATGCCGGGAATCGCGCCGTGGTAATCGACTACAAGCATCGCTCGGGTGTCGAGGAGTTTAAGCTCGCCGACCCCACGGTGCGCGACGAGGGGTCGGGCACGGCGCCCATCGACGATCCGCGCTGGTTGCCGCCACATACCCAGACGCTCATCTACGCCCAGGCCATGCGTCGGGCGCTGGATTTGGACACCCGCGCGGCGCTCTACTTTTCGACCAAGGGCGGCAAGCCGGCGTTGCGCGGCGCCGCGAGCACCGAGCTGCTCGAGGAAGAGCGCGGCGACGGCCGCATCCCAGGCCTTAAGAAGGGCTTTCCCGGCGAGGGCGGCAACATGGACTTCGATGCGCTGCTCGATCGCGTGGAGACCGGCATTGCCGAGCGTCTGCGCGAGCTCGAGGCAGGCAACGTTGCCGCCGTCGACCCGACGTCGGCTCAGGCCGCGCATGCGCGCTGCTCGTATAACCACGAAGGAACGTTTGTAAGGAGGGACGTGTAGGCCATGGATCTTTCGACTTTGATGCCGCAACAGCTGCAGATCGTCAAAACACTCGACCGTCCGCTATTTGTCTCGGCGGGTGCCGGTTCGGGCAAGACCTTTACCCTTACGCGCCGCATCGTCTACGCGCTCTCGCCCGAATCCGGTCCTTTTGTCGAGCATCTGGATCAGGTGCTCGCCATTACCTTTACCAAAGATGCCGCGGCCGAGATTCGCGACCGCGTGCGTCGCGCGCTTATCGAAGAGGGTATGGACGAGGAGGCCCTGACCGTCGACGACGCTTGGATCTCGACCATTCACGGCATGTGTTCGCGCATCCTGCGCGCGCATGCGTTGGAGCTGGGCATCGATCCCGAGTTCACTGTGCTTACCGATACCGATGAGCTTATGGATCAGGCTGTCGAGCATGTGCTGGGGCGCGCGACGGCGCCCGATGCCGCGCCTGAGCTCGCCGCCTCGCTTAAGGCCCTCTACGCTTGGTATCCCATGGCGGGCGAAGGCGGGCCGTTTGGCGCCGGTACCACCATCAAAGGGCTGGTGCGCGACCTGCTGGAGCTATCGAGCCAGCTGCCGGGCGGCATGGACGATGTGTGCGTGGCGCGCGGCCAGGCCGACACCTCTGCGCTTGCCGACGCCTATCGCGCGGCGTTGGGTGCGAGCAAGGCCGCGACCGAGAAAGCGCAGGTGGCACTCGATGCCATCGATGCGTTTGGGGCGAGCGGCAAAACCATGGAGGATGCGGCGCGACTCATGATGTCGTGCAGCATGCCTCGGGCGAGCAAAGCGTTCCCCAAGGAGCAGGTCGAGCTGCTCAAGGCCGAGGCTGCCGATGCATTTATCAATATCGTGCTCGCCTGCGGTGGTCCCGCGCTCGATGCACTGGTGGGGCTTGCTCGTGCTGTGGAGGCGGAATACCGCGCGCTCAAGGCTGACCAGTCCGCGCTTGATAACAACGACCTGCTGCGCATGGCGTACGAGGCGCTGCGCGATTATCCCGCCATCCGAGCGGCCTATGAGGGTCGCTTTAAGATGGTCATGATCGATGAGTTCCAGGATACCGACCAGATGCAGGTCGATTTGATCCGTTACCTGACGGGCGCGGGGGAGCGCGCACTGTGCACCGTAGGCGATGCGCAGCAGTCGATCTACCGCTTCCGTGGTGCCGAGGTCGAGGTGTTCCGTCGCCAGGAGCGCAAGGTGGGTTCGACGACGGCGTCCGAGACGGTCGCCACGTCCGATGCCCCCGCCGGCGAGCTCGTCAAGCTTGTACGCAACTTCCGCAGCCACGACGAGGTGCTGCGCTATGTGGCGCGCGTCTTTGACGGCGACACCGGTGGTTTGATGCAGGGGTTCTTGGATCTTGAACCGAGCGACGAACGCGAGGACAAGCTCAAGGCGAAGGCATCGCGCCGCCAGGCGATCTTCGTTGCCGGTGGCAGTACGCAGGAGCGAACGCAGGCGAAAGCTCGCGCGATTGCGGAGCGATTCCAAGCACTCGTTAAAGCGGGCCAGCCCCAGGGCAGCATGGTCCTGCTGCTGGGCCGCATGACCAACGCCGATGTCTATGCGCAGGCCTTCCGCGACCAGGGGCTCGACTGCGTGATCGCAGGCGGCTCGGTCTTTGCCCAGGCAGCCGAGGTGCAGACGGTGCGTGCCCTGGTCTGCGCACTCGCCAATCCGGCCGATACGGCGCAGGGTCTTATGCCACTGCTCGCCTCGCCGATGTTTGCGCTCGGCGCCCAGGAGTTCCTGGCGCTGGCGACCAAGCTCGATAGCGAGACGGGGGAGACCTCGCGCCGGAATATCGACGTGGGCATCATGAGTGATTTCGACGTGCCGGGTTTGCAAGACTTGCCGCTCGTGACGCGTGTCCGCGAGGTGCTGCGCTACGCGCTTCGTCGCGTGGGACGCGATTCGTTCGCCGCCATCGCGCGCGACGTGGTCAATGCCTCCGGCTGGTTCGTGCGTCTGGCGCAGCGCGGCCCCGAGGGCAAGGCCATTGCCGCCAACGTACTCAAGGCGCTCGATGCCGTGGCCGAGGCAGAGGCCGAGCTCGGCAATTCTCCGCGCTCCATTGCGCTGGCCTTCGACCGCTTCTTGGCGGGCAAGGAGGCCCCGGGCGCCCTCAACGAGGAGGGTGACGGCGCGGTGCGCATCATGACGGTGCATGCCTCTAAGGGCCTGGAGTATCCGGTCGTGGCGGTTGCGGAGTGCTTTGGCGTGCGTAAGTCCTCGGGTGCGGCTCAGATGGGGCGTGTCGAGGGCGGAGCGCAGGTCGTGGCGCTGCCGGCACGCTTCGACGGCGTTAAGCTCGCCGACGGAACCTTTGTGAAGGGCGATGACGTCAAAAAGCAGTTTGAGCATGCGTTTAAGGGTAAGGGCACGTCGCTATGGTTGCCGCCGGAGCTCATGGAGGATGTCTGCGCGACGGGTTCTCCCGCCGAGGCATTCGTTCGCCTGCGCAACGACGACCTGCAGCTTTCGCTCGAGGAGCGGGCCCGCTTGCTCTATGTCGCCATGACGCGTGCGCGAGAGCTGGTCATTCTGGCGATGGATGTCGGCGTGAGCCGCGGCAAGGTGACGGCACCGACCTTCGATGTCGAGACGGATCTGACCTACGACGTGCTGCGTCGTATTCTGCCTACCGACGCTCTGGACATGCCGCAGCTCGATGCCGACCGCCTGGTGTTCGACAACTCCCAGCCGGGCGACTACGAGCTCATTTCGCTTTCGGACTTTACCTTTGGCGAGCAGGCGTTTGAGGCCAACGCTTCGCTGGATGCCGAGGGCAGGCTTGTCCGCGGCGATGCGGAGCCGGAGGGTGCCGGTGCGGATGCCTGCGCCGCCGTTCCCGGTCCTGCCGACCCCGAGCCCGATGCGTTTGAGCTCGTGTATCCCCAGGCGGTGGGCGTGCGCATGGGCACATGCCCGTATCCGGCGCGCGATTCGTACAGCTACTCGTCAATTGCCGCGGCGTTGCATGCCGAGTCCGAGGACCGTGCCGCCGAGGCGCGCGTGCCCATGGACGAGGCTGGCGATGATGCAGAGTCGGATGGCTCGGAGATGGCCGATGCAGACGTGGCCGCCGTTGAGCCCGCCGGCAATCCCATGGCCTTGGGTTCGGCCTTCCACGCCGCCTGCCAGTGGCTGATCGAGATGGGTGCCGATGAGTTGCCCGCCGCGCGTGCCGATGCACTGGCACGTCTGTGGCGCCTGACGCCGGAGCAGCGCGAGCGCTTCGACGTTGCCCTGGACCGCTGGCTCAAGTCGGCGGTCCGTGCCGACCTGCTCGTGTGGCCGTGCATCCGTGCCGAGGTGCCGTTCTTCTCGCTGGGTTGCGAGGACGAGGACATCGCCCGCTACGGTGCCTATGCCGAGGGCGCCATCGATGTACTGGCGACGAACCCGGCGGATTCGTCACGCGCGCTGGTCATCGACTACAAGACGGGCGGCACACCGGACGAGACGCCGGAACAGCTGCAGGAGAAGCACGCCCTGCAGGCGCGCGTCTACGCTGATGTTCTGCACAAGGCGGGCTTTGAGGCCGTGACCGTTAAGTTCGTCCGCGTGGAGCAGGCGAATCCAGCCATCTTCGTCGAACCCGCCGAACCTCAAGTAGTCACCTACAACCTCTAGCCCTCAAATAACTTGCGGTGGAATACGGACTGTTTTGGCCAAAAAAGCCGCCAAACAGTCCGTATTTCACCGCAACGCATGGGAGAGCCTGGGGCGGTACAATGGCTCGAACGGTTCAAACGAATAAGGAGCCATCATGCAGTTCACCAAAACGCTTAAGGTGACGCCGGAGGAGCTTTTTGACGCTCTGGCGGGGTCCATCATGCAGGATATCGAGAACGCCACGGGCAAGCGTCCCAGCCGCAACAAGCTCAACGGCTATAAGTACGAGAAGCGCGCCCAGTCCGCAAAAGGCAAGGCCAAGGGCACGGCGATCAAGGTTAAGATCAAGCACTTTGACTACCCGTGTCTCTATGAGGTCCGTTTTCAGTATGCGGCGGGCATCAATACCATGCGCTATGAGGCTGCACCTGCTGGCGATGGTGCCTGCGAGCTCACCTATACCGAGGATTTTCAGGGTGTGGGTGGTAACACGTCTGGTACGCGCGGCAAGCTCGGCCTCTTCTTCTATGAGCGCAAGCTCAAGAGCCACGCCAACCAGACGATTGATCAAATCGTCAAATACATCGAGGGTGAGCGCCGCGTAAAGGCTAATCCCGCCTTCGCCGATGATACTGCCGAAAACGCTTCGGATGTATTCCATTGATACCCCTGTGCAAAAGCTTTACCGCTCTTCGCATCAACTGTGGACACTTCAGGCTTCGAGTCAGTAGCGAGCGGCCCGACAAAATTAGTTGACGGAAGTGCCAAATGAATAAGAATGCCACTGCGCAGCTGCACATCTATTCCGCCTTTTTCGTTCTCGCGGGATTTGTTTTAAATCGGGGAGTGTTTCTACTTTTCCTTGCGGATAAAGGAATGTCTGTCACGGAAATCGCGCTTTATCAAGCCCTGTACAACATTGCAACGGTCGTCCTCGAGCTGCCAACAGGGCTGGTGGGCGATTTCTTTGGAAAGAAGTTCTCGATTCAAGTGGGTGTTCTGCTTCTTTTCTTCCATACGGCTGGTATGCTGTTGCTCTCAGGTCCCTTTCTCGTCGCGCTTTCCCTTGTTGAGGCACTCGCCTACTCCCTTCAATCGGGATCCGAACAGGCACTTTTATATGAAATTGCCCGAAATGCCGGTCAAGGAGAGCGCTTCCTCACCATCAACGCTCGGCTGCTTGCCGCGCAATCAATCGCGACGGGAGTGGCAATCGTACTTGGATCATTCATTGCCCAAGTATCTTGGAGCACCCTCTACGTATGTGTCTCCGTTTTCTATCTCCTGCAGCTTTTCCTTCTGTATCCCATTGAGAGGACGGAAGCGACCCGTTCTGAAAGCTCTGAAAAGGGAAGGTTTGACGCGGCCAAGATGTTCAGACGCGAAACCTGGCGTGTTGGAGAATCCGCTTTTGCGGTATTGCTTCTTCTAATCGGCACAAGCATGCTCGATGGATTCTATGGGAGTTATTACAACTTGAATCAGTTGGTATTCGACGCATTTGATGCTCCCGTCTCCATAATAGGAATCTTTTTCGGTGCATCCTATGCAGTAAATGCGACGGCCTACATTGCAGCAGATTTCTTCTCATTGCGTTTCGGGAAAAGAAATACCATGCTCGGCTCGATGCTAATCGAGGCTGGCCTTTTCATGATTCTTCCGTGGTTCGCTTCAAATCCGCTGTGTTTGTTTGGCCTTAGCATGGTGCTTTGTTTTCTCCCAGAAGTGGTGTACATCACTTCGGAAAACTTAATCCAAGACGCGATAGCGGACGATCTCCGCGCGACGATCCTTTCCGTCGCGTCTCTGGTAAGGGCTCTCTTTTCTGCAGTGTTTTTCTCCATATTTGGACATGTGTTGGGGTTATATCCCATTCAGATAGCGCTCGGTATTATTGGTGCAATCGCGATAGCAATTACCGCCGTTGTTTCATTAAAAATGGTTGGAATACAGGTCTCCAAGAATTGATATATCGATTGACGAGCTATCCGAAGCGTCGAGCCTTCTTGATGGACATGACTATTCGTCACAAATCATTCCGCGCATCGCCGGGGTTCCAGTAATACTCGATATATCTGGATGCCCTCATTCCCCTTTTTGAAGGTCCCAAATTGACTACCCGTGTTGGTTTGGCTAGGTTCGGGTGCTATCCGCGCCGTGCGGTAAAATCGTTCAGTCAGAACACGAACCCGCATCGGAGCTCATCACATGGCATTCGTCCATCTGCACAACCACACCGTTTTCTCCATGCTCGACGGCGCAACCCGTATCCAGGATATGGTCAATCGCGCCGTAGAGCTGGGCATGCCCGCCGTCGCCATTACCGACCACGGCTACATGTATGGCGTGCCCGACCTGGCGCTGGCCTGCGACGCCGTCAACCACAACACGCCTGAGTACAAAACCTGGAGTCACGACAAGGCCTTTTTGGAAAAGGATCGCCGCGACGAGCTGGTGGAGCCCGATCCCGAGGAAAACCCGCGCGAGCATGCCCAGTATGTGAAGGACATGGCCATGTGGGACGAGAAGGGCAACATCGACGAGCTCAAGCCGCCTCTGGTCATCAAGCCCATCTTTGGCTGCGAGGTCTACTTTACGCCGGACGAGACGCTCGCCCGCGACCATAAGCCCGAGCTCTACCACATGATCCTTCTGGCCAAGGACCAGGAGGGCTACGTCAACCTGATGCAGACGGTCTCCGAGGCCGCCGTGCAGGGCTTTTACTACAAGCCGCGTGTGACGCTCGACAACCTGCGCCGCCACGCCAAGGGCATGATCTGCACGAGCGCCTGCATCGCGGGCATCATCCCCAAGTACATCGACCGCGGCGACATGGAAGGCGCCATCAAGTGGGCCGAGACCTTCCGCGATACCTTTGACCCCGGCGACTTCTACATCGAGATCCAGGAACACGGCATTACCACCGACAACGGCCTGACCGACGAGCAGATGGACCGCACGCTCATCGATATCGCCAAGCAGGTGGGCGTCAAGGTCATTGCCACCAACGACTTCCACTACCTGCGCCGCGAGGACGCGCCGGTGCAGGACGTCATCATGTGCATCGGTATGAACGCCAAGGTCGACGACCCCAACCGCATGCGCATGACCGGCTCGGAGTTTTATATGAAGACCGAGGAGGAGATGCGGGCGATGTTCCCGTATTGCCCCGAGGCCTGCGACAACACGCTCGAGATCGCCGACAAGTGCTACGTAGAGCTGGACTGGGACTCCATCATCCTGCCGCGCTTCCCGCTGCTCGACCCCGGCGAGACACACGAGAGCCAGTTCCGCCGCGAGTGCGAGAAGGGCCTGCGCCAGCACTATGGTGACGACTGGGCCACGCGCGAGATCGGTGGCGTCAACATCAAAGAGCGCTTTGAGTACGAATACAAGGTCATTTGCGACAAGGGCTTTGCCGCCTACTTCCTCATCGTCGCCGAGTACGTGCAATGGGCCAAGGACAACGGCATCGGCGTCGGCCCCGGCCGTGGCTCGGCCGCCGGCGCTATCGTCGCCTACGCCATGAACATCACCGCGTTCGACCCGCTCGAGAACGGCCTGATGTTCGAGAGGTTCCTGTCCCCGCAGCGTACCGAGATGCCCGATATCGATATGGACTTCGACGATGAGCGGCGCCTCGAGGTCGTGGAGCACGTTCGCCAGCTTTACGGCCCCGAGAAGGTCACCCACGTCATCACCTACTCGACCATTAAGGCCAAACAGGCCATCAACGACGCCGCGCGCGTCCTGGACTACCCGGTCTACATGGGCCAGCGCCTGTCCAAGATGGTCTCGAGCGACCCCAAGGTCAAACTCAAGCAGGTGCTCGACAAGCAACCCGGCAAAGAGGATCTGTTTAACCCCGACTTTGCCGAGGCCTATAAAAAGGATGACGACGCCCGCCGCATCATCGACACGGCGCTCTCGATCGAGGGCCTCACCCGTGGCGAGGGCGTGCACGCGTGCGCCGTTCTGATCTGCCGCGACCCCGTCAACGAGCACGTGCCCACCAAACTCGACACCAAGGGCGGCGTCGAGATTACCCAGTACGAGGGTCATACCGTTGCCGACATGGGCCTGCTCAAGATGGACTTCTTGGGCCTGCGCACGCTGACGGTTATCTCTAAGGCCAAGGCAAACATCAAAAAGAACTTCGGCATCGACATCAAAGAGGAAGAGATCCCCTTTGACGACCCCGAGATCTTTAAGCTCATGGGCTCCGGCCATACCGCCGGCGTCTTCCAGGTCGAGTCCGCCGGCATGACGGCCACGATCAAGAACATGAAGCCCACCGAGTACAAGCACGTCGTAGCATTGATCGCCCTGTACCGCCCGGGCCCGCTGGGCGCCGGCATGGTTTCGTCCTACATCAACCGCATGAACGGCAAGGAGCCGGCGGTTTCCTACGACGACCGCCTGGACGACATCCTGGGCGAAACTTACGGCACTATGGTCTACCAGGAGCAGGTTATGCTCATCTCCGTCGAGATGTGTGGCTTCTCCAAGGGCGAATCGGACTCGCGTATCCGTAAGCCCGTGGCTAAGAAAAAGATTAAGCTGCTCACGTCGACGGTGCTCCACTGGGAGGATGGCTCGGACGAGACCACCTACGACCACTGGATGAACGGCGCTATCAAGAACAACTACACGCGCGAGGTCGCCCAGAAGATTTGGGACGATGTTCTCGAGTTCGCATCCTACGCCTTCAACAAGTCGCACTCCGCCGGCTACGCCATTCTGGTTATGCAGACGGCGTGGCTCAAGGCGCACTATCCGCACGAGTACATGGCGGCCGTTCTGACGTCCTATACGGGTAAGACCGACAAGATCGTGCACTACGTCTCGGCGTGCCGTCACGACGGCATCCCCGTGCTGTCGCCAGATGTCAACGAGTCCGGTACCGAGTTCACGGCTACCAAGGAGGGCGTGCGCTTTGGTCTGGCCGGCATCCGCGGCGTGGGTACCGGCGTGGCGCAGGCGATTATCGCCGAGCGCGAGGCGGGCGGTCCGTTTAAGACGCTGCACGACTTTGTCGAGCGCGTGGACTCGAGCCAGGCCAACCGCCGCGTGATCGAATCGCTCATCAAGGCAGGCGCCTTCGACTCCACGGGGTATCCGCGCCGCCAGATGATGCACTTTGTGGACAAGAACAACCCCGAGAACATCATCGACGCCGCGGTAAAGCGCCAGAAGGACCGCGCGAGCGGCCAGACCTCGTTCTTCGATATGTTTGGCGACGTTGAGGGCTCGGGCTTCGAGGTCAGCGTGCCCGATCCGGACGGCCAGGAATGGGACCGCCACCTTAAGCTGAGCCAGGAGAAGGAGGTTCTGGGCATCTATGTCTCGGACCACCCGCTGCGCCCGTTTGAGTATGCGCTAGCCAAGGCGCGCGACTTTTCGTTCTCGCAGATCGACACCGGCTACGAAGTTCAGAATCCTACGGGCGGCACCATCAACCAGGAGATTCCCGAGGGTAAGGCGCTGTGGTGGGCCGGCATGGTCTCGAGCGTGTCCAAGCGCGTGACCAAAAACGGTGACCCCATGGGCATCGTGCAGCTCGAGGACATGGAAGGCGAGGCCACGGTCGTGGTGTTCCCCAAGACCTACAAGGAGGCCGAGGGGTACCTGTACGGCGAGGTCGATCCCGAGACCGGCGCGCAGCTGTCCGACGCCTTTGTGCGCATCAAGGGCAAACTTGAGCGCTCGGACCGCGGCGACCAGATCATCGCGCAGGAGATTGTGCCGCTCGAGCTCAACGAGGAGAACAACAAGCCCAAGGTATTTGAGGTCATGGTGCCCAACAGCCGCTTTAGCCAGGGCAATATGGCGCGCCTGGCCACGGTGCTCACCGCTAACCCGGGCGGCGACCGCGTGGAGATCTTTATCGAGCAGGTGGACGGGCGCGTGCTGCGTGCCGAGGTACCTGCCAAGGTCAACGCGCGTTCGATTCCGCTGCTGGCCGAGGCCAAGGCCATTGTGGGTAACCAGGGTCGCGTGACGGTGATCTAAGCTACCCCGGGTGAGATTGGAGGAAGTGATGGCGCAGGGGACGTTTGTGCAGGCGCTTCGCAAAGAGGCGGCGTTGAGCGGCACCTTTATGAAGGGGCGTTCGCTCATGCTCAACGGTGCCGTGCTGTCGATCGAGGACAGCGGCTCGCGCTTCTCCAAAAACGTGACGGTCGAGGGCACGGTGCGCGGCTCGCGCGGTGACCTGTACAAGACGCACGTGGCGCTCGACATGGACGAGCACGAGGTTATCGACTACGACTGCGACTGCCCCGCCGCATACCGCTATCCCGGTATGTGTAAGCACGCTATTGCCACGGCGCTGGCGTATTTGGATGCCAGCGGCGCCGAGCCCGTCGAAGGTTTGCGCACGCCGGTTCGCACGTTTACGGCGCAGTCGAAACAGCCCGCGCGCGCCGCGTCCGCCGCGCCGGCCGTCAACCCCAACTTTCCCTTCCCGGCGCCCGTCCCCACGAGCCCGAGCCTTGTGGCGGCGCTTTCCGATCTTTCGGACGCGCGCATGGATGAGCTGGCGAGCATGCGCCGCAAGCTTGCCGGTGCCGTTGATCCCGACGCCCCCAAAGCGGCGTTGGAGCCCTCGTTGGTGCCGTACTACAATCCGCTGTTCGCTGACCGCTTTAGCTGGGCGCTCGAGTTCCGCATTCGCTGTGGATCGGTCTCCTACGTGGTCAAGGACATCGACGGCATGGCCGATGCCTACGTGCGCGGCGGCACGTTCTCGTACGGCAAGAAGCTCACGTTTGTCCATACGCCCGAAGCCTTCGAAGACGTGTCGACAAAGCTGCTCAACCTTGTTGTGACGACAGTTGCCTATCTCGATGACATCACAAGCTCGCGTTCGGCGTCGTACGACTTTGCCCGCGGCGGTTTTGTTGCCGAGCGTCAGTTGCCGCTGTCCGAGCATAGCATCGTATATGTGCTGGACCTGCTGCGCGGCCAGACCATCTCCTTTGAGCCCGCCTGGTCGCGGGGGACGACGACGCATCGCACCTATGACGTGGCGGTTGAGGTGCCTCCGGAAGGGGAGGACGAGGCGCTGGCTAAGCGCCCGCCGCTCCTTGCCGCCAAAATCGCGCCGGCGGCTGGTGGTAGCTATGACCTGCGCCTGCCCGCCGATATGTACTGCTTTGCGTCGGGCGATGCCGCCTACTTGGTTGACACGCGCCGCGCGCGCCGTACCGACGCTGCATTTGCTCAGCATGCCGCACCTTTTTTGTCACGCTTGCTGCCGTGCCGCACGCCCGCCCATATTGCCGCCGAGCAGGTGGGGGAGTTCTGCCGTATGGCGCTGCCCATTTTGCGCGACTATACCGACCTTACCGCGCCCGCCGCGCTCGATACCGTGGCGCCCGAGCCGAGCTTTGCCATGGCAATCGGCGTCGACGATGGGCTCGTGACCTGCAAAATTACGGTTACCTACGGCGATTGGTCGGCGGATCTCTTTAGCCTGGGCGCTCCGGGCAGCCCCTTCGAAGAGCAGCGCCCCGGCGTGCCGCCGCGCGACGAGGTGGCAGAGTTTCGCGTTATGGACACGGCGGCCCTGTATTTCGACTTTTACGAGGGCGGCCTGGCGTTTGAGGAACGCGATGACGAGAGCCTGTTTCATTTGCTGACCGAGGGCCTGTCTGCCCTGTCCGAGCTGGGCGAGGTCATGCTCAGCGACCGCCTGCGCCAGATCTCGGTCCGCCCTGCGCCCAAGCTTTCGGTGCGTGCCACCGTCAAGAGCAACCTACTCGATGTTGAGCTGGGCGCGAGCGGGCTTTCGGCGGCAGATCTTGCCATCTATCTGGACTCGTACAAGCGCCACCAGACGTTTGCGCGTCTGACGTCCGGCGACATTGTGCGCCTGGATGAGGGAGCGCGCGCCGCGTTTGGCCTTGCCGAAGATCTGGGTGTCGATGCCGTCGACCTGCTCGACGGCGTGTTGCTTCCCGCATCGAGCACCCTATTTGTCGATAGCATGCTCGCACGTACATCGGCGCTTGAGGCCGATCGCGACGCCGCGTTCCGCCGCACCGTCGAGCGCCTGGACACGCTCGGCAAGATGGACTTTACGGTGCCGGCATCGCTCAAGGCAACGATGCGCGGCTACCAGGTCGACGGATACCAGTGGCTCGGCTCGCTCGAACACCTGGGTCTGGGCGGTATCTTGGCCGACGACATGGGTCTGGGCAAAACGCTACAGATGATCGCGCATATCCTGGCGCGCGTGGAGGCGGGGGACACCAAGCCCACGCTCGTGGTATGCCCGGCCTCACTCGTGTACAACTGGACTGCCGAGCTGGAGCGCTTTGCGCCGTCGCTCGATGTGTGCGCCATCGTGGGCACCAAGGCTCAACGCCGCGTGCAGATTGCCGGCGTGGCCGAGCATAACGTGGTCGTGACGTCGTATGACCTCATGCGCCGCGATATCGACGAGTATGCCGAGCAGGACTTTGCCCGCGTGGTGCTCGACGAGGCCCAGTACATTAAAAATCCGCTCACGCAGGTGGCGCGCGCCGCCAAGCGCCTGCCGGCCGGTGTGCGCTTTGCCCTGACGGGCACACCCATCGAAAACCGCTTGTCCGAGCTCTGGAGCATCTTCGACTTTTTAATGCCGGGCCTGCTTGGCACGCGCGAGTCGTTTGCCAAGCGCTTCGAAAGCCCGGTCGAGCACGCCGAGGGTGACAGCGCCGCTCGCCTGCAGGCGCTCGTGTCGCCGTTTGTGCTGCGCCGTGTCAAGGAGGACGTGGTGGCCGATCTGCCCGAGAAGATCGAGGACACCGTCATGGCGCAGCTCACCGGCGAGCAGCGCAAGCTCTACCTGGCCAACCAAGACCGCATCGCCCAGCAGGTTCAGCATCGCGAGGCATCCGAGTTTAAGAAAGACAAGCTCAAGGTGCTCGCCGAGCTCACCAAGCTGCGCCAGATCTGCTGCGACCCGCGTCTACACTACGAGGACTACAAGGCGGGGAGCGCCAAGCTCGATACGTGTATGGAGCTCGTGCACGGCGCACTCGACGGCGGGCATCGCATCCTGTTGTTCAGCCAGTTTACGGGTATGCTCGATACCATCGGTAAGCGCTTGGCCAAGGAGGACATCGCCTTTCTTAAGCTCACGGGCGCTTCGTCTAAGGAGAGCCGCGCCAAGATGGTCGCGCAGTTCCAAGCGGGCGAGGTTCCGGTCTTTTTGATTTCGCTCAAGGCGGGCGGCGTGGGCCTTAACCTGACGGCGGCCGACGTGGTCATCCACTACGACCCGTGGTGGAACGTGGCGGCGCAGGACCAAGCGACCGACCGCGCGCATCGTATTGGCCAGCAACATACCGTGACCGTGTACAAGCTCATCGCCAAGGATACGATCGAGGAACGCATTATGCAGATGCAGGAGTCCAAGCGCGACCTGGTCAACAGCGTGCTCGGCGGCGACGGCATCTCGTCGGCGCTGTTTACCCGCGAAGATGTTCTGGCACTGCTGGGCGGCGACGGGCGCTAACCCGCTCGGGTGGGGCCGCCTGGGCGGATGGCACACGCTGCCCCATCGTCCCCGCCCGTTATGTGTTCATTTGCAATGTCGTGGATGGTTTGTCTGCCTTTGGGCATAAGAACCATCAAGAACATATTGGCACATCAGCAAAGGAGAACATCATGGCGAAATTCTTTAAGGACCCCGATGGCAAGCTCATTGCCGCCCTGGGCAACGACGTTGCAACCCCTGCCGGTTGCACGGAACTGACCGCAAACACTGAGGATGCGGCGCACGAGAAGCACGTGCCTGTTGTCGAGACCGAGCGCGACGGTCACGTGATTCGCGCACGCGTTGGCTCGGTCGAGCACCCCAGCCTGCCCGAGCACTATATTGAGTGGATCGCCCTTGAGGCCGAGGGCCGCTTAGAGGTCCATTACCTTGAGCCCGGCATGAAGCCCGCGACGTTTTTTGCCGGCGGCTCCAAGACCGGTACCGTCTATGCCTATTGCAACCTGCACGGGCTGTGGTCCGCGACGTTCTAGGAGCGCGCCCCCGCTCGGGGTATCATAGCTAGCATATGCACATGCGAGCGCCGACTGCATCATGCGGCCGGCGCTTTTACTACGACAACGATGGTTTACGACGGAAAGGGCTGAGCCATGAAGCTCGCACTTGCACAGATCGATATGCGCCTGGGTGATATTGAGGGCATTTGCGGCCGCATCGAGGACCAGGCTCGTCTGGCCCACGAGCGCGGGGCGCGCGTGCTGTGCGTTCCGGCTCCGCTCTTTATGGGCGCCATACCCGGGGGCCTGGTGGGCGCTGCCGACTTTGAGCACGACATGTTTGCCGGCTTGACTGGTGTCGCCGAGCGTATCCAGGAGCTTGACATGATCTGCATCGTGCCCGCGGCGGTTTCGTTTGAGGGCCAGCCGCTGCTCGACTACATGATGCTCAAGGACGGTCATGTGGTGCCGGCGCGTTCGAGCATTGCCCTGCAGCGTGGCGAGAACAACGACACGCGTTGGGCGCCGCCGGTGTTCGACGTGGACGGCGTGCGCATCGCCGTGATTTTTGACTTGGACCGCGAGCTCGAGATGTTGCCGACCGGTGTTGACCTCATTGCGTATTTCCAATTCAACGCGTTTGACATGACCGACCGCGAGACTGCTGCCATTGCCGCCGTTCGCAGCGGCGCTTACCGCAAGATCGCATCCAAGCGCAGCGTGTGGTTTGCCTGCATGGCTCCGGTCGGTGCCTATGACGAGTCGGTGTATACCGGCGGTTCGTTTGTGCTCGACGACTGCGGTCGCGTGGTGGCCCAGGCGCCGTGTTTTGAGGAGAGCCTGCTGGTTCAGGAGATTCAGCGCGGCGTGATGCTCGATGCCCTGGAAGATCACGAACTGCCCGAGTTCCGTTCCGAGGAGTGGCTGTGGCAGGCGCTGGTGCTCGCCGTGCGCGACAACGCCCGAGCCCACGGTGCGTCGCGTGCTGTGGTGGCACTCGAGGGTGACTTGCCGTCGTCCCTGCTGGCGGCGCTGGCCGTCGACGCTCTGGGCCCGCGTAATGTGATTGGCCTGGTGCTGGGGCGCAACCGTATCTTTACGCCGGCGCAGGAAGAGGCCGAGGCTGCCCGCTGTGCCGCCGTCCGCGCCATCGCCGAGCGTCTGCACATTCGCACCGTCGAGCGCGATGCACCGGATGCGGCGCGTGTGCTCGATCGCGACGTGTCGGCGGGCGATGCCGAGCGTCTGCGCTCGCGCACGCTGGGCCTCATGCTGGAGGACACGGCGCTCGAGCTGGGTGCGATGGCGCTGAGCCCGCTGTCCAAAACCGAGTACGCGCTGGCGGCGCCGGCGCTTTGCGGCGGCTACCAGGGCGATTACGCGCCCTTTGGCGATGTGTACCTGTCGACGCTTGAGTTTGTGGCGCGTGTGCGCAATCGCACGTCTGCCGTGGTGCCCCAAGAGCTCGTGACGCTCAACGCGGTGGAAGATTGTATGGAGCGAGTGCTGGCGCAGGCGCTCTCGACGCTCGACGGTCCGGTCGATATGCTCGACCGCGCGGCACAGCTGCTCGGCGGGCTTGAGCCGGGTGAGGTCGATGGCGCGCTCGAGGCGCACGTGGACCGCAATCGATCTTTCGACGACATCCCGATGGCCGCTGGCAAGCCTGAGGCCTGCTCGCTGCTGCTGATGCTCGTGCGTCAGGGCGAGGCCGCCCGCCGCATGCTGCCGACGGCGTCGATCGTCTCAGCCCGTTCGTTTGTCGAGCGCGCCTGGCCGTACATGCTCGCGTGGTCCGACCTGGGGCTTAACGGCAAGGAGCGTATGACGGTCGATTCGCTGGCGCGCGCCGAGGTGCGTCGCTTTGCCGACGACGATACGAGTGACCGTATGCGCGGTGAGATGATGGGCATTTTGGGTGAGCTGCTGGGTATTTCGCCCGAGCAGATGGAGGAGCTGCGCTCTGAGGACGGTCAGCGTCGTTTGCACGAGGGCATGAAAAAGTTCGAGGGCGAGGTTCAGGACGCCATCGATAAGATGATGGGCGGTCAGGGCGGCTCGCAGGGTGGGCCCCAGGGTGGCCCGATGCCGCATCCGCCGGTGGATCCCCGTCAGTTTCCTTTTTTCTCGCAGAACTAACTATGGGATAGGATTCGCTTTCAACCCCGACACTTCAACTAAGCATCTTGGCCCCGTTGTGTTATTCTAGAACAGACGTTCGTGAATAGTGCGCGGGGCCTTGCCTTGTGCTTGGCAAAAGATGAGGGGAGGTTGGCTTGGTCATTTTGGGTATCGACCCCGGTTTGGCTCATACGGGTTGGGGGATTATCGAGGAGCGGCGTGGCGAGGTCCGCTGCCGTGCCTATGGCTGCATCGAGACCAGTGCCGGAAGTCCGCTCGCGGTGCGTCTGTCGCATATCGCCCATGACCTTAAGGATGTCGTCGAGCGTTATCGACCCGACACGGCTGCTGTCGAGAGCGTCTACTTTGGCGCCAACGTTCGTTCGGCCATCCCCACGGCACATGCCCGCGGCGCTGCGCTTGTGGCGCTTTCGGAGTGTGCGCTCGAGATTGGCGAGTACACACCCATGCAGATCAAACAGGCTGTGGTGGGCACCGGCGCTGCGGACAAGCGGCAGGTCGCCTACATGGTGCGCACGCTCACGCAGCTCGACCACGACCCTCATCCCGACCATGCCGCCGATGCCCTGGCCTGCGCCATCTGCCATGTAAACCTCAGCCGCACCCGCGCCCTCACCGGTGGCGAGTTCTATCAACAGAGAGGAACCGGATACTGATGATTTCCCAGCTCCACGGAACGCTTGTCGAGGCCACGATGAGCTCTGCTGTCGTCGACGTGTCGGGCGTTGGCTTTGAACTCGGCATCTCGGGCAGCACTGCGGCCACGCTGCCTACGCCCGGCGGTGAGGTGCGCCTCTATACCCGTATGCAGGTGCGCGAGGACGCTATGACACTTTTCGGTTTTTCCTCTAAGGATGAGCGCACGATGTTCGACCGGCTTGTGTCCGTCTCGGGCGTTGGCCCGCGCTTGGCGCTCGCCGTGCTTTCCACCTATACCGTGGGACAGCTGTATTCCCTGGTGATGGCCGAGGACGACAAGGGCATGGCCAAGGTGCCCGGCGTGGGCAAAAAGACCGCCCAGCGCCTCATCTTGGAGCTCAAGAGCACCTTTGCCAAGGACAAGGGCTTTGTGCCGGTCGATGCGATCCCCGGTCAGGTTGCGATGCCCGTGCCCGCCGCCGCTCCTTCGGCGATCGATGACGCCCGTGCGGCACTCCTTTCCATGGGCTTTAGCCCGCAGGAGACCGATGTCGCTCTGAGCGGGTATGATGGGCAGGATATGCGTGTCGAGGATTTGCTCGGCGCGGCGCTTAAGCGACTCGGAATGGATGCGTGATGTGGGAAGCCGATGACTCTCAGGACCTGTGGGCGACGCCCGGCAACTCGCCGGCGGCATCCATGGCGCACGGCGAGCGCATGGTGGGCTCGGAGCTGACGGCCGAGGACCTCGATGTCGATCGCACTTTGCGCCCCCAGCGCCTGGACGATTACTGCGGTCAGGAGCATATCAAGCAGAGCCTTCGTGTGCTCATCGAGGCAGCGCAGAGCCGCGGCGAGACGCTCGACCACGTGATCTTCTCGGGTCCTCCGGGCCTGGGCAAGACCACGCTGGCCACCGTTATCGCCAACGAGCTGGGCGCTCAGATCAAGACCACGAGTGGTCCGGCCATCGCGCGTACCGGCGACCTGGCGGCTATCCTTACCAATCTGCAGCCGGGTGATGTGCTGTTTATCGACGAGATCCACCGCCTCAACCGTTCGGTCGAGGAAGTCCTGTACCCCGCGATGGAGGACTTTGCCCTCGATATCGTGATTGGCAAGGGTCCGGCGGCGCGCTCGATTCGCCTGGATATCCCCAAGTTTACGCTGGTGGCGGCAACGACCCGCTCAGGCATGTTGACCGGCCCGTTGCGCGACCGCTTTGGCATTTCATATCGCCTGGATTACTACACGGTCGAGGAACTCGCGCAGATTGTTACGCGCTCGGCGACTATCCTGGGCGTGACGATCGACCATCCCAGTGCACTCGAGATCGGCTCGCGTTCGCGCGGCACGCCACGTCTTGCCAACCGCCTGCTCAAGCGCGTGCGCGATTACGCACAGGTGCGCGGCAACGGCCCCATCGAGCTCGATATCTGTCGCCAGGCGCTCGAGTTCTTCGAGATCGATGAGCTCGGTCTGGACTGGATGGATATTCGCATTTTGGAGACGCTCGCTAAGACGTTCTCCGGTCGTGCCGTGGGACTTACGACCCTTGCCAGCGCGGTGGGCGAGGACCCGGGCACGCTCGAGGATGTCTATGAGCCGTATCTGCTGCAGTGCGGGTTGATGATTCGTACGCCGCAGGGCCGTCAGGCAACCCTTCGCACCTTTGAGCACCTGGGGATTGAACCTACCGTTTAGGGCGCTTTGTTTTGGCGGGCTGTTGGGCTATCGCTGGGCATCGGGTAAACATATCGCCGTTCATCGGTTATGGGTGTTTTACTATTGCGCGCCCGTGCTATGCTGAATTGGTCTTTTTCTCATTCGGTAACGAAAGGACCGCCCATGCCTACTGACATCGAAATCGCACGTTCTGTCACGCCGCTGCCTATTACCGAGGTGGCCAAGAACGCCGGCGTCGACGTTAAGCACCTTATTCCGTACGGCTTCGACAAGGCTAAGGTCGACTATTCGCTGCTCAACGAGCCGACCGATCACCAGGCCAAGCTCGTCCTCGTGACCGCTATCAACCCAACGCCTGCGGGCGAGGGCAAGACCACCACGACCATCGGTCTGGCCGATGGCCTGCGTCGTCGCGGCGTCAAGAGTGCCGTGGCCCTGCGCGAGCCTTCGCTCGGCCCCGTCTTTGGTGTTAAGGGCGGTGCTGCCGGCGGCGGCTGGGCTCAGGTGATCCCCATGGAGGATATCAACCTGCACTTTACCGGCGACTTCCATGCCATCGGTGCTGCCAACAACCTGCTGGCCGCCATGCTTGATAACCACATCCAGCAGGGCAACCAGCTTGGCATCGACGTTAAACGCATCACTTGGAAGCGCGTCGTCGATATGAACGACCGTCAGCTGCGCCACGTCATCGACGGTATTGGCGGTAAGGCCCAGGGCGTGCCGCGCGAGGACGGCTTCGATATCACCGTCGCCTCCGAGGTCATGGCAATCCTGTGCCTGTCTACGAGTATCAGCGACCTCAAGGAGCGCCTGGGCGAGATCGTCGTCGGCTACAGCTTTGCCGGCGAGCCCGTCCGTGCCCGCGACCTTAAGGCCCAGGGTGCCATGGCCGCGTTGCTTAAGGACGCGCTCAAGCCCAACCTGGTGCAAACGCTCGAGGGCACGCCCGCGTTTGTCCACGGCGGTCCCTTCGCCAACATCGCCCACGGCTGCAACTCTATCATGGCCACGCGTATGGCGATGCGCTTTGGCGATGTCGCCATTACCGAGGCCGGCTTCGGTGCCGATCTGGGTGCCGAGAAGTTCCTCGACATCAAGTGCCGTATGACGGGCGTTCGCCCCAGCGCCGTCGTGGTCGTCGCGACCGCTCGTGCGCTGAAGTACAACGGTGGCGTCGCCAAGGCCGACCTCAACGAGGAGAACCTCGAGGCACTCAAGGCCGGCATGCCCAACCTGCTGCGTCACGTCGACAACATCCAGAACGTTTATGGTCTGCCCTGCGTGGTCGCCATCAACCGCTTCCCGACGGACACCGAGGCCGAGCTTGCGCTCATCGAGTCCGAGTGCCAGAAGCTCGGCGTCAACGTTAAGCTTTCCGAGGTCTGGGCCAAGGGCGGCGAGGGCGCGCTCGAGCTTGCCGATGAGGTCATGCGTCTGATTGAGCAGCCGAGCGAGCTCAAGTTTGCCTATGAGGACGGCGCCGATGTGGCCGACGCTCTTGAGGCCATTGCCACCAAGGTCTACCGCGCCGACGGCGTTGACTTTACGCCGGCCGCCAAGCGCCAGCTCGCCGAGCTGCGCGAGAACGGCTTTGGCAACCTGCCGGTGTGCGTGGCCAAGACGCAGTACAGCTTTAGCGACAACGCCAAGGCCCTGGGCGCTCCCGAGAACTTCCGCATCACGGTGCGCGAGCTCAAGGTTTCCGCCGGTGCCCACTTTGTGGTCGCACTGACTGGCAGTGTTCTGACCATGCCGGGCCTGCCCAAGGTTCCCGCGGCCGAGAACATCGACGTCGACAACGACGGCAACATCACCGGCCTGTTCTAAGCCTGTTGCCCATAGCTGCTTGCCCGCCCCGTCGCGCTCCCAAGGCCCGGCGGGGCTTTTGTTTTCTAGCCGCGCTGGAGGCCGAAGAGTTTGGCGTTGCGCTCGGCGACCATCATGTTGATGTCGGCGATTTCCATCTCGCCGTCAATGTAGGGCTGGTAGGTGCCGTATGGGTCGCCAGCCCCCAGGCTGCAACTGCCGCAGTTATCGCAGCTGCCGTTGCCGCAGCCGGCGAGTGCCAGCTTGATGATTTCCTCGCGCTCGGCACGCGTCGTGTCTTTGATGAGCTTGCTTTTTGCCATGACGTTCCTCGATTCGCTTGTTGCCGCCTGTCGCGCATGTCTTGTAGATACCGACGGGCTTTGCCCATCATAGGCTCTTGCGCGGGTAGAATGCATGGATAACGTGATGCTCACGCGCGACGGAAAGGAATCGTTGCATGGATCAGGACAAGACAACCGTGATGGGCGGCTACGGTTCCGCGCAGGCTGGCGATAGCGCCGATGCGACCCGCGTTGTTCCCAACCGCGGTTATACCGACCCCGCCGCGACGCAGCCTTCTGCCGAGCCCACCCGGGTTATGGGCTATGGCGACACGGCGCAGGATTCTTACGCTGCATCTTCGCAAGGCCCCTATGGCAACGCAGCTCCGGACCCGTTTGATTACGCGCCGCAGGATTCTTATGCCGCCTCGACGCCGAATCCCTATGATGACCTGCCGCAAAATCCCATTCCGCAGCCTCAGCAGACGACGTATATGCCTCGCACGGCGCAGTCTCGCTACGAGTCGCGCGAGCCGTATCGCGAGTACCCCAAGTCGATTCCGCAATATGGCGAGGACGAGGAGAAGAAGCCGTCGCGTTCGTCGAGCGTGATCAAGAAAATCCTCATCGTGCTGGCGATCTTCTTTGCGCTGTCGGTTGTGTTTGCCATTGTGTCGGGCATGCTCAACAAGCGAGGGAGTTCAACGGCCGATACCGCTGCCGAGCAAACTGAGACTACCCAGTCCGGCACCGTCGATCTGAGCGATATCCCGGGGCAGTACTGGTCCAACGCCAAGAAGATCCTCAAGTCGCGCGGCGCCGATCTTTCGAATGCCGTGGTCCTGACTGATGATGGCTCAACGCCCGTCGTCGATGCCAACTGGGTCGTTACTTCTGCCTACTATAACGACAACGGCAACCTCGAAATTCAGCTCACGCACAAGAACAGCTCGGGCAACTCGTCCGACGGCCAAAGCGGTACCGACGGCTCGAGCTCCAATACGCTGGAGGACTTGAGCAACAAGGCACAGGAGCTTGGGGATAAGGCCCAAGAGCTGGGTGATACGGCTCAGAACCTGGGCGACACCGCTCAGAACTTGGGCGACATGGCGACGGATGCCTGGAACGCCCTACAAAACGGCATCTCGGGCGCGCAGGGAAACTAGCTGGTAAGTGGGCTACAGCTGCTCGGCCGGACGCTCGGGCGAGCTGAAGCCCGAATCAAATGTGACGACGCACGAGACGTTGGGCCGGCGCTCGTGCACGATGCGCGTGACGAGCTCCAGCAGCTCCTCGTCGGATATATCAAAGCCGTCGGGACGCACCAGGTCAAACGAAACGAACCCGTCGTGCTCGTGCAGGTCGTGGATGGAGAGTGCGGGGTCGATCTGCATGATGCCGCGCTTGACCCAGCCGCGCAAATCATCGCCGGTTGTCGCGATGGGGTCGCAGTGCAGCGTGATGTCAATGCCCATCTGGCGCTTGATGTCGTGCTCGATGGTGTCCAGGATCTCGTGATGTTCAAACGCGTCGCCCTCGCCGGGCATCTCCACGTGGGCGCTGGCAAACTGACGACCGGGGCCGTAGTCGTGCACCATCAGGTCGTGTGTGCCCAAGACCTGCGGATAGGACATGATCTTGTCGCGGATTGCCTGGACGAGCTTGGGGTCGGGCGCTTGCCCCAGCAACGGGCTGATGGCGTCGCGCACCAGGCCCATGCCACTGATGCAGATGAAGACGCCCACGCCCAGGCCCGCCCAGCCGTCAAGGTCAAAGCCGGTCGTCTGCGAAATAAGCGCTGCGGCCAGGACCGATCCCGAGGTGATGACGTCGTTTTTGGAGTCCTGTGCTGTGGCGATGAGTGTTTCGGAATCGATACGGTTGCCCAGCGCACGGTTGAATGCGGCCATCCAGAATTTGACGAGCATGGACAAGACGAGAGCGGCTAGGGAGACCAGCGTGTAGGCGGTGGGGGAGGGCTTGATGATCTTAGTGACCGACTCGAGGATCAGGTTGATGCCGACGGCGCAAACCAGGACGGCGACAAACAAGCCGGCTAGGTACTCGTAGCGGCCGTGGCCATAGGGGTGGCCTTCGTCTGCAGGGCGGCTGGCAAGGCGGAACCCGAGCAGGCTCACGATGTTGCTCGAGGCATCGGAGAGGTTGTTGAAAGCGTCGGCGATGAGGGAGACGGAGCCGGCGAGCAGGCCTGCGATGCCCTTGGCCAGGCACAGGGTGATGTTGAGGCCAATGCAGATGAGGCTTGCGGCGAAGCCCGCGTTGGTGCGGCAGGAGGCATCGACCGGCTCGCCCTCGCTGCCGGGAACAAGCGTATGTACCAGCCGATTTACAAATAGCATAGCGGTCGTCCTCACAATCATGTTTAAGGGGATAGTGTAGCTCGCATGGGCGCACCGTGCGCCGGTGCTCAGAAAATGCAGCAATGGTCTGCCCGCGCTAACGAGCAGGCCTTCCCGTCTGCCTGGGTGGTCCATTTTGGGCCACATGGGTATGGGCATGTGCCAGTTTGCTCGACATACTTAATGTCGACAGCCCCTGTGCAAAGGAGGACGTTTCCATGGACGAGATGTTTGCCATTAAATGCCAAAACTGCGGCGGCCCTATGTACTCACACCAGGCTAAACGCAGCTTTGAGTGCGCCTATTGCGGCACGGTCGTTCCGTGGCAGGCCGATGCGGGGGAGCCCAAGAGCGCTTTGGGCATTCGCCATGCGCCGCTGACGGTTGTCGATGGGCTACTTAAGCTCACCCATGTGTCGCAGCTCGAGCGCCCGGAGGACCCGGACTGGTATTTCTTTAATTCGCACTGGCGCAATCAGTCGGTTCTGGAGCATCTGCTATGGGAGGACCGCGGCACGGCGCAGGAGTTCCAAGAAGCCACGCACGTGAGCATTCCCTGCCCCTTCTGCGGCGCGTCCTTTGAGGGCGAGTCAACGCAGCGTGTGTTTGAGTGCCCGTCCTGCGGCAACAAGATCGGCATTGCCGACCTGCTCAAGCCCGGTACGTTTAGCAAACGTCTGACCATGGGCGTGGGTGCGGAGTATGTGCCGGAGCAGGGTATTCCCTGCGAAATCTCACCGCAGCAGGCACGTGCCAACGCGCTGCAGCTGGTGCGCCAGTACCCGGATGCCTTTGCCGGGCACGACGTGGAAGACGCGATCCAAAACGACATGATGCTCTTCTATTTCCCCATGGCGCTGGCGGACCTGCGTATGATGGCGAGCTTCCCGGGCAAGGGCCTGAGCAAGGAGACCTTGGTGTACTACGAGGTACTCGATTGGGCGTATCCGCGGGCAAACTACCTGGACGTTCGTCTTATGGGCATTTTGGAGCCGTGGGACTTTGGCAAGGTGGGGCCGTTCGATCCTGCCATGCAGGAGGGCGACTTTCGCGTTGTCTCCGTCGATGCATCTACCAAGGACCAGGTGGTCATTGATAAGCTGGCGCTCGACATTGCCGGCAACGATGCCGAGGCGGTACTGGGGCTCAATAAAAAGAGCATTCGCATGTGGGCGCGCAAGGCCCGCAAGCAAAAGGACGGTCTGGTGATGGTGCCGGTCTACTTTGTCGATCGTCCGGCGACGGATAGCCGCGACGGCGAGCAGGTGCGCATCGCCGTGAACGGCCAGACGGGCCGCGCGGCCGCGGTGGTGTTTAGCGACAAGCGCGAGACGCATATCGTGGCGCCGCTCAACCTGAGCCTTCATCTGTCCGGCGAGAGCACCGTGCACGCCACGCCCATCGAGGTCAAATACGTTAAGTCGCCGTTTCTGTACCAGATCGTGCGCCGTGGAGGCGGCGAGCAACCGCGCCAGGTTGCAGCCGCCGTCGAGGGTTCCTACCGAGAAGAAAAGCCCAAACGCAAGGGCTTGCTCGCTGCGATCTTTGGGAAGTAGGGAAGCGCAGCGCGGGACGGCTCACAGGCGTGCGGGCGTTTCGGTCGCAACGTGCTGCTACCCTTGCGTTTCGCCATTGGTCGCTTCGTTGATGGCGCGGTACTCGGCACTCAGCTCGCGCGCCAGCTCTTCCTTGCTTGGAAGATACGGCAGGTATTTGGCGGCAAACACTTGGTCGTTGTCTTCGGGCAGCGTGTACTCGACGATCGAATCGCTTTTGTCCGCGCAGAGCACGATGCCTATGGGCGGATTGTCGCCTTCGTTCATGAGCTCACGCGTGTAGTAGTTCACATACATTTGCATCTGGCCCAGGTCCTGATGCGTAAGGTCATCGGTCTTAAGGTCGATGAGCACGAAGCAGCGCATCAGATAGTTGTAAAAAACAAGGTCAATATAGAAATGGCGCCCATCAAAGGTGATGCGCTTTTGGCGCGCCTCGAAAGCGAAGCCACGGCCAAGCTCCAGCAGGAACTTCTGAAGATGTGTGATGAGCGCCTGCTCTAGATCGCTCTCGCGAAACGCAGTATCGTCCGAGAAACCTAAAAACTCCAGTACATATGGATCGCGGATGATATCCTCGGGGCGACGAGCTGGGGCGCTCTTTTGGATTTCTTGGGTGACAGCCTCCTTGTCTTTGCTGGCAAGTAGGCGCTCGCGGAACATGGTGTTGATCTGGCGTTCGAGCTGGCGCGTGCTCCAGCGAGAGTCGGCGCATTCGTTCATGTACCAGGTGCGAGCTTCGGGGTCAGGAATGCGTATTAACCTGCGGTAATGTGTCCAGCTCAATTCGGGACGCAGTGAGTCCCGAATTGGAAATGCAAGATAGAACTGACGCATTTTGCGCAGCTCTCTTGCTCCAAAACCTTTACCAAAATCCTTGGTAAGTCTGATTGCGAGGGCCTTGAGCAGCGCCTCTCCATACTTGGCGCGCTCCTCTCCGCCCTGCTCATCAACTATGCTCTTGCCGATCTCCCAATACGCCTCAACCATCGCAAAGTTAACGGCGGTATAGGCCTTGTCGCGAGCGGCGTTGAGAATCGAGGAAACCTGCTTGTAAAAACCTTCGGGCACGATTGCCGATTCTCCACGGTTTACCAGTTCGCCCATCACTGTCGCCCCACTTTCCTCTTGTGGAATGCATCTTTATCGCATCTAGTTTAAAGCCTCGCGCGGACACGAATTGCTGTGCTGTCTGGCACCTTCGCATGGGAGCCTTGCGGTGACTAAAATGTGGCAATAGAGACAGTTTTAGCGAACCCCACGGGAGTGACGCGTATGGACAACAACACGCTGCTATTCCAGGACAAAGGTTCGGGTAGGTTTAAAGACGTTAAGATCTACCCCAATCGTATCGAGGTGCTCAAGAAGGGCACTTTTGGCGACAGGCACACCGAGATTGTCTACCTTAAGGACATCACGGGGGTCAACAGGATCAAGGGTCGCGACGTTTCCCTGCGTAACAGGCTGTTGACCGCTTGCGTCTTTAGCCTGAGTAGCCGTGCGAAGGCCCAGGAATTTGTGAAAGCTCTGAACATGGTGATGTAGCCGATAGCGGCGTTCGGGCCAAGGTAAAAATCGGGGCGCAGAACGGTATTCTGCGCCCCGATTGAGTTAATGCGCCCAAAAGACTGGCTTGCCTATTCGTTAACGTCCTCGGTATTGTCGCGGTCACTGGCAAGCATTGCTGCACCTGCGACCGTTGTCGCCACGGCGGCGGCAGCGAGCCCGGCGGCAACGCCAGAGCCGTCGCCCGTGTTGGCGAGCTTTCCGCCCGAGCTCTTGCCCTGGCCTCTCTTGTTGCTCTTGCCGTTCTTGTCGGCGCCGCCTGCGTTGGAACCCGTGTCGCTGCCGGTGCCGCCTGCACTGCCCGAGGCCGCTACGGTAAAGCTTGCGGCTCCGTCGCTGGCGAGCGTGTAGTTCTGCGCCGCGTCGCCCAAGAGACCGTTCACGCGCACCCAGTACGTTCCTGCGGCAAATGTTTCGCCCTCGGCCATTGCCGTGCCCGGAGCGCCGTTCGCGTCGTGCACAAACTCGAGCTGGGCCGTGCAGGCATCGGTTTCGAGCTTGCCCTCGAGTGATGCCGCAATCTTGGCGCGCACGTCTTCGCCGGCCTTAAGGCCTTCGAGTCCCTCAAAATGGGGCGTCAGCGCGCGTGGATCGATATCGATGGGCACAGAGCCCTGCAGCCCCGTAACGGTCTCGTTGCCCAGGGCGTCGACATCCACGTATTCAATGGCAAACGCATGGCCCGAAGCTGTCGCGTTGAGCGCGTTGCTGCTGTCGGCAAGGCGGAAATGACCCTCGCCAACGGTCTTGCCATCCTGGAATGAGGCATCGCTCAGCGAGTCGCCGTACGTCATGCGCATGCGGGTCGGGAGATAGTACGGGAGATAGTACGAAGCCGTCTGCTTGTGCTCCGTATCGTAATTGCGCTGGTAGATGCTCCGGGCCAGCGCCGCATCAACAAAGTCGGATGCGATGATGCCAATGTGCTTGAGGTAATCTGACTTTGTATCCTCGGTGCCGCTGGGGTTGATGTACGGGCTCTTATACAGATGCTCGTTGACTACTCGTGCCGAGGTAAAAGGATTGCCTCCGTGCGACAAGCCCGTGCAGCTGGTGTAGTTGATAGACCAGCAGCGCTCCAGGACTTGCTCCTTGGCCCCGTTATCGTCCTCGACGTCCACCTTGTTGCGCGTGCGCCCGGTCGTTTCCTTCAGCGCATTATCGACCCAGCTGAGCTTGTCGGTTCCCGTGAGTTTGTACTTGTCCTGGGCATATACCTTGGTGCAATAGGGCTCTTCATTGCCCGTTTCCCCTATGGCTTCAAATCCCCGCGCGTCTTGGACGAGACACATCGACTGCCCGGAATGCGCCTTGATCTTGTCATCCCATTGGGTGAGGTCGAGGCCCCACGTGTGGCCGCTTACGCTGTTGCCGGCGAGCCCAAATCGACGCAGCAGGACGATCTTTCCGCGCACCTCGCCCAGCGTGGGGACGTGGCTCGACGTGTAGAACAGGTTGGGGTTATCGGCCATAACCTTGGCGAAGGCCGTCGTTATGCTTTCGTCGGTAGCCTCATCGTTGCCGCGCGATGCGAGCATGATGAGCGCTTCTGACGGGTTTTCGTTCAAAAACGTTTTGAAGTACCCGATGACATCGGAGAGATGCAGATAGTTCCCGTCTTTTTTGAGTAGGTAGAAAATCCCGTGGTCGATGCCGGGGTCATCGCCCTTTCCGAGCCGGATATCAAAATAGCGAATGCCTTCGAGCAACTGCGTGGGAATGTAATCCTGCTGGCATTTTACTTGCGAGGATTGGGGCTCAGTGTCGTTGTCCACGCTGCAGGTGCCCGAATCGTGCGTACCCGGGATGCTCAGCTCGTCGAGGAACTTGTTGTCGTCGACGTATTTCATCCAACATGGCCCATCGACGTAGCTGCTGTACGTGATCCAGTCGAGGCTGCTAACCGTGGCATCGTTCTTTTTCATGTCGTAACCGATAAGTTCGAGCTCCCACGGAATGCTCTTACTCTTATGGCAGATCTTATTGTTGTCCTGGTCTTCGCCGTTCGATTCTATTGCCAGGTACTTAATGTCTTTTTTCTCGGTTTCTTTCTCGACCGTGCGGTCTCGGATGATATAGGTTCCGTTTGATTGACGCTCGAACGCAAAAGCGCGGCTGGGCTTGTTGTCATACTCGCCGCCCCATACGTGGATGACCTTTCCATCTTTGTCAGAGTCGTCGTCGACCGACCAAATGCTGTAGCCCGTCTTTTTATGCTCTTCGAAATTGAGCAAGGTGCGGATAGCATACCAGTTTGTATCGTCATTCTTGGTCGTTACGTTCTCAAGGATGAGCTTGCTGGACGTGCCGTCGTTAAACAGGTGGCAGACGTTGCCGCGAACGTTGCCGTCTTGGTTGACGCTCGCGGTGCGAAAATAGCCCGCGGGGCGAAGGCGAATGACGAAATTGTCGAGGCTGACTGACGGTGCGGGTGTGTTGTCTGCAAATGCCGCTCGCAGGGGAATGCCCGGCGCTGCGGTTTCGGGCAGGCTTGCAAGTGGTGACAACGCCGCAAGCCCTAGGCCCAGCGTAAACGCTCGGCGGCTGATGGCATGGTGTTCGGTCATAACTTCTCCATTCGCAGAGTGCGGTTATGCGATAGTTTTGGTCACTATACTGCCCAGATGTTTAAAGATGCTGGTTTAATTGCCTGCGCGGCGCAATAAATCGGTGGGCGGACGTGTTGGGGTGTTTGTCGTTTTCGTACTGTTGCCACATTTGGGGCGGTTCCGGCGTCCTCGCGTTCGTCGGCTACAGGCATAAGAAAGGGAGGGTCGGTTTACCGGCCCTCCCTGGGTACGAAGCGCTGGGGTACCGTCGCTTGTTTGCACTGCGACCGTGTTTCCCGTTGCGCTCGCCAGTCGCTTAGCGCTTGATCTCGATATCGTCGAGCTTGACGTCCATGGCCTCGGTCTTGGCCTCGGCGATGTCGTCGGCAAATTCCAGAGACTTCATCATGGTCTCGACGGCGTCCTTGTGCTCCTCGACGTTGTCGATACGCACGTAGACGTTGCCGCCGCCTGCTTCGGTGAAGTACTCAGTCGTCACGCCGCCCGAGTGTGTATAGGAAGCGTTGCGCCAAGTCTTGCCGTTGTACTTGACGGGGTCATTCTCGGTCCACTCAAAGCTGGCATTCCACTTTGCCTCGTAGTCGAACAGCTCGTCAGCGTTCTTGTCAGAGTCGAAGACAGGGATGAAGCGATCGCTGGCGTGCTCGCTCTCGGTGAACTTAAACTGGGCCCTGTCGGCGGTATCGCCTGCGACGTCGGTGACCTCGACGCCCTCGGGGACCTCGACCTTAAACCAGATGAAGTCGGTCCTCATACACGCGGCTGGCTTTTCCGCACCGCCACCGCTGCCGGTAGCTCCACCGCTTCCGCCACAGCCCACCAGGGCAACCGCGGCAAAGAGACTGATGCAGAGGGTGAGAATCGCAAAGGCCTTCTTTTTCATGGTCGTGTCCTCCTCGATCTGTAACCGCCCATGGATTACCTGCCTTTACTGTACGCGTGGACGGCTCGCTAGGGTGGGCCATGTGTCCCATTCTGAGGGCCGGATTTGCGCCGTTAAGTGGCAATATGTTCAGGCGCAAAAGAGGGGAGGGCCGATGTTGTCGGCCCTCCCCGGGGTTGGGTGCTCGTTGTTTTAATGGGGCGCGCGTACGTGGGCGTGTGCGGGGTCCCGTTACTTGATCTCGATGCTTGAAATCTCAACTTCGCGTGCCTCGGCAACTGCCTTCGCCATGTCATCGGGGAACTCGATGGAGTTAAGGAGCGCCTCGGCTTCTTTCTTGTGCTGATCGAAGTTCGCGATGAGAACGCAAACGCTTCCCGGCTCAACGTCGGTAAAGAGATAGGTATGGGTGCCGCGGTTGTCCTCGCACGTTCCGGTGAGCCATGTCCTGCCGTTGTACTCGACGGGGTCGCCAACTTTCCACTGGAACATGCTGTTCTTTCGACCTTCATCGGCAAGAGCCTCTTCTGCCGTCATCTTCTCTTCCCAAACAGGTATGAAGCGGTCAACCGTGGTGTTCTCGTTCTCGGGGAAGGTGAGCTGGACCCTGTCGGCGTTCTTGCCGGCGGAGTCGCTCACGCCAACGCTCTCGGGCATCTCGACCTTAAACCAGATAAAGTCGGTCTTCTTGGCGACGGGGGCCTTTTCCTTGCTCTCGCTCTTGGGGGCGCTGCCGCCGCCCGATGCGCTCCCGCCGCAGCCGACAAGGGCAAACGCGGCAAAGAGGGCGATGCAAAGGGAAAGGATCGATAGGGTCTTTTTCTTCATGGTGGCGTCCTCCTTGTCTGCCAGGGACATCGTGTGCCGCGGATCGCTGAGGCGGCGGTTACGCATGCGCATGATGTCTTTGTTTACTGTGCGGTTATTCTTCCATTCGTCGTCCGGTGCCGTGATGAGCTTGCCCCAACATAGGGCTCCTTACCTATATGTATGCCCCAGTTGCCGCTGCCCGGAAGTCTCGAAAGGTGGGCCATGTGTCCCATGTTTGCGGTGCCGACGCCTATCGTTCGTCATAGAAATCCGCGATGGCCAGGTGCGCTGACGCTTATGTACTTATGGGCTAGACTTAGCACCATTATGTGATCGATGCGGTCGGTCGGCGGTTTCCACCCGACCGATGTATATGACTTGAAGGTGCATGCGTATGAGCCAAGAGATGATGGACAAGACCTGCCGCGGGTTTGCCGAGGCGCTTGCCGCGCGCGAGCCGGTTCCCGGCGGTGGCAGCGCGAGCGCCTTTGTGGGCGCGCTGGGCGCCTCGCTGTGCGGAATGGTCGCGCGCTACGGCGCGACCAATCCCGCGCTTGCCGATCGCGCAGACGATCTGACACGCGCATTTGCCCAGGCGGATGAGTTGGCGCAGGAACTTGTGGGTCTGGTTGCCGAGGACGTTCGTGCCTACGGACAGGTGTCCGCGGCGTATGGTATTCCACGCGAGGACCCGGCTCGACCTGCGGCGATTCAGGACGCGTTGCACGTGGCCGCCATGCCGCCGTACCGCATTATGGATGCGTGCGGTCGTGCGCTGGCGCTGCTCGAGGACATGGCGGACAAGGGCTCCCGACAGCTGCTGTCCGATGTGGCGTGCGGCGCCGTATTCTGCCGCGCCGCCATGCAGGGCGCGAGCTTGACGCTCTTTGCGAACACCACGTCTATGAAGGATCGTGCGCGCGCCGAAGAGCTCGAGGCGGCGTGCGATGAACTGCTGGATACGTGGCTGCCGCGCGCCGATGCGCTGGCGCGCCGCGCTGCCGATGCCGCAAGGAAGAGGGGATAGCCATGGCTGAGCTGTTGAAGGGCGTTCCCGTCGCCCGCGCGTTGACTGAGGAGCTTGCTGCTCGCTGCGCCGCCCTGCGCGAACAGGGCATCGTCCCGACGCTGGCCATTGTCCGTGTAGGCGAGCGCGAGGACGATCTGTCCTACGAGCGCGGTGCTCTCAAGCGCTGCGAAAAGGTTGGCATTGAAGCTCGCCACGTTTTGCTTCCCGCCGATGTTTCGCTGGATGAACTGCTGGCGGCTATTAAGGACATCAATGCCGACCCCGCTGTACACGGATGCCTGATGTTTCGTCCGTTGCCCGCTGGTCTTGACGAGGATGCAGTTGCTGCGGCACTCGATTCCGCCAAGGATGTTGACTCCATGACGCCGGCCTCACTGCTTACCACGCTTTCGGGTCGAGGCGAGGGCTTTGTTCCTTGCACGGCCGAGGCCGTGTTGGCGTTACTGGACCATTACGACGTTGAGCTGGATGGTGCCAAGGTCGCGGTCGTCGGCCGGTCGCTGGTGATTGGCCGTCCCGTTGCCGCCATGCTTACGGCTCGCAATGCCACAGTGACGACGTGCCATACGCATACGTGCGACTTGGCTGCCGAGTGCCGTGCGGCTGATATTGTGGTTGCGGCCGTTGGACGTGCGCGCACGATTGGCGCGGATGCGGTTCGCGAGGGCCAGACGATCATCGATGTGGGCATTAACTGGGACGAGGCCGCCGGCAAGCTGGTCGGCGACGTCGATTTTGATGCTGCGGAGCCGATTGTTGGCGCAATTACTCCGGTGCCGGGCGGTGTGGGGGCTGTGACCACGGCGATCCTCGCCAAACACGTGATCGAGGCGGCGGAGCGGGTCGCGCGCGCAGACGTGGTGTAAGAGTGTCCTGAGGTCCGTCGCTGCAAGTCCCGATGTTACTCCTTCTTGAGGCCGTGCTTCTCGACTATCTCGTCCACTATCTCCCTGGCGCGCCGCCCGAGCGCGCGGCGCCTCC